>NZ_JAKILE010000017.1:0-131482 GCF_023283775.1 Shewanella seohaensis
CAAGATCTAGAGCATGATGCTCAATTGTCGCAACAGATGAAGTAGGTGTAAGGAAATAGCCCCTTCCAGGGGCAAATCAAAGCCGCCTTCTAAGAAGGCGGATTCTTTACTGGCTGAAATTCAGAAATACCAATCACATTAAATATCTAATCAGTTCAGAGCCTCACTGGCATTTCAATCCAAGGCGCATTGATGCAGAAATGGTTATTCCCTTTTAAGTCAATGTAACGCGGGAGTGGGATGCCAGTGTGGCTCCCGAAGGGCGGGGTTCAACGCGCTTTATACTGCGTTTAAGGCTTTCGACAGAGCACCACTATGCCTTCAACCCTTCGCCTTGTCTAAAGCGTGTTGAACTCCCGCTGAATGAACAGATATTTAATACGATTGGTATAATGAGACTCAGGGATTGGGTTTATGATCAGAGTCTTGCTAGAATCCTTGGCTACTCACTCTCTAGCCCATTTTTATCAGAAAGGTCCCCATGAAGATTGTTGTCGATGAAAATATGCCCTATGTCGAACCCTTATTTGGGGCGTTAGGCGAGATAATCCCAGTCAATGGCCGCACGCTAACGCCCGAGCAGGTGCAAGATGCCGATGTGCTGCTGGTGCGCTCGGTCACCCGAGTCAATGCTGCATTGTTAGATGCCAATCCAAAACTTAAGTTTGTCGGCAGCGCCACCATAGGGACGGACCATGTGGATCTGGCCTACCTTGCAGTGCGTGGTATTCCCTTTTCGAATGCGCCCGGCTGTAATGCGACCGCAGTCGGGGAGTTTGCCTTTATTGCGATGTTAGAACTGGCGGCGCGGTTTAACTCGCCGCTCAAGGGCAAAGTCGTGGGGATTGTCGGCGCGGGCAATACTGGTAGCGCGACGGCCAAATGCCTCGAAGCCTACGGCATTAAGGTATTACTCAATGACCCCATCAAAGCGGCCGAGGGCGATCCCCGTCATTTTGTGAGCCTTGAAACCCTATTACTTGAAGCGGATATCATCAGCCTACATGTGCCCATCACCCGCACTGGCGAACATAAGACGCTGCATTTATTCGATGAAGCGCGCCTGATGAGTCTTAAACCAAATACTTGGCTGGTGAACTGTTGCCGTGGTGATGTGATTGATAATCAAGCCTTAATTAAGGTTAAGCAGCAAAGGGATGACCTTAAATTGGTGCTCGATGTATGGGAAGGGGAGCCGAATCCCATGCCTGAGCTGGTGCCTTTTGCTGAGTTTGCGACCCCGCATATCGCCGGTTACAGCTTAGAAGGTAAGGCCCGTGGCACTTTTATGCTGTACCAAAAGTTGTGTGAGTTGTTAGCCATTCCGGCCACGAAGCGCTTATCCGAGCTCTTGCCACCATTTCATTTTAAGGCGGTCGAGCTCGAACAAATTCCCGATGAAAAAGCCTTATTACAGCTCGCAAGATTCGTCTACGACCTGCGTGATGACGATGCCGTATTCCGAAATGGCTTTGCAAGGTCGAATGGCTTCGACACTATGAGAAAAAATCACAAACATAGACGCGAATTTAGTGCATTGGCGCTGGCTTATCACGGCCAATCTGAGGTAGATTGGTTGTCCAATTTAGGTTTTTCAGGAGTCGGTCGGTAATTATGTCGCAGGAATTTAATGTTGTCGTTTTAGGTGCATCGGGCGCAGTGGGTCAAACTATGATTGAGATCCTCGAAGAGCGTAACTTCCCGGTTGCGAACTTATATCCTTTAGCCAGTAGCCGTAGCGCCGGTGAAACGGTCAGCTTCCATGGCAAACAAGTTACCATTTTGGACGTCGAAACCTTCGATTGGAGTCAAGCACAGTTAGGCTTCTTCTCTGCTGGTGGCGATGTCTCGGCCAAGTGGGCGCCAATCGCCGCTGAAGCGGGTTGTGTGGTGATCGATAACACCTCTCACTTCCGCAACGACATTGATATTCCATTGGTTGTACCTGAGGTTAACCCCCATGCGATTGCCGATTTCCGCAACCGTAACATCATCGCTAACCCGAACTGCTCGACCATCCAAATGCTGGTGGCACTAAAACCGATTTACGATACTTACGGTATCAGCCGTATTAACGTTGCGACCTATCAGTCTGTCTCTGGTACAGGTAAAAAGGCGATTGAAGAACTGGCAAAACAATGCACTAAGTTGCTGCAAGGTCTGCCTGCTGACGCTGAAGTTTATCCAAAGCAAATCGCGTTTAACGTATTGCCGCAAATCGATAAATTTATGGATAACGGCTACACCAAAGAAGAAATGAAAATGGTCTGGGAAACCCAGAAGATTTTCGGTGATGACGAAATCCTCGTTAACGCAACGGCCGTGCGTGTGCCTGTCTTCTATGGTCACTCTGAAGCCGTACATATCGAGACGCGTCAAGTCGCCGATGCAGAAGATATTAAAGCTTTACTGCGCGATGCCGAAGGAGTGGTATTGTTCGAATCCGATGACGAATATCCAACGGCTGTAACCCATGCAGCGGGTACCGATCCTGTTTATGTGGGTCGTGTACGTAAGGATATTTCCCATTCTCACGGTATTAACCTTTGGGTGGTGTCGGACAATATTCGTAAAGGCGCAGCCTTAAACAGTGTGCAAATTGCCGAGATTTTAGTGAGAGATTATTACTAACTCTTAAGTGGCGATTGATGCCCAGTGAAAAAGCCTGCTGCCAGCAGGCTTTTTTTGTTTTACAATTGTGAACAGTAGCAGGGCTGGGATTTCTAGTTTATAGTAATCTCAATAAATACAATTGCCTAAAGCCTGTTATCAGCGAGATAACTTAAATAGCGCTTCAAAGGGAAGGATTGATGAAATTTCGCACTTCGTATCTTGTGGGCCTGATGGCCACCGTTTTAGCTGTTTCTTCCACGACCTCTTTTATTGATCCTGCGATAGCTGCTGATACTCCCAAAATAAAACCTTTAAAAATCATGGGGCCAGACGGACAGATCCGTCAGGTCAATCATCAATATGGACCAACGACCTCTAAGGACACTTTCTGGAGCATTGCGCAAAAAGTCCGTCCCGATGCCAGTGTCAGCGTTTATCAGGTGATGGCCGCAGTATTTGATGCTAACCCCCATGCGTTTAACTCCGACAGTTATAACAGTCTCGAACGTGGCATGATTTTGCTGATCCCTTCGAAAGAAGTAATGCTGGCTATTCCCAATAGTCTGGCCATTGCCCGCGCCGAGCGCAGCGATAAGCAGGCTCGTTCTGGTGTTAAAGCTACGCCTAAGGCTGAAACCAAACCTGCGACTAAGCCCGCTGCACCGACTCAGACAGTTGCACAGCCTAAACCTAAGGTGGAGACGCCACCTAAGGCCGAGGTGAAGCCCGAAGCGGCGAAAGTGACCAATACCGAAGTGGCTGCGACGCCAACCGCGCCTAAGATGGTGAGCTCGGATATCAATGCACGCCTCGAAGCTGCGGAGAGCAAGAATTTATCCCTGACCGATGAGTTAGCCAGAGCGCAAGATCAACTCGCGGTGAGGAATACCGATGTTGAGACACTCAAAGCCAAGGTTGAAGAATTAAATCAACAGATTGCGGTATTAGAAGAAACCCTACAGGCCAGTAAGAAGCAAAACCTTGCACTTAAAGCCGAGGTTGAGGCCGCACAAACGCCAGGGACCGCGACGACAGACGAGCCTGCCATGCCCGCAGAGCCCGATGATCTGTGGCGTAACCTGATGAGTAATCCGCTGCTCCTCGTTGCGGCAGCGGTGATCCCCGCATTATTGCTACTGGTGCTCGTTTTCTGGCTATTACGCCGTAAACGCAATAAAGAGCGCCGCGAGTTAGAAGCGCAGCAGGCGGCGATGATGGCCGCGGGTGCGGCTGGCGTGGCGAGTGCGTCTGTGCTGGCGATGGATGATGACGATCTCAGCGACATGGCGGTGCATCTAGATACTGACCATGCTGATTCGATCGACAGCTTACTCGATGTTGGCAGTGTTGACCTGCAACCCGAGCAGGAAATGACCGATAGCCATGAACAAATGGACATGGCATCAGAAATGTTTATTGACCCAGGTGTCAGCACTGAGCCTGAACCTCAATTTGAAGAGGATGAAGGCCAGTCTCTGGACGATCTCTGGGCAGAGGCCATGGGTGACCAAGAGGAAGCCGAAGCCTTTGCCGAAGAAAAAGCCGCATCTGGCAATATTATTGAGGAAGAAGACCTCGATGCATTGCTGGCCGGATTAGGCTCTGATGAAGAAGATACCCCGCAGGAGGCTCAAGCTACAGCTGAAGGGCTTGACGAACTCGACGAATTAGCCGGTTTCGATTTACCTGCTGAAACTGCGCCAGATCCAGAGGATGAAGATTTAGCCGCCGCGATTGCCGCCGAGCTAGAATCTGGGCTAGGCGCTGACTTAGCCACAGAGCTGGACACTGAGCTTGAAAACGATGCTGTGCCTGCCGACGACGATATCGATGCGTTACTCGCAGGCTTTAATCAGCCAGAGGCTAACAAACCTGTCGAAGCGGCGGATGAGGATCTCGATGCCTTATTGACCGATTATGACAAGGTGCCAGCAGAAACTGCTGATGATCTCGGTGATGAAATTGCCGCCGAATTGGACGATGACTTAGCCGAGTTGGGTGTCGCGCAAACCGATGATATTGATGCTTTACTGGCAGATTTTGATAAACCCGCCGCACCCGAACCCGATTTAAGCGATGAAATTGCCGCCGAGCTTGATGCCGACTTAACTGACATGGGCGTAAGCGAATCCGACGATATAGATGCGCTACTCGCGGACCTAGATGCTCCTGCGCAGCCCGATCCTGAAGTCGCTGCGGCCATTGCCGCTGAGTTGGATGATGAACTCGCTCCAAACTTGCCAACGAGCGATGAAGATCTCGACCAGTTATTGGCAGGCTTTAACACGCAAGAAGCGCTCGTCGAAGAGGCTGTTGTCGACGATACGGCTCAAGTTGAAGCCACCCTTGAGCGCGATGACATTGCCGCCGAACTCGAAGCCGCATTACCTGAAGATTTGTCAACGGCAGAGGACGACCTCGATTCACTCTTAGCCGAGTTCGATGTGCCTGAACAAGCCGAGGCGGATGCCGACGACTTTAACTTCGACTTAGAAACCACCCATGTCGAGCCAGAAGAAAAAGACGAGGAAGAAGATTTACTCAAGGGCATTGGTGCCGCCCATGCCATTGATGGCACGGACGATACCTTCGAACTGAGTGAAGAGATTGCGGATAACCAAGACAGTACGGATAACAGTGCCGATGACGATGCCACAGAACCTAAGTTTACAGGCTTTGATGAATATACTGACGATATCGCACCTGCTCTTGGTGCCGCTGTCGCCGCATCTGCTGTGGCGGCCGCCGCGAGTGCGAAGGAAAAAGAGTCATCTTTCTTCAATGACTTAAAGGCAAATAAGACTAAAGATCCCCATGTTCTCGATTGGGATACCGAACTGAATTTTACGCCTACGCCTGAGGCGAAAACGCCGGTCAAACCTGAAACCGATTTGCCTTTAGATCCGGTACCAGTGCAGGGCTCGTCGCGTAAACCGCTAGAGTTTGCGCCAGATACTCAGCCAGAGGTTGATGCCAAAAATACAGCTTCGAGCACTGAGTTTAACCTCGACGATGAGCTGGATTTAGGCCACGAGTTTGATTTAAAAGACGATACAGATGATGTCGATTTAAGCGATGACAGCGTACTTGCCGCCTTTAGCACCAATACCGAGCTCGAAGAGGAAGAGATATTAACCCCTGAGGACAGCTTTGCCCTCGATGATGAGCATACGCTTACCGTCGACGAGGCCCTAGCGGCCCTCGATGCGCAGGAATCTCGCAAGTCGAAGAAGTTTGTTCCAGAACATGATTTAACTAACTTCCAAAACGAGCATGGTTATATCGATATCGAAAAACTGCTTAACGATGCCGAGCAGGACAACACAGAGACAGATCTCTATCCTGAAATGGATGTGGAGATGAGCGATGTCGGTGCCCTGATTGGCGATGCCGCCATGATCGACGTGGACGATGAGGAAAACTCAGTCAATGCCAAGCTCGATTTAGCCCGTGCCTATATCGAAATCGATGATAGCGACAGTGCCAAAGCATTGCTACGGGAAGTCCAAATCGACGGTAACGAGCGTCAGCAAGAAGAAGCGGCTCGTTTACTTAAAGAGATGGGCTAATCCCTAAGGGGCTTGATTTCACACTAACGGCGCGCAGAGCGCCGTTTTTTTTGTGGGCTGCTGTGATAAAATGCGCCGCTAAATTAACTGTGAGGATGTGTGGATGCGGATTGCATTAGGTATTGAATATGACGGCAGTGGTTATTTCGGTTGGCAGCGTCAGGCCGAAGTCGATTCAGTACAAGGGCAATTAGAACAAGCCTTATCTAAGGTGGCCAACGAACCCATCAGCTTGTTCTGTGCGGGACGAACCGATGCCGGCGTTCATGCAACGGGGCAGGTGGTGCATTTCGAGACGAATGCCATACGTAACGAAGGCGCGTGGACCTTAGGGGTGAATGCCAATTTGCCCGATAATATCGCCGTTCGTTGGGCAAAAGAGGTGGATGACAGTTTCCATGCCCGCTTTTCAGCCACGGCCAGACGTTATCGCTATGTGATTTACAATCATAATTTTCGCCCCGGGATCCTACGTCACGGCGTGAGCCATTACCACGGTGATATCGACGCCGATAAAATGCATGTTGCGGCGCAGGCGCTGCTCGGTGAGCAGGACTTTACCAGTTTTCGCGCGATTCAATGCCAATCGAAAACCCCATTTCGCAATGTGCACAGCGTTAGAGTGACCCGTCAGGGCATGTATGTGATTGTCGATATTTCTGCTAATGCCTTCTTGCACCATATGGTGCGAAACATTGTTGGCTCCCTGTTGGAAATCGGCCTAGGCAACCAACCACTGACTTGGATGGCGGATTTGCTGGCGCTTAAAGATCGCAATCAAGCGGCGGCCACCGCCAAACCCAATGGGCTCTATTTAGTCGATGTGACATATCCCGAGCAGTATCAACTGCCTAAGTTGGCTTTAGGGCCATTGTTTATGCTGGATTAATCGCCGCTTTGCCGATGTAAGTGAAGCGCGTATCGAAGGAAGGAAAGAACAGATGACCACAGCCCCGACTGAACAGACAGCCTTAACTGTGCCGAGTGTGAATGCGCCATTGGCACAATGGCTAGATTATTTATTATCGATTCACCCAACCGAAATCGACATGGGATTAACTCGGGTTTCTAAGGTTGCCGAGCGCCTTAATGTATTGGATTTAGGGCCAAGTCAAATTGTCACTGTTGCTGGCACCAATGGTAAAGGCACGACCTGCGCCATGCTAGAGAACATCCTGCGTTTATCAGGGTTGACGGTGGGCGTCTACAGCTCGCCCCATATGCTCAAATACAATGAAAGGGTGCGCATCAACGGTCAGGACGCTAGCGATGACGCCTTTGTAGCGGCTTTTGAACAGATTGAAGCGGCACGTGGCGAGATTTCGCTGACCTTTTTCGAATATGCCACCTTGGCGGGCTTAATCCTATTTAAAGCGGCCAAGCTGGATGTGGTGATCTTAGAAGTCGGTCTTGGCGGCCGTTTAGATGCCACTAACATGATTGATGCTGATATCAGCGTCGTGACCTCGGTTGATTTAGACCATGAGGCGTATTTGGGTAATACCCGTGAGCTGGTTGGCCGCGAAAAGGCGGGGATTTTTCGCCAAGGAAAACCTGCCATTGTCGGCGAGCCAAACTTACCCCATACGGTCAATGATGTCGCCCAAGATGTTGGCGCCAAGATCTATCGTGTGGGTGAGGAGTTTAGTTACCAGCAAGATGGCCAGACGTGGGATTACCAAGGCCAAGTATTCACCCTCAAGCAGCTGAGTTTGCCGACACTGCCATTACCCAACGCCGCGACTGTGATTGCGATTGTTGAACATGGCTGGCCGCATATTGCTGCCGATATCATTGCCAAAGGCATCAGCAGCGCGCGCTTAACCGGGCGTTTAGAGCAAGTTAACGAGCAGCCGCTGATTTTACTCGATGTGGCGCACAACCCCCATGCGGCGCGCTTTTTAGTCAAACAGCTCACGCCTATGGTGACGGGGAAGCGAGTGTTTGCCCTGTGCGGCATGCTAAAGGATAAGGACATTGCAGGCGTATTGCCTGTGGTTTCGCCCTTAATCGATACTTGGTACTTAGTGAGTTTACAGGGGGAGCGCGGCGCCAATGCAAGCCTGCTGCGCCAAACCTTAGCGCAAGACACTAAGGCCCATGAGTTTGACGATATCGCCTCGGCATGGACGGCATTAAAAGCGCAAATTCAGCCCGATGATGTGGTAATTGTGTTTGGCTCCTTTTACACTGTGGCAGGTTTTAAGTCTCTCTTTAAGCAGGATAACCGTTTTGTCTAGCCAGTTTCATAATCGATTAGTCGGCACTGTGGTGCTGGTCGCCCTCGGGGTGATTTTTCTGCCGGATATTTTAGATGGCAAGAAGGACCGCCAAGAGGAACAATTTGCCGAAATTCCCCTGCGTCCTGCCGCGATAGCGCAGCAAAACGCCGATGATATGTTTGAGGTGTTGTCCACTCAGGATGTGGATGGCGAAGGTGCCTTACCCGAAGAGGCCTCTCCGAATGATGAGGCGGCGTTAGCGCAGGCGGTCAATACTGACGTCAAAGACACGCCTGCGGCAAAAGTCGAACCTAAATCGGAAGCGGTGAAGGAGCAAGCCAAGCCACAGACGGCAAAAGCGGAAAATAAGCCTGAAGTGAAAGAGCCGGTGAAAACCGAGACTGCTAAGGCCGAGCCGAAGAAAGAGACGCCAAAGCCACCTGCAACTAAAACTGAGACCAAAAAGCCTGAAACCAAGCCAACCGTCGTGGCGAAAGCGGACAAACCTAAAGCCGAAACCGCGAAAACAGAATCTGCAAAACCTGCCAAAGACGATGGCATCAAAGTGGTGAGCCGCGATTCATTAAAACCTGGACTTACCCTGCAACTAGGCGCATTTAGCAATGCCGCCAACGTAAAAGCGCTGGTGGCGCAGTTACGTAAAAGTGGTTACAAGGCGTACACAATTCCAGACACGCCTAAGGATGGCGTATTGACGAAAGTGTTTGTGGGGCCCGATGTTTCCGAAGCTAAGCTCAAGAAAATGCAGGAAGAAATTGAAAGCCTAACCCGTTTGAAAGGCCGAATTGTGCCTTTTAATCCCTTGGAATCTTAATGCTATTCGGCAGAGGCTGAAATAATTTATTTACCTCTCTAGGGGTGAGAATCGTTTCAGTCTCTGGTAGAATCGCGCCGTCTTAAAGCCTATGCTGGAAAGCCATCTCAATGGTTTGGATTGATTACGCTATCATCTTCGTTATCGGGTTATCGACTCTTATCAGTCTGATCCGCGGATTTGCCAAAGAAGCCATGTCGTTAGTGGTATGGTTCGCGGCTTTCTTTGTTGCCAGCCAATTTTACCAAGACCTCGCCGTTTATCTCACGCAAATGAACGATGAGGTGCTACGCAATGGGGTCTCCATTGCTATTCTTTTTATCACCACCTTAATACTCGGCGCCCTCATCAATTACATCATTGGGCAATTAGTGGTTAAAACCGGATTATCTGGCACTGACAGACTCTTAGGTCTGTGTTTCGGTGCCATTAGGGGGGCGCTGATCGTCAGCGCGCTACTGTTTTTTATGGATGCTTTTACAGGCTCACCCAACACCCAATGGTGGAAGGACTCTGTACTAGTGCCCGAATTTGGCGTTGTGATCCAATGGTTCTTTCACTATTTGGAAAACACCTCCAGCTTTGTACCCAAACTATAAAAAAGACAATAAATTTATCCTAAGTGATGGAGGATAAGTAGGGTTGAGCCTGAAACCTAAGGTACGGACTCAACACTGAGATGAAACACTTAAGCCGTATGGCTGGGGATTTACTTCGTCTTTTACTTATATTTCAACATGAAAGGGCATAGAACATCTTACAATGAGGAAGCTTACCCATGTGTGGTATCGTCGGAATAGTTGGCCAATCATCGGTTAATCAGACCATTTATGACGCACTGACCGTGCTTCAGCACAGAGGTCAGGATGCGGCAGGTATTGTGACCGTTGATCGTGGTGCTTTCAGACTACGTAAAGCCAATGGTCTGGTCAAAGATGTATTTGAAGTCAAACACATGCAGCGCCTACAGGGCAATGCGGGTATTGGCCACGTACGTTATCCTACTGCAGGCAGTTCCAGCGCGTCAGAAGCGCAGCCTTTCTATGTTAACTCGCCATTTGGGATTTCATTAGCCCATAACGGTAACTTAACCAACACGGTTGAATTAGCTGAAGGCCTGATCAAAAAACGTCGCCATGTGAACACCACATCCGACTCAGAAGTATTATTAAACCTGCTGGCTGATGAGCTGCAAAAAACTACCAGCTTGATGCTGACCGCCGATGAGGTGTTCGACACTGTTGCCAAGGTGCACGAGCAAGCCCGTGGCGCCTATGCGGTAGTGGCCATGATTATCGGCCAAGGTCTGGTGGCCTTCCGCGATCCTTTCGGTATTCGTCCACTGGTATTAGGTAAGCACGAAACCCCAACCGGTACTGAGTACATGGTGGCCTCTGAGAGCGTGGCGCTCGATGCCGTGGGTTTTGAAGTGATGCGCGATGTGGCGCCAGGCGAAGCGATTTATATCTCTTTAGATGGCCAGCTTTACACTCGTCAATGCGCGAAAGAGCCAAGCTACTCACCTTGTATCTTCGAATTCGTGTATTTTGCGCGTCCTGATTCGACTATCGACAACGTCTCTGTTTATGCCAGCCGCGTAAACATGGGTGCCAAGCTCGGTGAAAAGATCAAAAAAGAATGGTACGACCATGATATCGACGTGGTGATCCCTATTCCTGAAACTTCATGTGATATCGCATTAGAAATCGCCCGTTGCATGGACTTACCTTACCGCCAAGGTTTTGTGAAGAACCGTTATATCGGCCGTACCTTTATTATGCCTGGTCAACAGGAGCGTAAAAAATCGGTACGCCGTAAACTCAATGCCATCAACACTGAGTTTAAAGGTAAGAACGTCTTGTTAGTGGATGACTCTATCGTGCGTGGTACCACCTCAGAGCAAATCATCGAGATGGCGCGTGAAGCGGGTGCGAAGAAAGTATACTTTGCCTCGGCGGCACCAGAAATCCGTTTCCCGAACGTTTACGGTATCGATATGCCAACCTCGAATGAGCTGATTGCCCACGGTCGTGATGCCGATGAAATTGCTAAGCTGATCGGCGCCGATGGCATTATCTTCCAAAATCTGCCGGATCTGGTTGAAGCGGTGAGAATGGAAAACCCAGAGATCAAACGTTTCGAAACCTCAGTGTTCGACGGTCACTACATCACTAACGATGTTGACCAATCTTACCTCGACCACTTAACTCAGTTACGTAACGACGATGCCAAAGCCGACCGTAATAAAGACATTGGCACTAACTTAGAGTTACACAACGTTTGCCATCCATAAGACGAAATTCTTAAGATGGAAAGTGTGCTTGGCGGTAAGCGGGCACATCTTAAAAAGCACTACAAAAATGCCAGTGATTAATCACTGGCATTTTTGTTAGGGGTTTCAATCCTTAGGAAATTTTGGGAGTTTCGCTGGATTGACTCTGCGCTAGTTCATCCTGCGCATTTTTGCGCTCAACCCAATAGTCTGCATGGGGAATACCGAGCTTTTCAGGATCGAATAACGGCTCAACCCCTTGTTTTTGTTGCGACTCATAATCCTTAAGGCAAGTAAAGGCTATACGTTGCAGCAGAATAATGGCGATAATGTTTAACCAAGCCATTAAACCTACGCCAATATCACCCATGCCCCATGCCAAATCGGCAGTTTTCACTGTGCCGTAGACAGTTGACGCCATCAGCACCACTTTCAGTACTACGGTCAGCCAAGGACGATTTACCTTACGGTTGATATAGGCGATGTTGGTCTCGGCAATATAGTAGTAGGCCACAATGGTGGTGAAGGCGAAGAAGAACAACGCGACGGCGACGAACATATTACCAAAGCCTGGCATCATGCTTTCCATCGCGGTTTGTACATAACCAGGGCCCGCTGCAACGCCGGCAATGCCAGTGTAGAGTGCGACACCTTCAGGCCCTTGCACATTGTAAAGTCCAGTGATGAGCAACATAAAACCAGTGGCAGAGCACACAAAAAGAGTGTCAATGTACACAGAGAATGCTTGCACTAAACCTTGTTTTGCAGGGTGACTTACCGCTGCGGCCGAGGAGGCGTGTGGCCCAGTACCTTGACCCGCTTCGTTGGAGTAAATACCGCGTTTTACCCCCCACATAATCGCAAGACCTAAAATCGCACCAAAGCCCGCATCGAGTCCGAAGGCGCTTTTTAGGATCAACATAATAATATCGGGCAGCTGACCAATATTAAGGGCAATAATCACGCAGGCGACGATGATATAACCCAGTGCCATAAAGGGCACTACGGTACTGGCGAAGTGGGCAATACGTTTCACGCCACCAAAGATAATAAAACCTAACAGCATAGCGAGGATAGCGGCGGTGACGTTAGGGTCGATATCGAAGGCGGTTTTTAGGCTCGAACCAATCGAGTTGGCTTGCACGCCTGGCAGTAAAATCCCGCAGGCAAAAATGGTCGCAATAGCAAATGTCCAAGCGTACCACTTCATGCCTAAGCCTTTTTCAATGTAAAAGGCGGGGCCGCCGCGGTACTCACCGTTGATTTTTTCTTTGTAGACTTGGCCTAAGGTGGATTCGACGAATGCGGAGCTGGCGCCAAGAAACGCCACCATCCACATCCAAAACAATGCACCTGGACCGCCAAAGGTAATCGCAGTGGCGACACCGGCAATGTTACCGGTTCCCACACGACCCGCTAAGGTCATGGCTAAGGCTTGGAAGGAAGACACACCGGCATCAGTGCTCTTACCATCAAACATTAAACGGATCATTTCGGGTAAATGGCGTAACTGTAAGAAACGTGAGCGCAGGGAGAAAAAGAGTCCTACACCGAGGCAAAGATAAACGAGCGCAGGGCTCCAAACGATATTGTTGACCGCATTAACAATCTCATTCATATAATTCAACTCCAATATTCTGTTGTTTTTGCAGAGTTTTTAAGATATTTGCTTGTAAGTTTGGGTACTAAACGGCCAATTTGGCCTAAGGTTAAGACGCGTGGGGGCGTCCAAGAGCTTCAACATAACGACTTTTTAAGCCGCTTCATAGCTAAAGTTGTTAAATAATTGATAATTTAACGTTCTTTATTTGGTGGCATTACTGATAGGGGATTTAGCGGTGCGTTAATTCGCTAGGTTTCGAGCTGCGTTTGACAGTCGGGATGTAGGAGAAAGGTGAGACAAGGTGCGTGGAGTTAGAACTCTTTATTTGACCTAAACAGATATAAGTGTGGGTATCCCTACAAGGCTTAAACCGGTGCTTACATCACCAGCCATAGCAGCATCCATAGTCCGAATAGCCATGCCAGACTGCGGCGGCTAACGCTATGTTTTAATAGCAAAGACAGGCTCACGGCCACGGGAAAATACAGAATAACTCCCCAAGAAAGGAGAGGCGTCTCAAGCCCAAGCCTTTTTAGCCCCATTTCACAAAGCAGACTTAACGCCAATAATAACAGGCTGTGGAAGATCACCAATTGATTGAATCTTAAGGTGAGTGCTGGCTTAAAGACGGGGATTGAAGGGCCTGGCAAGGTCAGTGTATTCATTTGTTTTCTCGATTCCTCGTAACGGATGCAAGGGATTTTAGGTTTAGATGAGAATTGTTCTCAACTAAATTTACACAGCTTTATTGTTTCGTTACCGCAAAGCGAGTTAAATCGGCCCTTGAGGTAAAACGGCGGTTTGCACTCTTGTCCGCTTTGGGCTAAATTACACTGTAATTATATCCAGTATTTAATGTAGATATGATCCTCTATATTGCCGAAAAACCAAGCCTTGGGCGTGCAATCGCCGATGTGCTGCCTAAACCCCACAAAAAAGGTGAAGGGTTTGTTGAAGACGCCCAAGGTAACTGTGTGTCTTGGTGTGTGGGGCACTTGCTCGAACAGGCTGAGCCCGATGCCTATAATCCCGAGTTTAAATCGTGGAAGTTTGAGCATTTACCCATAGTGCCTGAGAAGTGGCAGCTTAAACCTAAGGCCGCGACCCGCAGCCAACTCACAGTACTTAAAAAACTGGTGAAGCAGGCCGATACGCTAGTGAATGCGGGCGATCCCGACAGGGAAGGGCAGTTATTGGTTGATGAAGTGATCGCCTATTTGGGCGTGACGGGCGATAAATTACAGCAAACGCAGCGACTCCTTATCAGCGACTTAAACCCGCAGGCGGTGAAACGTGCCTTGTCGCAACTTCGCAGTAATCGTGAGTTTATTCCTTTGTCGACCTCGGCGCTTGCAAGAAGCCGCGCCGATTGGCTCTATGGCATGAATATGACGCGGGCCTACACTATTCAAGGGAAAAAGGTTGGCTATCAGGGCGTACTATCGGTCGGTCGAGTACAGACTCCGCTGCTTGGGCTTATCGTGCGCCGCGATGAGGAAATCGCGAATTTCCAATCTAAGCCTTTTTATGAGGTTCTGGCTCACTTAGTGACCGACAAAGAGCAGGCTTTCACGGCGAAGTGGCAACCCAGTGAAGCCTGCTTGCCCTATATGGATGAGGAAGGGCGCGTGCTTGCTAAGGGCTTAGCGCAAAATGTAGTGCGCCGGATCACCGATAAACCCGCCAAAGTGACCCAGTTAAGCACTAAGGATAAGCAGCAGAATCCGCCTTTACCCTACAGTCTATCGGCGCTGCAAATCGATGCCGCCAAGCGCTTTGGGATGAGCGCGAAGGACGTACTCGATACCTGCCAGAGCTTATACGAGCGCCATAAACTAATCACTTATCCACGCTCAGACAGTCGTTATTTGCCCACCGAGCAGCATGGGCTTGCAAGCGGGGTATTAGCGGCCATTACGGGCGGTGCGCCCGAGTTAGTCGCACACGCTGAGGTGCCCAATCCTCGGCTGAAGTCTAAGGCGTGGGATGATAAAAAAGTCGATGCTCACCACGCCATTATTCCAACGGAAAAACAGCCCAATCTAGCAGGTTTAAGCCAGCGGGAAAGGCAGCTTTATCTGCATATTGCTCGACAGTATTTGGCGCAGTTTTACCCCGCCTATTGCTACAGTGAAACCGTGGTCGAGGTGACGATCGAAGGTGGCCTTTTTAAAACCAAGGCAAAACAGGATAAGTCTCTCGGTTGGAAACAACTGTTTGCCAGAGAAGAGAGCGAACGAAAGGACGCATCATCCGCTGCGAGTTTTGCGCAAGGCGACAAGGACGCAGAGGAAGGGGAATATCTTGGTCAGTTACCTCCTCTTACCTTAGGACAAGTTCTTCATTGTCACCAAGGTGAATTGGTCGAGAAGCAAACTCAACCTCCCAAAGCCTTTACCGATGCGACCTTGCTGAGTGCGATGACGGGGATTAACCGTTATGTGACTGACCCAGAGATCCGCAAAATTTTAAAGGAAACCGATGGCTTAGGCACAGAAGCGACTCGCGCAGGCATTATTGAACTGCTGTTTAAACGGGGCTTTATTCAGCGTCAGGGCAAGTCGATTGTGGCAACTGAGGTGGGCAAGGGCTTGATCAATAGCTTACCCCTTAGCGCCACGACACCCGATATGACGGCGCTGTGGGAGGCAAGTCTAAACGGCATCTGCCATAAAGAAATCTCATATCAAGGCTTTATGCAGCCTCTGCTGGGGACGCTAAATAACTTAATCGAAAATGCGGGCGCTCAATTACCCTCAGCCCTCAATGGCTTAAAAGGGCAGGGCTTTAAGCGTGCAGCAACGAAAAAGCGCGGCTATCGAAAAGCTGGAGGTAAAGGCGCTGGATGGAAAAAATCCGGCACTAAAAACGCCACAGCGAGAAGCTCAGCCGCTAAAACTACCTCGGCTAAATCGACGGCCTCGACATCCGCTACGCCCACTACGGCTAGACGGCGAGCTAGCAGAGCGCCTGCTCAAGCTTGATGACACAAATGTAATCAAACTGTCGCTAATGCTCGCGATCTAGTAACGATATTTAATATATTCCGCGATATTTAATTGCCGCCAATCACGATATTTCGTGATTGGCGGATCTACTTCTAAAAAACACCCTGAAATTCAGATTTTCTGCGCCGTGGCATGCAAACTGCTGTGTGTTGGCTGGAGAATATAATAAGCCAATTAAATCATATGATTATATATGGTTTAGCTGAATTAAAAGGTGTAGATGATATGAAAAAGAAATTGCTTGCAGTGATGATCCCCGCGGTACTATTGACTGGTACCACTCAGGCGGTTGAGCTGTATAACGATCAAACCAATAGCGTCAATATGATGGGCTGGCTAGGCTTTGCGGCGTTAAATGATGGCCACGAAACTTCGGTAATTGATAACTTTTCCCGCGTAGGATTCCGTTTCGACCGCCAAGAGAAAAACGGCTGGCGCTCTTTTGCCCATACAGAATGGGGCATTAACATGGTCACCAGTGACGATGGCCTTATCTATACCGAAGGCCAAGGTGGTGGCCAGTTATCGGCTTCAAAAACCTCAGATTTCCTCTTTAACCGTTTAGGTTATGTCGGCATGTCGCACGACAAATGGGGCTCGCTCACCTTTGGTAAGCAGTGGGGGGCTTATTACGATGTTGCTTACACCACTGACGTGCTGAATGCCTTTACGGGTTGGTCTGTTGGTGCTTATACCTTCGGTGATGGCGGCCTCACCGGAGCGGGTCGTGCCGATGCGGCGCTACAATACCGCAATACCTTTGGTAATCTGCATATCGCGGTGCAATACGCTTCTAAGCAAAATAGTGATGTGGCGCTCTATGATAATTTAGGTAACGCCTTAAACGATGGTTCGGAGCTGAGCTTCGACCCTAGCTATGGCGCGAGTGCGACTTACTATTTCACCGATAAATTTAAGGTGTTAGCGGGCTTTAACCGTGGTGACTTCACTGGCAATCTTGCGGGCAAAGAAGTCGATAATACCAACCAAATCATCGGTATCGGTGCCCAATACGGCAGCTTCTATCAATATGCGCCAGGTCGTGATGCCGACGGCCTGTATGTGGGTTTTAACGCCCATAAGAGTGAGCAAAACGAGTTGGTAGGTGGGGAGCTTTACGACTCAACTGGCGCCGAATTTATTGTCGCTTACCACTATGATAACGGATTCGTACCTAGCCTATTGCTGACTTATCAGGATTTGGACACCGATGAAAACACCGCTATCCAAGGCAAATGGACGCGTCAGTTTGCCGTGCTAGGCCTGCATTATCGCTATAGCCGCGACACCATCATGTATGCCGAAGCCAAAATCGATTTCAGCGATATGGACGATAAAGCCTACGAAGATCTGCAAGATAATAACTATGCCGTTGGTATTCGTTATTTCTTCTAAGTCTGACGAGAGAGTGCGCTAAAAAGTGCATTCATCAAAGGCCACAGTATTGTGGCCTTTTTCATGACTATCCATTTCTTATCAATGCATTACACAATCCCTAACTTCTTCATTTTACTGCGCAGGGTATTGGCATTGATATCCAGCAATTCGGCCGCGCCGCCTGGGCCATAGAGTTTACCGCCCGTGATCCTTAAGGCATGGCTGATGTATTTTTTGGTCATCACCTCCAGTGGCACCAGCTTATCGCTGGCATGACTTGGATCGATAATCACGGTTTGATTGGACGGGGTTTTAACGGCTTCGAGGCTTTTGGGCGCCAGAAAACTAAAATCCAGCGGACCCGCAGGGTGCTGAATGATAGCGCGCTCGAGCACATTAATGAGTTCGCGCACATTCCCTGGCCAATCATATTGGTTGAGAATATTCAGTTGTTCTGGGGCGATTCTTGGTAGCTGTGGCAAATTGAACTTGGCACTCAACTGCTCGACAAAATGTTGCACTAACAGAGGAATGTCCGTGCGTCTTTGTCTGAGTGATGGGATCTCGATGGGGAAAATCGCCAGCCGATACCAGAGATCTTCGCGAAACTCTTCTCTGTGTACCATGGCTTGAAGGTTTCTGTGGGTTGCGGCCACTATACGAATATCGAGCTGCACCGCATCGTGGCCGCCAACGCGGGTGATACAACTATTTTGCAGTACTCTAAGTAGTCGAACTTGGGCCGAAAGCGGTAATTCCCCAATTTCATCTAAGAAAATGGTGCCGCCGTTGGCCTGCTCGAAGTAGCCAATTTTGCGCGAATCAGCGCCAGTAAACGCACCTTTTTCATAACCAAAGAGCTCGGAGTCAATCAAAGTATCTGGAATAGCGCCACAGTTTACCTTGATAAAAGGCTTACCCGAGCGCTCCGACAGTTCGTGAATGGCGTTGGCGATAACCTCCTTGCCGCAGCCAGTTTCCCCAAGCATTAACACTGTGGTGTTAATCTTGGCGATGGATTGCACCTGCTGCATCACCTGTTTCAAGCCAGAATTAGCGCCAACCACGCCATTTTGAACATCTAAGGTGCGGCGTAGACTGACGTTTTGTTTAGAGAGCGCTTCGTTCTCTTTGAGTAAGTTGCGATCCCTTAAATTCAGCGCCGTGATGAGCGCGAGGTTTTGCATATGTGGGGCAATCAAGTCAGCATGACGGGGCCTAAACACTCCAGTCGTTTTGGCATAAAAGCCGACTATCCCAAGGTGGGTATTCTCAATCGACATCCGCAAAATAATTACCGAACGAATATCCTTAATGACCTGAGGCGCGACTAAAGAGGTGACAGGATCATGCTCTATGTCATTAACAATTCGCACCTTTGGCCGCTCGGGATCCTCTAGCAATTGCGCCATCTTCAGAGGAATTTGGATGCGTTTATCCAAGGTGCAGCAATGGGAATCATCAACATGGGCGATAAACTGTATATCATTAAATTGTTTGCGAAAAATATTCACAAATAGCCCATCTATAGGCAATTCATCCCGAATAAACCCGAAGTAACTGTGCAAAGATTTTTCGAGTTGCAGACTGCTACAGAGTCTTAGCGTTGATTCGTAATAGAAGTGTTTTTCCATTGATATTTCAAGTTAATCACTAAGTATCGTGATTGTAGATCTTTATATTTCGTGATTTTGTGCCTGCAATCAAAGTTCCCCACATAAATACCTCTTTTTAGGTGCTTGGCACAGCATCTGCACTTTCACGCTGACAAGTTCCAATGATTATTGAAGGAAATCAGCATGAGTAAAACCCAAGGTATTAATTCGGGGCGCCGCCAGTTATTAAAGGGGGGCATGGTCATGGCCGCGGGACTCGGGGCGAGTATTGCACTGCCCACTACTGCCAGCTGTGACTCTGCGCCTATCAACTTCGATGAAATCGTAGATGTGCTCGTGGTTGGCAGCGGTTTTGCTGGCATGTCTGCGGCGTTGCAGGCCAGAGAAGCCGGCGTGAGCGTGATGGTTATCGATAAGATGCCCGTGTTTGGTGGTAACTCTACCATCAATGGCGGCGCCATGGCGGTAGCTGGTTCTGCGCTACAGAAACAAGCCGGGATTAAAGACTCGGTCGATGCCATGGTGGCTGACATGCTGCGGGCAGGTCGCGGCATGAACGATGTGGAAATGCTTAAACTGGTGTGTAACGGCACTGCAGAATCCTGCCAATGGTTGATTGATTACGGCGTGAACTGGAAGCCTTTTGTGCAACACTTTGGCGGCCACTCGGTACAACGAGTGTTGCAAACGGTTGAAAGTTCAGGCGCTGGCATTATTCGTCCCCTAATTAAAGCCGCCCGGGATAAGGGCGTCATCATGAAAAATCAGACCAAGCTCGAAGGCTTTGTACAAGATGAGGCCGGACGGGTGATCGGTGTCGAAGTTCGCGAAGGTTTTTATTTTCCCAAAGAGCGCACGGGTAAAATACGTCGTATCGGCGCGCGCCGTGGCGTGATTATGGCGACCGGTGGTTTTGGTCGTGATATTGAATACCGCATGATGCAATTACCTGAGTTAAATAGTGATTTAGATTCAACCAACCATGCAGGTGCCACCTCTGAGGCGCTAAAACAGATGATGCTTATTGGTGCTAATCCTATTCATTTAGACCAAATTCAGCTCGGCCCATGGGCATCCCCCGACGAGAAGGGCTTTGGTACGGCTTCCCAGTTCAACACCATCGCTACCTATCCCCACGGCATTGTTGTGGATGTGCGTACCGGCGAGCGTTTCTTCAATGAGTTAGCCGACCGTAAAGCGCGTGCCGACGCCATCATGACCAGACGGGATGAGCAGGGGCAGCCTGTCTATCCCATTGGTTTTACTAATGCCGCCGGTGCCAGCAAGGCACAGACTTTAGATTGGGGCCTGAAATACAAGGTCATCAGCAAGGCTGAGACCTTAGACGAACTAGCCGCTATTTACGGCATGCCCGCCAAGGCATTAAAGGCGCAGGTCGCGCGTTGGAATGAAGCCGTGAAGACGGGCGTTGATAAAGAGTTCGACCGCCCCATGCAGGAGGCAATAGTGCTGGACAAAGGGCCTTGGTATGCGGTGCGCATGTGGCCGAAGGTGCATTACTGCATGGGTGGCGTGAAGGTGAATACCCAATCCGAAGTGCTGCATTTGGTCAGCAATAAAGCCATCCCCGGGTTATATGCCGCAGGCGAAGCCACGGGCGGTATCCATGGTGCCAGCCGCTTAGGAGCCTGTGCCGTGGCCGAAGGGGTAGTCACTGGGCGTAATGCCGGCCGTAACTGCGCCGCAGCGAACGCTGTGACGCTCAAGCAAGCTTAGATTTTATTAAATATAACAAAATGTTGGAGATGATAATGAATAAATCCATGTTGATGGCCTCACTCACCTTGAGTCTACTTTCAGGCAGTGCGTTCGCGATGGAGCAAGTAGTGCTCGACGGTAAACATTTAACCCAAGACCAAGCCTGGGCGATTGCCGATGGCGCTAAAGTGAAGATTGCGCCGCAGGCCAAGACCCAACTCGTGAAAGCAAACGCGCTACTGATGGAAGCGGCGCGTCTGGGCAAACCTGTGTATGGCTTAACCGTGGGGGTTGGGCTAAATAAAGACCACAAGCTGTTCGATGCCAACGGTAAGCTGAGTGATGCGGTGCTCGATGCCTCTCGAAGCTTTAACCTCAGCACTCTGCGTGCCCACAGTGCCGGTGTCGGTGAAGCTGCGCCGATTCGACTCACTCGTCTAGCCTTAGCCGTGCGGTTAAATACCATGTTAGCCGGACAAACCGGTGTGCAACCTGTGGTTGCCGAGCTTTATGAAGCCTATTTAAATCAGGGGCTGACCCCTGTGATCCCAGCTAAAGGCACAGTCGGTGAGGCGGATATTCTGCTGTCATCCCATGTCGGTTTAGCCATGATTGGTGAATGGGAAGTGTTCTACAAAGGTCAGCGTGTGAGCAGTAAAGAGGCGATGGCCGATGCGGGGATCACCCCATTGGCACCTATGGGGAAAGATGCGCTATCGATTCTGTCTAACAATGCCTTTGCCGTCGCGTATGCCATGCAAGGTTACCGTGAAGCGAAGCAATTGTTGTCCGTATCGCCCACTGTCTTTGGCTTAAGCCTTGAGGGATTAAACGGTAACGTGGCGCCATTCTTGCCGCAAACCAACGACATCCGTCCGTTCCCTTACATTAAATCGGCCACCAGTGACATTCTCAAGCAGCTCGATGGTAGCTATTTATGGCAGCTAAACGATGAGCGTCCATTACAGGATCCGTTAAGCTTTAGAACTACGGCTTACACCTTTGCAGGCGCCGAGCAGGCCCTAGCTTCATTAGATGAAGTGATCAATATCCAAATCAACCATTCGGACGATAACCCAGCCGTGATTGTGGGCGCGTCGAACCAATATGCCGAGTTCCCACAAGTGGCTAAATATTTGGTTGAAGGGCAGGGCGGTGTGTTCCCTACCACTAACTTTGAGCCGCTACCTGTGGCACTCGCAGTGCAAAACCTGAGTGTGGCCCTGACCCACGTGTCCCATAACAGTGTGATGCGCACTATTCATCTGTCCGATGATCACTTTACTAAGCTGACGCGTTTCCTGAGTGCGCCAGAAAACCAAGGCCATGCCTTCGGTGCGATTCAAAAGGCCTTTGTGGATATGCAAGTGCGTAACAAGCAGTTAGCCACGCCAGTATCCTTCGATGGGATTTCTATCGCCGGTGGGATTGAAGATACCTTCACGAATCTTAAGTTGGCGTCGGATAACCTGATCCAAATCGTGGATAACACCCAAGTCATCTACGGTTTAGAACTGCTGCACTCAACTCAAGCGATTGATTTACGTAAGCAAGCTCACCCTGAACTACAACTGGGTAAGGCAACACAAGCCATGTACAAGGCCTACCGTGAAAAAGTGCCTTTTGTTGCCAAGGACCGTCCGTTTACACCCGATATCCAAGCGTCAACTGACTTTATTGCAAACTATTAATCTACGATGCGGGGCACTATGCCCCGCCTAGGAAGACTCTGATGTTAAAACCCGTATTTATTCTATTACTCGGTGTCATGCTGGCAACGCCAATGGCCGCTAATGCATTGAATATCAAGGACTACCATAAAGAGGTGATGACAGGAGCCGATGGTAAAGTCGATTGCGCGGCATGCCACGGTGATGCAAAACGTAAAATCGTTCCCGATGCAGCGACTTGCAGTAGCTGCCACGGTTCACCCGAGGAGGTGGCTAAGCTGACTGAGCGCCTAGCGGATGCGGGCCATTCGGTTGAGCCAAATCCCCATGACAGTCTGCACTATGGTACAGATTTGCCTTGTACTTACTGCCATCAGGAACACAAAGAAAGTAAAGTCTATTGCAATCAATGCCATGAATTTACTTATCCTCAGATGAAACGTTAATTTCATCTCGGTTAGAAACTCGCTCCCCTGCTTTTTTGACTATTTTTGTCATGCACTCAACCCGGTTGAGTGCATTTTTTTAGGTAAAAAAAAGAGTAAGCCAATACGGATTACTCTTACGGAAAATTGGTCGTTGAATGTTGTAGCCAAAATCACTCATATGGATGAGGAGCCAGCACACAATGACAGCTTTTACTTAATTAACCCTTAAAATTAACATTTATCTTAAGCTGTCACCGCGGTTGAGACTGATGAGTTTATCTAAGATCCGCTCGCCATCCATTCGAATGCCATTGTGCTCATATTCCGAGGTTAACCAATACTTTAGGTGAGCTACCTGTTTGGCAGTTTCGAGGCTGTAGTCCATCTCGACATACATATCTTCGCTGTAAATCGCGGCCGCAACTGGGACGCGGTTTTGGCTGAGTTGCTCGAGATTGTATAACGCCGGCCAGTCCATTTTATGGGCAAGGAGATTGGCCGCGGCTTGGAGTGGGGCTAAATGGCTAAATTGCTCAAACATCCAAGGGTAAATCATCTCGCCAGTAAACAGGAAAGGCTTACCGACTTGATAGTTAAAGGCCGGATACTGTTCACGCACCCTATGGGCAGACCACTGTGACGCACTGTGTTGGCAGTAGATGGCTTCGTGTAACAGGGCGAAAATCGGGTTGGTGTTATAGTCGAGCAATTGACAGAAATGATTTAAAAACAGCGGATTGACATAATCACCTTGGGGCGAGTGCACCAGCGCCTGTTCAAGCAAATAGTAAACCGACTCAGGGCCTTGCTCCATGCCCAAGTTAATGCCGAGCAGTTGCAGCATTTCAACCGTGAGGCGCTCGCCCGTGGCTAAATGCACTGGGTGCTCGAGTATATGTTTGGCGAGGCGTGTCACTAGATGCTGCGCATCGTGGAAGCGCTGGAAGAAGTCCTTATTTTTAGCGAGTACGCGCTGATAGGTGGCCTGATAGACTTCATCACTGCTGCGTGTGAGGGAAGGAATGCCGCCAGTGATATAAGCTTCACTCACACCCTGAGGGGCGGCGCTTAAATAATGCAGCACGCAGAAACCACCAAAACTTTGACCTAGAATCGCCCACTTGTCGGCGGGGCAGAGCTGGGCGCGAATTGATTCGGCATCGCGGACGATATTGTCGGCCCTAAAATGGCTTAAATATTCGACCTGTTGTTCAGGCGTTAAGTGACCGAGGCTTTGGTAATTTATCGGGCTAGAAAGCCCAGTGCCCCGTTGGTCGAGCAATAATACTCTAAACTCTTTGAGTGCGCGGCGGATCCAACCGCTATTATTAGCGGGGCGCATGGCGGCAAAGCCGGGACCTCCCTGAAAAAAGACGATATATGGCAGTTTTTTATCTTTATTTTCAATGGCGCAGAGTTCCCGCGCGAACACGCTGATCTGTTCACCAATCGGCTGTTGATAATTGAGTGGCAGGTTGAATGAGTGTTTTTTGGCGAGGACACCGGCGAGCATCATATCGGGTTTCATCAATTAACCTTAAGAGTAGGGCTTGTTGTTTAGGGCAGATTGTATACAAAAGCCCTGTTGTCGCAAGTTGGGATTATTTGGTTAGCCTTTGGTTAAGATCAATTTTTATTGTAAAAATTTGAGCCATGATAAGCCTCTTAGCGTAATCTATCGGCTATGGATAACACGAGATTGAAGCTATGAAGTATCAAATTATTCCTGTGACACCTTTCCAGCAGAATTGCAGCTTGATCTGGTGTGAAAAAACGAAGCGTGCCGCGGTTGTCGATCCGGGAGGGAATGTCGACCGTATTTTAGGCGAAGTGGACAAGTTGGGACTGACCCTTGAAAAAGTTCTGCTGACCCACGGCCATATCGACCATGTGGGCGGTGCTAAACTGTTGGCGCAGCAAACGAATGTACCTATTATTGGCCCCCATGTAGCGGATAAGTTTTGGATTGATAACCTGCCAAAACAGAGCCAAAACTTTGGGTTTCCCCACTGCGAAGCCTTTGAGCCCGAGCAATATTTGCAGGATGGCGATGTAGTTACCGTGGGTGAGCAAAGTTTAAGCGTGTTGCATTGCCCCGGGCATACTCCGGGCCACGTGGCATTTTATTCCGCCGACGCTCATCTGGCCTGGGTCGGCGATATTCTGTTTAGAAGCTCAATTGGTCGCACGGATTTCCCGCAATCGAATCATCAGGATTTAATCCACTCCATCACCACCAAACTTTGGCCTTTAGGGGCGGATGTAGAATTTATTCCCGGCCACGGACCTATGTCGACCTTCGGGGAAGAGCGCGAACATAACCCCTTTGTGGCCGATCAGTTACTGTTGTAAACCGACCATACTTCATCGCGACGTGTGTAAATGCGTCGCGAGTCATGGGTTAGCTCATTATCGTTCGCCGCGAACTCTTAGGGCGTGTTGACGTTTCATAGTTATTTTTGCAGCTATTTGGCTGGTTTTTATGCAAGGCAAAGCCCGTGCAGTGTAGTTATTCTACATAAACGGGCGATAACGCAGCAGAAACTCCAACCAAACGCTGCCCGAAGGGTTCCTCTGGCAAGCTCTTGCTCTATGTCACTCGTTATTTGAGTAGAATAACTACACCTCACTCCTCGTTTCGCGATCACGAACTTGCCAGAGCGAACAAAATTTAATCTCGAAACGTCAACACGTCCTAGTATCCCTCACCGCAATATTTTGTTCATCATTTCCTCTATGAATGCGAGTTCAGCTTTGTTAACTTGTTAAGTCGAATGTTATTTATTGGCTTCACTTATCTAGCCGCAGATGCAAGCATGGAGTGTTGTGCATGGTTCAGCAAATCGAAGACTTGTTAGAGCATTGGTTGCCTTTAGCCGATGATGCGTGGGTGCTGGCGGTGATTACCCATATCCAAGGCTCGTCCTACCGAAAGCCCGGTGCCATGATGTTATTCCACGAGTTTGGCCAAGGCGCGGGGATATTAAGTGGTGGCTGTTTAGAGGCGGATCTTCGCCGTCATGCGCAGCAAGCCATGCAATCGCAGCAGATTGCTTGTGTCACCTACGATGCGACCGATGAATCCGATGCCAGCTACCGCCTCGGTTGCGGCGGTAAAGTCGATATCATGTTGATCCCTTTGCTTAAAGAAAATCATGATCTTGGACTAGTGGACATAGTGCAAGCCTTTCGTAAGGGGCAGTCGGGCTACTATCAGTTACCTCTCGCTCCCGCGGGCAGTGATGCTCGCAGTTACGCCGCGCAGTTTTATCCGGCAAAGAGTGCCCCTTTTCCTACGGCGGATTTTCCTAAGGCGGGCATACTCAGTCAGTCCGACGGGGAGGCGCTTATCATCCCGCTCAGACCGCGATTTCATTTAGGGATTTTTGGTGGGGGCATTGATGCTAAACCCGTGGCGGCGATTGCCCATAGTTTAGGCTGGCAGGTGAGCGTATTTGATACGCGCACCGCCTACGCGAGAAGTGCCGACTTTCCCCATGCCCATATCGTCAAGCAAAGTGCTAATGAGGCGAGCACCCTTGTTGCATCCTTAGATTGTGCAGTGGTCATGCACCATAACCTGAACTTAGATGCAGCGGCGCTCAAAGCCATTCAACCCTTTGAGCTTAAATATGTTGCGCTCTTGGGGCCTGCCCATCGGCGGGATAAAGTGCTGGAAATGGCCGAACTCAGTACCGATTCGTTTAGTGGCTTTTTCTCGGCGCCTGCGGGGCTTGCGCTCGGTGGCGAGTTACCGAGCGCTATTGCCTTGAGTATCTTGGCCCAATGCCATGGGGTGCTACACGGCGCGCCATGTTCGATTCTCGATGGGATCATGCCCTAATGCTGAGCCGCCAACGCTTGTTAATTGCCGTGCTGGCTGCAGGGGAGAGCCGGCGATTTCAGGGGATTAAACTGGCGCAGCCATTATCAACGCCCTCGAGTGAAAATTGTGGGAAAAGCATCTTACAACGCCATATCGAGCGTTTGGTTCGCTTCACCTCGGCGCCATTGGCAATGGGAGCATCCAATTAAGTCAGCGCTTCGATGCTGGTGGTGCTCGGTGCCCATGCCCACGAACTTCGTCCCCAACTTGAGGCTTTTAGGGCGAATCAATTCTCGCTACTGCATAATGCCGACTGGCAGACGGGTTTGTCATCGTCGCTGCGCGCTGCGGCGGACTTTGCAAAAGCACAGCAGTTTGATGGCATGTTACTCACCTTAGCGGATCAGGTCGCGCTGACATTTGAAGACTATCGGCAGTTGATTGAGACTTGGCAAACGAGTCAGCAATCTGTGGCCGCGCTTTATCATCACGAAGCAGGTAAGCTGGATGAATTAGGCGCTCCTGCTATTTTTAATGCCTCAATACTCGATTTATTAACGGATTTGACCGGCGATCGCGGCGCCAAATCCATCTTAAAACAACTGGCAAATGTGGGTGAGTTAGTGGCTGTACCCTTACCGCATGCCGCGATTGATATTGATACTAAAGCCGATCTTGCGTCGTGGTTGGCACTTAAGGAGTGAGTTATGGCAATACCATCCTCGGAGGCGGCAAAGGACCAGAGTCTTGCGATGCCTTCCCAAAACCTGACCATTAATGGCAGATCTTTTACCTTAAATGCGGATCCCAATATGCCCATCCTCTGGGCGTTACGGGATATTTTAGGCTTAACGGGCACTAAATATGGCTGCGGTGCCGGACTCTGCGGCGCCTGTACCGTGCATTTAGATGGTCAGCCAGTGCGCGCCTGTTTAACCAGCGTATCCCAGGCGCAGGGCAAACAACTGACCACGATTGAAGGGCTGGATAATCAAAAGCTTAAAAATGCTTGGGCCGAACATAATGTACCTCAGTGTGGTTATTGTCAGGCGGGGCAATTAATGTCGGCAGCGGCTTTAGTCACTCAGCATCCAAAACCATCGGCGGAGCAAATCGATGCTGCCATGTCGGGTAATTTGTGTCGCTGCGGTACCTATCCTCGGATAAAAGCGGCGCTGCAAAGCTATGCCAAACAGGAGGGCTAAGATGAGTACATTCACCGCAGTTGAAAATATCAGTCGCCGCGATGTGTTAAAACTCTTCGGCGCCGTCGGGGGCGGCCTCGCACTCGGGGCAAGTGGTCTCAGTTGGAGTCCAATGGCATTGGCGCAGGATCAGCAGGCGCGGCTCAATCTGTTTATCGCCATCGGTGAGGATGACAAGGTTTATTTGACCTGCCACCGCTCCGAAATGGGCCAGGGGATCCGCACGGGGATTTTACAAATCTTGGCCGAAGAACTGGAGGCTGATTGGGATAAAATTGTGCCTATTCAAGGACTCGCAGATAAACGTTACGCCAGCCAAAATACCGATGGTAGCCGCAGTATCCGCGAAAACTATGATCGCATGCGTGAGATGGGCGCGATGGCTCGAACCATGCTTGAACAAGCCGCAGCAGCTCGCTGGAAAGTCCCCGTGAGTGAAGTGCAGGCTAAAGATCATCAAGTGCTGCATGCTAAATCTGGCCGTGCTGCGCGCTTTGGCGAATTAGCCCTCGATGCGGCGGGATTACCACTGCCCGCAGCCGATTCGCTGCGGTTAAAGGCGGTTAAGGATTTCAAGCAAATTGGTGCATCGCGTCAGATAGTCGATATGCAGGCCATGCTCACGGGTAAGGCTGTCTATGGCTATGATATTCAAGTGGATAACATGCTTTATGCCAGCATTATGCGCCCACCCGTATTGGGGAGCGATGTCGCAAGTCTTGACGATAGTGCGGCGCGCAAAGTAGCTGGTGTGGTCGATGTGTACCGTTTGCCAACGTCCAAGGGCGCTCCCGCTTTTCAAGCCCTAGGCGGCGTAGCTGTGGTGGCGACAAATACTTGGAGCGCGCTGCAGGGGCGTAAAGCCTTGCAAGTGAGCTGGACTGAGTCTGCCAACAGCAGCCACGATTCTAAAACCTACCTGCAAGAGCTGGTGGACAAGGTACAAGCCCCTGGCAAGGTGGTACGTCAAGTTGGTGATGAGGTCAAAGCCTGGCCGAAGGACGATACCCTTAAGGCGATTTATACCGTGCCTTACCTTATCCATTCCTCCATCGAGCCGCCTGTGGCAACCGCCAATGTGACCGAGAAGGGCTGTGAAATTTGGGCATCGACACAAACACCGCAGAGTACCCAGCAAAATGTGGCCGCAGCCTTAGGTATCGCCGAGGATGCGGTGAAAGTGAATGTGACGTTACTGGGCGGCGGCTTTGGGCGCAAGTCCAAACCAGATTTCAGTGTGGAGGCGGCGCTACTCTCCAAGCAATTTAAACGGCCAGTGAAGGTGAGTTGGAGCCGTGAGGATGAAATCCAAAACGGTTATTATCACGCCATCAGTGCCCAGTGTTATCAGGCCTTGCTCGATGCCAATAACAAACCAACGGCGCTGCTCGCGCGTACGGGCTTCCCGTCGATCAGCTCCACCTTTGCCGAGGGCGTTGAGTATCCATCCGGTGGAGAGCTGGACTTAGGCTTTGTCGATGTGCCCTTTGCCCTCGCAAATTTACGCTACGAGGCCGTTAAAGCCAGCGCTCACAATCGTATCGGTTGGATGCGCTCGGTATGTAACATTCAACACGGGTTTGGCGTGGGCAGTTTTGTCGATGAAATGGCCCATAAAGCCAAGTTATCTTGCCCCGATATGTGGCGCAGCTTACTGGGCCAAGCAAGGCGAGAGGCCTTTGAGAACCAAGGCTTTAAATATGGCAACTATGGTGAAGACTTAAACCGTCATCCCGTCGATGTCGGCCGTTACCTCAAGGTGATTGAGGCAGTTGAACAAGCCCAAGTCAAGGCGCCTAAAGCGGGTAAGAATCAAGGTTGGGGCTTTGCCGTGCACCGCAGCTTTGTGAGTGTGGTGGCGGTGGCGATGCGGGTAGAAGTCGGCGAGGACAAACAGCTTAAGGTGCTGAATGCCATTGCTGCGATTGATGCGGGCACTGTGGTTAACCCCGACAGGGTGAAAGCGCAGACCGAAGGCGCGATAGTATTTGGTTTAAGCTTGGCGCTAATGGGGGAGATCAGTTACCAAGAGGGGAAGGTGATGCAGTCTAACTTCCATGATTATCCCTTGCTACGTTTACCCCAAGTGCCAGAGATGGAGATCATCATTATCGACTCGGATGCACCGCCTGCGGGTGTGGGTGAGCCCGGCGTGCCGCCGGTGGCACCAAGCCTGACCAATGCGATATTTGCCGCAACAGGCCTTAGGATCCGCGATCTGCCAGTTAATAAACAGTTAAAGGTGTGATGCTGTAAACCATTCCTGAGTGAGCAAAAAAGCGCCTAATAAGCGCTTTTTTCGTTTTTTTACCACAAATAAATTGCTTGTTAGCAAATTTACGGGCATTAATGCCGAAAATTAGCAATAGATCAGGTTTTTGTTACCAGAATAGAGGTAATTTAACCAATATGTTTACTCAAGTGACCTAAGGTATGCGGACTCGCGTACACATTCATTTGAATCGGTTCCTAGTCGGCCTGTGAGTCTGTTTTCGATTGCAGATCCCTACTAAAAATTGATCGACACGGAAGTGAAGGGCGCTATAACACCATAATACAGCCGCACCTTAAGCGCATTTGAGTATTAACTTCCGTGAAAACAATACAAAGGGGTCATCATGGAAAATCGTTGGCAAGTCGCTATTTCGGCGGGGCTATTAGCCGCTGTCTGGTGTGGTATCGCAGATGCCTTTCATCTCGTTACTTGGATTGGCTTTTTAGGTTGTAGCACCTTCTTTGCTCAGCCTAAGGCCGGTTTTCAAGGCGTGATGATGGCGTGGTGTACCAATCTCTCCGGTGTGTTTTGGGCTTGGCTCATTATCAGCGGTAGCAGTTTCTTCGTATCGCCTGTGGCGGGTTATCTGTTTACGGGTATCGCGACCTCGGCAATGTGCCTACAGGCCAGTTATCAAAAATTAAGTTTTATTCCCGGCGCCTTTATTGGCTGTTGTATTACCTTTGCCATGGCAGGGGATGTCGCCAATATTGTGCCATCCTTAGTGTTGGGCGCCCTGTTAGGTTTTTGCATGAGTTTGTTGACGGCGCAGTTAGTCACCCTTCGCCAAAAATGGTCAGCATCAACAGGTTCTGAAATCGCCAGTGCCGATTAAATTCATCATTTTTTAATGTGCAGATGATGCCTGTGCGGTAAAAAAGTGATGGAATATATGAGCTATAATGCTGATTTAGTACCCGATAGCCTTTAGGTCTTAGGAAATATCAAGATGAAACAAATCCAGTTTCGCACCATTGATGCCATATTGATCAAATTCAGTCTCAACGGAAAGTTTTGGGTTGTCTGCTCTATGGTGGCGCTGATCACCGCCGCCGTTGCACTCGTCAATTACCAACATGCCCACCGCAACCTCGAAGCCGCCTCTTTAGCTCGGGTGCAGGCGACGGTCGATGCCTTTGCTCAAGTCGCGAATGCACAGCAGTTGACAGGGGATACGTTGTCACAGTTTGCCCGTGACAATGGTTTAAGTGTTGTCAGTCGCCAAACTGACGCTCAGCGCCAAAGAGAAAATGTGACCGCCAGTGCCAGCGTGGGATCCAGCGGCGCACTCGAGCTGTCGCAAAATGTTGCTCAATGGGAAAGCGAGGGGCGCAGCGATGCCAACTTAATGTTTTGGCTCGCGTTAATCGGTTTATTACCCTTATTCCAACTCAGCTACTGGATTTCAACCTCCCTCGGCGGTGGCCTGTGGGATATGTACATGGCCATCAAACGCTTAGCCGATGGCGACTTAAGTTTTAGATTAAACTTTTTCGGCACCGATGACTTCAGTTTAATCGCCCGCGAAATTGACCGCTGCGCCGATAACATGAGTGAAATGGTGAGTGCTATTCGCAGCAATGCTCAGACGCTCTCCCTCGCCGCCGATGAGTTTAATCAGCAGGCCAAAAGCAGTGGCGAGTTAATTGGTGCCCAGCATCAATTTTTAGACTCGGTTGCCGTTGCCATGGCGCAGATGACCTCGGCGATTGAAGAAGTGTCGGTCAATGCCAGTAATACCTCGCTCCAGACCAAAGATAACGCCAGCCAAATGAGTGCCAGCCAAGGACGTATTAGCCATACGGTCGACAGTATTGGGCAACTCTCAACCAAGATTGGCGCAGCATTTTCATCGGTAGAACAGTTATCTAAGGATGCGGCGGGTATCGATGCCGTGGTGACTACCATCAACAGTATTTCCGAGCAGACCAATTTGCTGGCGCTGAATGCGGCCATCGAAGCAGCCCGTGCGGGTGAGCAAGGCCGCGGTTTTGCGGTGGTTGCCGATGAAGTGCGTACCTTAGCGGGACGGACTCAACAAGCGACTGTTGAGATCCAAGCGATGATCGAAGGATTGCAATCGGGCACTCGTCAGCTCTCCAATATCACCACCGAGATTGTGGACCGCGCCGATGAAGGCCGCAGCGCCATTATTGCCGTGGGCGACGATGTCGAGGGGATGGCGCAATCGGTTAATGCCGTATTCGATATGAGCAGCCAGATTGCTGCATCGGCGGAAGAGCAGAGCGTGGCCGCTCGCGATATTGCTGGCCAACTCAATGAGATCCGCCATCAATCCGATACCATTAAACAAACGGCGCAGCGCAGTGTCACCCTAGCGCATGATTTGCAACATGCCTCGGTTGAACTCGAAGGGATCCTTAAACAGTACCGCACTAGCTAATCTTACCTTCAATGTGGGCATTGCCAGTTTTCAGTGTGGGTAGTTGAGCAATAACACCCGATACTGAGTCTCATACAAAGCATTAGCGTATCATCTGAAAATGGCGGAAATCGTAGATTTCCGCCATTTCATTTTCGAAATACCTCAAAGCAGATAACTGAGTTGCTTAGCAGTAATTGTCACTATACCCCCAATACCACGCTCTCTTTTTATTACTAAAATGTCCCTATTTTAGAGGGGCACTGGTGCAACAATGCCAACCTTAACTAACCCTTTTACAGCTCTTTCAGCTAAAAAGGTATTGCCCCAAAGTGTGTTTCGGCTCGTTATCTCAATCGAAAATACCTACTCTTGTTGCCATACAAATTCTCATCTAGTTACCTATGTTTGGCCTTACCGCGAAGTGGCTAATAATGTATGGCTATACAGTCATATTTAAATTTAGATACTTTGGTGTGATTTTAAGACAATATCAGTGCGCATTAATTCCATCTGTAGCAAATAAAACACTATAAAATCAAATGACTATGGTAGCTGGCTTTTAGTTAATAGATTTAGAAAACGCACATGCGCGTTTTTCCAGATGGATTACTTATATGAAAAGCGGCAGAATGCTGATAAGTTCTTTACATACAGATAGTTAACTGTGCGCGTTTTCACTGGTCTAACGAGGTAAACGCGCATGCGCATGAATAAAATGTTAACCTCCAAGGAGTATTTGTGCCAACGATTAAAGAACTCATAGATGAGCTTGAGGCTGAAATAAATAATGGAGGCTTTGATCAATTCTTTTATAACTCGGCAGGTGATCACACAGAAGATACGATCCATGCTCTTGTAAAAATAGGAGCTGTTTACACTGCTGATATCGTCAGACGAGCAGCATCTAAATTTCCAGGCGGCATGCCTCCGAAAGATCGTGATGCAAGGCAAGAGTTATTGGAGGTTATTTCCCCTGATTCAGATTCCTTCGAGGATTTTGATGAGGCGTTTTTGGCATATGAAGATGATTTAGCTTCACTGGTATCGAGCCATGAAGGTTAACAAGGCAAAGCAGTGCGCGGCTATCGCCGCCGGACTCGCTATCGCCGCCGGACTCGCTATCGCCGCCGGACTCGCTATCGCTCGCCGCTGTTTGCGGCGTTATGTTTTCAAGTAGCATGGAGATTAACTTTTGAATAGAAGCTATTGGCAACAAGCTGTTGGTGATACAGATAGAAATTATGCTGCGATATGTCTCAAGTGGGACGTCATACTAAATGGTCCTGGTTACGCTGGTTCATGGCCAGGCTGTGCTAAGACGTTAAGAAACGATGATTGGTCCTCTAAGAAAGTGACCGACCTTAAGCGATTTTCGCAAGAGATTAAAGATGGAGACATTGTTGTTCTCCGTTTAGGAACTTCAACAATACTTGGTGTAGGTGTTGTCGTAGGTGATTATGAATGGCTTGATTTATTTGGTGATGTAGACGGCTGGGATTTACAGCATGTTCGTAGAGTGAGTTGGTTATGGAAAGGACTTAAGTCACCTAAAAACTTTGATACTTATACTCTTAAGCAAGGCGATACAACACAAAAACTTGATTCGCCGATTGTCACTGATTGGATTGAATCATTGGCGCTTGATTTCGACAATACTCCACCACTAATCGAATTGCCGAGATCTGAAGATAACACTGTTGACTTTGAAGCTGTTTCAGAGTTTCTATTCGATAATGGGGTTTCTAGTAATTCGATCGATAATTTAAATAAAGAAATCGATGAATTGGTGAGGATTGCTAAATGGTATAACAAATATGACAACCCCTCGGAGTTTGAAACAGTTTCCTATTTGGCAGTTCCATTACTTAGAGCGTTGGGTTGGACGCCTCAAAAAATGGCCATTGAGTGGAATAAAGTAGATGTGGCCTTATTTAAGAGTCTTCCAAGAAAAGACTCCAACTTAAGTGTAGTTGTGGAAGCAAAAAAGAAAGGAAACTCCTGTTTAACTGCATTTTCACAAGCTCAATCCTACGCGAAAGGAAAAGATAATTGCCGTAGATTGATAGTGACAGATGGCTTGAGGTATGGAATATATATAAAACGAGAGCATGAGTTCCGGCTTTACGCCTACTTTAATATTACTAACCTTAAGGCTAGTTACCCAATATATGAATGCTTTGGGGTTAATGAGGCCCTAAGAGCTATGACACCAGAGTGGAGTGAGTAACATAACAAGGCATTGCAGCGGACAACCCGCTGCAATGCGGCGTTAGCCCAAAGATATTTTAAACCGAACTCCACGGATTAGAGTTAAAGCTTTAACTCGAAAATGTCCCAAAGCACGCTACGTATTTCTTTAAAGCAAACAGACTTCGTCGATGCTAAACAGGTGAACCGTGGCGATTAGCGAGACGACCGTCCGCCCCATGGCCGCTCTTTGGCATCCATGCCATCACGGCATTCGTGAATCCATTACATCTGACGGGGCGGCCCTGCATCCAAGCATGGACTTGAACAACATCGGTGTTTAACGGCCATTTCGCCATCTGATAGGTAGGACGCCTGAATGTCGTGCAATGCAGGGACGCATGAGAATGACCATGGCTCTCGTTCATAAGCTTAGAACCCCTAGGTGTCTATTCACCGTGTCGTCGAGTGAATACCATGGCTCGCCTATAAAGTCTGCACTTAACGTACTCACTCTCAAACAAAAACATCGGCCTAAGCCGATGTTTTTATCAATTAAAGAATTAACCCAAGCGAGTTAGGCTTCTTTAAAGGTGCTCCAAATTGGCGCGTGATCTGAGGGTTTATCGATGCCTCGCAAATCGTAATCGACGTCGGATTCGACTAAACGTGCGGCCAGTGACGGCGTGGCTAAGATCACATCGATGCGTAGGCCGCGGTTATCATCGAAGCCTTTGCTGCGGTAATCGAACCATGAATAACGCTCGCTGCGGTCGGGGTGGAGTTGACGGAAGGTGTCCACCAATCCCCAATCTTGCAGGGTTTTCAGCCATTCACGCTCTTCGGGTTGGAAGCTGCATTTTCCGGTTTTTAGCCAACGTTTGCGGTTGACTTCACCGATGCCGATATCCAAATCGATGGGCGAAATATTGATGTCCCCAATGATGGCGATATCTTCATCGTTGCTATGATTAGCGTGCAAATGTGCCATTAAGTCCTGATAAAACTTACGCTTAGCAGGATACTTTGTCGGATGATCAATGCTTTCGCCCTGAGGGAAATAACCATTCAACACAGTTAACGGACGGCCATTTGCCTGAGCAAAGGTGCCGATAATCATGCGGCGCTGCGCATCTTCTTCATCGGTTGCAAAGCCCTTTTGCACCTTAATTGGGGCGACTTTGGAGAGCATGGCTACGCCATAGTGTGCCTTGCCACCGTGGTAATGCACGTGATAGCCCATGGCCTCGACTTCGGCGAGCGGGAAGGCTTCATCGTGCACTTTGGTTTCTTGCAGGCCGATAATATCGGGCTGATGGCTGTCGATTAACGCTTGCAATTGATGCAGGCGAGAACGCAATCCATTGATATTGAAAGAAACGATTTTCATTAAGGGAGAACTCGTTTGAAGGGTTTTACCACAACGCTTTGATATACGCCCGCAGCGAAGTAAGGATCGGCATCTGCCCAGGCTTGAGCCGTGGCTAACGAATCGAAATCCGCCACCACTAATGAGCCGCTAAAACCCGCATCGCCAGGGTTTTCGCTATCGATAGCAGGGTGTGGACCCGCAACCAGCAAACGACCTTCATCGGCCAGTTCCTGTAAGCGAGCTAAATGCGCAGGACGCGCCGCTAAACGTTTTTCTAAGCTGTTCTCAACATCTTGAGCTGAAATCATATACCACATTATTTGAGTTCCTTGCGTTGATCTTCGGGAAGATGTTTATAAAGGTAAAAGACGGTGATAACGGTATTAATCAGGGTTAAGGCGGTGAGGCCAAACACTTTAAAGTTCACCCAAGTTTCTAACGGCAGTCTAAAGGCGACATAGATATTGACTAGGCCACAGATGGTAAAAAAGCTTACCCAGTACCAAGTTACGTGTGCCCAAATCTTATCGGCCACCTTCATCTCTTTACCCAACATGGACTTTAAAATCGACTTGTTGAGTAGCTGGCTCACGCCAAGGGCTAGGGCAAATAAAGCATAAATAATAGTGACTTTCCACTTGATAAAGGCATCGTCATGGAACACTAAGGTGAGGGTGCCAAACACTGTCACCATAGCGAAGGTAATTAGGTGCATCTTCTCCAATTTTTTGTACAGCGCATAGGTCACGACTAATTGCAGTGCAGTGGCTGCGATTAAGGCGCCACTGGCGATATAAATATCGAAAAATTTATAGACGGCAAAAAAGATAATGAGGGGCAGAAAATCAAGCAGTTGTTTCATAAATAATCGTGTTAAGAAGACGTGGGCTTGAGTGTAGCACGGGGGGCTAGAGGGAAAAAGCCGTGAAAGGTGACCGATTGCTAACTGTTGCATGAAAGCGGTGTGAAGGGCTGTTGCAATCCATGTTGCTCTTACGACTAAGTGGGCCGTGACCGATAAGGCTAAGCTTGTGCGGCATGTTTGGCTTGGGCGCGCGTGGCTAACGGGCAATCTACGCAGCGATGACTGTTGGCAAGTTGATACCTTAAGCAGCACACGCGGCGAATATTGTCTGAGTGAGTTGCTGAGGCGGGCAGCAGATTAATGCTGTTGTAGAGTGGATTATCTTCGCCATCGTCAAAGGATATTGTGTTAAATAGCAGCGCCTTAAGCTGTTCAAACTCAATATCTGGCAATGCCATTTCGCCCAAATACCAGTGAATAAGGTAGCCTAAATGGCTCCAATACAACTTTGCGGGGGTTGGGCTTAAACCGGTTAATCGCTCAACGCTCGGGATTAGATGGCTTTGAATCCACTGGATAAGTCGTCGCTCGCGGGGTGGCGTTAAGACAGTGGATTTAACTATGCCGGCTTTAACTATGGCGACGTTATCCCGAGGAGTGGGAGTTAATTGAAACTCAAAACCTGCGACTCTGCCCGAATCATGGGGCCGAAGATAAAAATGCTTAGGCGCTATATCAATCTGCTCAATCTGCTCAATGGTGCTCACGAGCGACTGCGGCGCGCTAATGATCCATTCCAACATGGGCGGCACTAACAAACCGAAATACCACTGTCCCCAGAGCGAGTGCAGGGCTTTGGAATTATGGCTATGGCTGAGCAATAACTGCTCGGGAATATTTTCTGACTGGATGGAAGATGTAGTTTTTCCCAAGGGTGGATAGGCCTTGGCAAAATCCAGTAAAAGCTGCTGATAAACGGCTGGCTGACTCCAAGTATCAATACTGAGTCCTTGGGGTTTGGTGGTTGCCACAAAGTGCTGGGCATAAAATGGGGCGCGCAGCGCCAGTCGTTGATTAAACGTTTTGGCGACTTGAGTTAAATCCGCAGGGCTTAGCGCTGTTAGCTTGGTTGTTGTTTGCGCGCCGACCACAGTGTTTAAACTTTGCGAGCATTTGCTATGGCAGTGCTTGGTATGATCAGGTTGGGTCCCTCTGGAAAGCTTGGCTAAGGTCGGTACCGTTTCCCTTTGGCGCGCCATAATCACTCCTTAGGCTTGAATTGATTAAACTGCGGTGAACTCTAGACTCACCGCAGTTTTCATTGATGAACAGCTAGTTAACGACAGCCTGTTAGAAGCGATAATCCAAATTCACGCTCACGCTGCGCGGGGTACCATATTGGTACTGACTAAATTGCCCCACTTGGCTGTAGTAGGTTTTATCCAAGGCGTTGTGCACATTGGCGCTTAGCTTTAGCTGCTCGGTAAAGGCATAACTTGCCATTAGGCTGGCCAATGCATAGGAGCCTTGCTCTACCTCGACTCTGCCTAAGGGTGAGTTCACGGTTTGATAGACTCGGCTTTGCCAATTAACCCCAGCGCCAAGCTGCAACTTGTTCCAATCGCCGCTGAAGGTATAAGTGGTAAAGAGTTTTAGCTGCTGGCGAGGTGATGAGGTGTTGATGCGATTGCCCTTAGGATCATCGGTACTGAATTGGGTGTAGCCGAAGTAGATATTCCAGTCATCGGTGATTTTGCCTGTGGATTCAAACTCAAAGCCTTGGGTCTTAGTGCCGTTAACCTCTCGATACACTGGGATAGTAGTGCCTGGCAGTACATCTCCGGTGCGTTCACCAACATTGTCTTGGCGAATTTCAAATACCGACAACGACATATCTAAGCTTTCATCCATCAAGCTGGCCTTAATACCCGCCTCGTAGTTTTTGCCTTTGACGGGGTCGATGTAGCTGGCATCGATGCGCTGCAAGGTTTGCGGCGCAAAAATATCCGTATAACTGGCGTAAAGCGAGTATTGCTCACCGAGCGAGTAGGTCAGGCCAAAATAGGTGGTGAGCTCATTGTCGACCTTAAAATCATACATGCTGCCAAAGTTATCTTGGTCGGTTTGCCACTGGTTAAGGCGCAGCCCCGCGAGCAATGCCAAGGCATCGGTCAGATTGAGCTGTGTGGCCACATAGGCGGCGCTTTGCTCGGTTTCGCCGAAGGAGCCCGTGGTGTGAGTCTCTTTCCACTGAGGTTTTGGATACTGGAAGTTGGGATCGCGAAAATCTCCCAAGGGCGGCACGGCGGCCGTAGGATAATAGTAAGGGTTGGCAAACTCTTGGCGCTGACCCGTCCAGCCAAAGGTAAGCTGATGTTCTTGGCCAAACAGGGCAAACATTCCCTGCGCCCGTAAGTCGAGGTTATGTTGGGTACGACTTCCATCGACATAGGCGATTGAGCCTGCGGTGGCACCAAGATTAGTCACGGGGTCAGGGTAACCTGTAGCCCACAGCACATTATATTTCAGCGAGTTATCGCCATAGCTGTAGGAGCCTTTCAGCTCCCAACCGTTATCAAAACGATGTTCAAGACTGGCGAAGGTATTAAGCCCTTGGGTATGCGCCGAGGCCCAATCGGGAGCGGTGGAAGTGGCGCGATCGTAATTTGTACGACTGCCATCACTGTGGAACAGCGGCAGCCCGCCGGACATAGTGGCTTCGGGCGTGGTGTCTTGATAATCCACGCCTAAGGTCAGCAGTGTGCTGTCGGTAATATCGGTTTCAACAATGCCATAGAGGGTGGTGCGTTGCTGCTCGTATCTGTCTTGGAAGGATTCTTTATCCTGATAGGCGGCGACAACCCGGCCACGAATGCTGCCACTTTCATTTAAGCCGCTGGATAAATCGACCATACCGCGCAGATTGTTCCATGAGCCGACACTCACTGAGGTACTGCCCATAAATTCTTGCGTCGGGCGTTTACGAATAAGGTTAATCGCGGCCGAAGGATTACCTGCACCCGTCATTAACCCTGTGGCGCCACGGACAATTTCCACGCGCTCGTAGATGGCGGTATCGATTAGGTTATCGCCGTAGTTAAAACGGGTGTCATAGGTGGTGGGCACGCCATCGTAAAGAATGCTGGTGACCGCAATTCCGCGCGAGCTGATGCTGTATCTGTCGTTGTCCATCGGCCGAGCATTGATGCCTGCTACGCTGGTCATGGCTTCGATGACGCTGTTGAGTTGTTGGTCATGCATCATTTGGCTGGTAACAGAGGTGACGGATTGCGGCGTCTCTAAATAGGACAAATCTAGACCCGTTGCCGTGTTCATCGCCTGAGTTTTGTAGCGATTATCGTGGAGATCCTTAGCGCCAACGACATTAATGATTTCAATGTCTTTGGTGGATTTTTTCTGGGTATCGCTGGCATCGGCATAAGCATAGGGCATGCTGAGTATGGCACTGCAGAGAATAAGCTCAGGGCGTGTGATGGCGAGTTGGCAGTGCGCCGCGAGACGGTTGAGGGGGAAGGTTTTCATAATAATGATCTTAAATTCCATTTAGGCTGTTTGATTGACTAGGTTGTTTTTGGGCACAGGCGCGTGCCCAGAGTGGGCGTAAGGCCCACTCAAGGTTAAAAGTGATTTAGGATTTGGGTTTAAGCTTCTGATTTCCAAAGGCATGGCTTTGCCTAAAGGCGGCCAGCGGATTATCTATTCCGCCTGCAAAGCGCAGATTTTTTTCCCTGTCGGCAAGGTCAATCATCTGCTGGTTGTTATTGAGCTGAATGCGGTTCAGGCAAGTGCGGACGAAGCTGTCTTTAAAGAGATCGTATCGTGCAAATTTGTCCGCCAACTGCGGATGCTGCGCTTGATAGTCGCGCACATTATCAGCCACAAGCGCCCAAAATTGCGCTTCGCTGACCTCGGTTTGCTTATCCAGAATTGGCGCTAAATAACGGAAAATACAGTCAAAAATATCGAGCAAGATATAGTTTAGCTTCATCTCTTCCTCAAGCTCGACCGCAAGGCGCTGCACTTCTTGCGGCAGAGGCTCGCTGCCGTTGAGGACTGCGACTTCTTCGCCGATATCCTTCATCAATATTTTGACCGGAATGCCGGCATCGAGCACTAAAATCAGGTTCTCGCCATGGGGCATAAACACCAGATCGTAGGCAAAGAAGGCGTGCAGTAATGGCGATAAGTAGAGGTTGAGATAGCGCTTGACCCACTCCTTGGTGCTTAAGCCCGAGTGCGCGATTAAGGCGGCAAGCAGGGCTTGCTCCTGATGATCGACGTGTAATAACGCCGCCATGGTCATCAGGGTTTGCTGCGGCTCAATGTGCGGCAGCGGACTCTCGCGCCACAGCGCCGACAGCATTTTCTTGTAGGCGCTATCTTGGGTGAGTGCCTCTTCGTAATACCTGTGGTGATAACCAATTGCGGCGATTTCCTTGAGGATCACAAAACCTTGCTTGGCAAAATAGCTGTCGCTTTCGATAAGTTTGGCCACCCAAGCGTTGATCTGCGGGGTGCAGCTCATATACAGCGGCGAAAGCCCACGCATAAAGCCCATGTTTAAGATAGAAAGCGCGGTTTTGACATAGCATTTTTGCGGCGCACTTAAGTTAAAGAAGGTGCGGATCGATTGTTGAACTTGATAGCAATCCTGGCTTTCGCCGAGATAAATGATGTCGCCACGGGCGATTTCGCCGGCAAAGGTGCGGGCAATTTTTTCGCGCCACTGCCAAGGATGAACGGGCATAAAATAAAAGCTATCGTCCGCTTGCCCCAGTGCGCTTAAGTGTTGTTGAAACTCGAAGAACTGTTCACCAAGCTCTTGTTTTAACAAGCTATCATGGTCCAATCCTTCGAGGGCGGAGAAGGTGGTTTTGTCCTTACGCACCGCAATCCACACTAGCCGAAGCGCGCTGGCACTCTCGGGGGCAAATTGGTAATAGTCCTGCATATCAAAACCAATGCGGCCATTGTTGGCGATAAACACCGGATGCCCCTCGGTCATGCCCGCCTCAATAGTTTGATAATCGGCATTGGCGAGTGTAGCGGCGGGGATAGCTTGATGGGCCAACTTGTAGGCCTTGCTGTAGAGGGTACTGGTGATTTCCTCAAGGTAAGTGGGCAGCAGGGTTTCACTCATGCCCAAGGCATCTTTCAGTTTGATAATCAAACTCATGGCATCGAGTGGCTTGTCTTGGCCCGCACTGCTGACTCGAATCGACCCGGTTTCTATCTCAAGGTGGTCGAGCTGATAATGGCGCGCGCTGAAGTAATAGGTGCAGTCCTTGAGCCTAAGTTCATAGTGATTGATACCTGCCGCTTGGCGATAAATTTGTGGGGTGATGATCTTCTCATGGGTAAATTCGCAGAGGATTTTCTTCACCAAATGGCGATTTGCCGCCTGCCAATATTCCGGCATTAAGTGGACGGGGACGTGCGTGTGGGCAGCTGCCTCCAGCGTGGGGAATTCGGCTTGAGTGAATGGCTTGAGTAATGCGCGGTTAGTGGCTAAGTTCATCGGTTTACCTGCAAAATGATAGGGTTAACTGCGGTTGCGTGGGGCGCATGAGTTGCTTGGGTTGCTTGAGTCGCTAGGGATGCAGTGCGCTGCATAAAAAGTGCGCTAGTCTTTTGCGCTAATTGGCGACTCTCGGCGCTACAAAAGCCGAGGAATGCGGCTTTGCTACGCAGTTGAATGGCTTTTTGGTAGCGGATCCCAATTTGGCTATTTAAGCGGTGGATCTTGTGATTTTGCTGATCCGGCTCGACCACCATTCGTTTAAAGGCGAGCTTGTCGAGAATAAGCTCGGCAATAGCCTGCATCACTTGGCCGGACAAGCCATGAACAGGCTTGCCCTCAAGCGGCGCGAGGATGAGGTGCATGCCGCAATCGAGCCGCTCCACGGCGTAATGCTCACCCACTTCATCGTGGGCGGGATCGTATAACTCCACCATAAACAGCGGCTTGGCTTGCCATTCACCTATCAGCGCGAGCTTGTGCTCGCTTGGCGCCATCGCCTGAGCAAGTGCATCGAGACTCATCCCCTGCATCCCCCAAAAGCGGGCATAGTCTTGATTAAACCAGCGCTGCAACATAGACAGCTGTTGCGGGAGATTGAGTGGTGTAAACACAAACTCATCAATCACAATGGGTTTTGAGAGTGAGACCGCACTGTGGCGACTCCATTGGCTGGCCATTACTGCGCCTCCTTGTTTGGCGCCATCAATACCGACACACTGCCGCCTGAAGGACTTATCCGCAGTGCTGCCTGTGGCTCACAATTACTATTTTGTGTAGGTTGCGCCGCCGAAGGTAGCGGCTTGCTTGGTATGGCTTTTGTTGCCGAATAGGTGCTCGTGGGTTGGTGTTGCCGCGCGCGGATCTTAGTTGGATCGAAGGTTTGGAAGGCGATACTGTCTTCAATCGGATAGGGCGCGTAACCTAAAACCGCTTGCAGAATCGTCGCATTGCGATAGCAGCCCATGCCCAAATCCGGTGAGCTGATGCCATGGGTATGCAGGCCCGCATTTTGGATAAAAATATCGCCTCTGACATCGATGCCATAATCCCGTTGAATGGCGAGTTGGCCGCGATCATCAAATTCAATTTGTGATTTAATACCTTGAATAAATTCGGGTAAACGATATTGATAGCCAGTGCCTAAGACGACGGCGCCCGTCTGTTGCTCGAGGGCATATTCCTGTTCGAGGTGGTTGAACTTGAGTGTCAGCGTGTCGCCCGAGGTCTCTATCTTATCGAGCGCCACGTTGGTCAGCAGTTGGCATTGGATATCGCTGACTAAACGTTTTTGGTAAAGCAGGTCATAAATATCGTTGATTAACTCGGCATTGATCCCCTTGTAGAGGGATTTTTGCTTCGCAATCAAGCGACTGCGCTTTTCTGGCGACAGTTCATGGAAGTAATCCACATAATCTGGCGAAGTCATTTCTAGGGTGAGTTTGGTGTATTCAAGCGGATAAAAGCGTGGCGAGCGGGTCATCCAATTTAATTGATAACCATAGGTATCAATATCTTGCAGAAGATCGTAAAAGATTTCCGCGGCGCTTTGACCACTGCCGATCACGGTAATGGCGTTTTGGCTCTGCAGGTAGGTTTTTTGCTGCATATAGCTAGCGCTATGCATCACACGGGGGTCATGTAGCGGGCAATTGTCTGGCACATAGGGCGTGGTGCCAGTGCCGAGCACCAGTTTGCGGCACAAATAGGTTTGGGGCTGGCTGCTGCGTCTATCCACACCCGTAACATGGTAGATACCTTCACCGGCGTTGTAATCGAGTTGGGTGACTTTAAAACCAAATCTCAAGTTGGAGAGTTGTTTGCTAACCCATTGACAATACTGGTTATACTCATTCCGTGGCAGGAAAAAGTTTTCGCGGATATAAAAGGGGTACAGCCTGCCAGTTCGCTTGGCAAAATTGAGGTAACTATAGCGACTGGTGGGATCGGCCATGGTCACTAAGTCGGACATAAACGGTGTTTGCAGCCGAGAAGCGCTGAGCAGCATGCCTGGATGCCAATCAAACTCGGTTTTGGCATCAAGAAACAAACAGCTAAAGCCATCGATAGGTTCACTCAGGGCGGCCAATCCGAGATTGAATGGACCTATGCCGATACCGAGTAGATCGAAAATCCTGCGATCGTTTTCCTTTTTTGGGGTAGTCACTTACGCCTCCTTAAGTTCCAGCTGCCAACCGAAACTGTGGTTGTCATCATCGGCTGATGGGCAAGTTGGAGTGGTTATCTCTATCTCAGCCGAGTGAGTCATTCCCTTATCTTGCGGATCAGGTGTGGTTCCATGTGTTGCGCATAAGCTGAGGATGAGTGCATCAGCGCAACGGCGAATAAATTAGCATTCGAAAAATTACAAATGCAAACCATTCTCATTTGCAGGTTGTCGGAGGTGTCGTACTTTCGACTGGGAAATAAAGGGCTTAAATACGGTTTGTCAGCGAGGTAGCTGCCGTAGCATAAAATGAGTAAAACATGTCCTTAAGAATATCTTTGAAGAAATACTCAAAGCAAAAACAGTGAATTACAGTTAAGTTAACGTCGGATTTATTTCGGGCTGCCAGCATTGCGGGACGCAGTCTTAAGCAACGAAAGTGTGAGTCAATCTTGAGTGTAAATCGACTGTAAATCCGAGTCTTTGACTGGGTTATTAGGCGGAATTTAGGGCAACGCGGGGAAGGAAGGCATAAAAGCCATTTGGGAAAATGGCTTTAAACGCGAAGATGAACCTAAGGTAATTGCACAAACGCGGCGGTTAACTTTCGAACTAAAGGTAATACCATCAGTAAGGTTGGGAAGGCCACTGCCCATGAAATCCCCCACGCACTCAGCCAAAGCTCAACAAATTGCGCCGATGCACCGACACCGTTGAAGGTACTGATCCCTGACACGATGCAGCTCATTAAAATCGAAAGAAAAAATGGCATCACAACCGTAGCGTATTTAGCGGGTAGCTTAGGCGTACCAAAAATCGTGCGGGGCTTGGGAGTCGGGACTGAGTTTACGCTAGACATTAAAACCTCAATAGGTGTCGCTTTTGCAAAAGCTGGTTAGGTCAGCAGATTAGGCGAAAGCATTTTTTGGCGAAAGACGTTAGGGATTGCGCCGTAGGCATTGAGCTTATCAAACTTTAGCACAATCGGTTCGCCATTTTAGGGGCAAAATCGCCTAAAAGCCATTTGCCCTTTTATTCATTGAGTGTCTGGCCATTGTTCTGGAAAGCCTGCGCTGAAAACGCGAGCACTGCGTGAATATTGAGTCCAGCCTTAATCTTGCCAGTTAGTCACCCATAATTCCCCAGTAACATTGACCCAATGACCACGGGAAATCGGAGAGGTGCCCAGTTCGTTATCGAAGGGAAGGGGGAGGCTCGATTGCAGTAAATACACAGTATCATCGGGCGTTTGGGTGATCTCAACGATTTGCCCGGATGCCTCAAAGTGACAATTATGTTTAGGGAATTGCAGACTCTGGCGGTGTTCAATGATGTCGGTCTGTAGGTTTGCCTTGGCTAAGCGGCCGAAGAGTTCAACCTTAACCCACTGATTCACTGGAAAACGTTGTTTAGCCTGTTGATCGCTACCCTGATAATAAAACCATACTGGTGCGCCATTATCACATTGGGCGGTGACTTCACCTTGAAAACCACAGCCCCAAGGCGTGACGTCGAGAATATAGATTTGATACTGCATAAAAAGTCCATTTACCATAACAAAACTGCCGAACTGCCGAACTGCCGAACTGCCGATGTTACCGGCGTTATATTAACATCTCTTTCGCTAAGACATGAGACTCAGCGCCCAATATAAGCCTTGGGTTTGACAGTTTTAAGATGCAGTTGGTTCTCTGCTCGACATGGTTTTGCCGTGGTACTTAATGCAATAAAAAAGGCCAAATCCGCAGATTTGGCCCTGAATGATTGTGTCACTCCGATGAGGCGATTAGGTTGCCGCTTTCATTACGCGGGTAAATTCGCCTAAGGTGGACAGCAGTTTTGCTTCATCCTGTTGATGAGCTTCGATAATTTTAACCACGGCCGAGCCAGAAATTGCCCCCGCGGCGCCCGCTTGAATGGCGGCGCTCACTTGAGCCGGCTCGGCAATCCCAAAGCCTAATAGCGGTGGCGGCGCATTAAATGCTTGCAGCTTAGCTAAAATTTCTTCAACGGGCGTTCCTGCCTTAGTGTCTGTGCCTGTTACACCGGCGCGGGACAATAGATAGGTATAGCCTTCGCCACTTTTGCTCACGTTTTCAAGGGTGTCGCTATCGGCATTGGGCGGTGCGATAAAAATCGGCGCGATACCGTGGGCCTTAGCGGCTTGGATAAAAGGCGCAGCTTCTTCCACTGGCACATCGGCGATAAGCACTGAGTCCACGCCCGCTTGCTGCGCTTTGGCATAAAAAGCATCGATGCCATTGGCGAATATGAGGTTCGCGTACAGTAATAACCCAATTGGCAGCTCTGGATATTTAGCGCGAATTTGCGCTAATAAGTTGAAGCACTGCGTTGGCGTTGTGCCTGCGGCGAGGGCTCTGAGGTTCGCGCCTTGGATAACAGGGCCGTCTGCCAGCGGATCGGAGAAGGGAAAGCCTAATTCCAGCGCATCGGCACCATTTTGCACTAAGGTGTCGATAATTTTCAGTGACAGCTCAGGACTAGGATCACCCAAAGTAACAAAGGGCACAAAAGCGCCGCGGCCTTCGGCTTTTAAACGGCTAAACGCTGCGTGATAACGGCCAGCTTGATGAGGGATAGTTTGATTTGAAATGCTGCTCATCTTAGTTATTCCTCTTTACCGTTTAAAATGTCTGACACAGTGAAAATATCCTTATCGCCTCGGCCCGAGAGGTTAACGACCAAAATGGTTTCTTTGGTGCACTCTTTCGCTAGGCGCAGGGCGTAAGCGAGGGCGTGGGCCGATTCGAGCGCGGGGATAATCCCTTCGCTGCGAGCCAATAATTGGAAGGCTTCTAGGGCTTCATCATCGGTGGCCGATTCGTAGCGCGCACGGCCTATCGCGTTCAAATGGGCGTGTTGTGGGCCGACGGATGGGAAGTCAAGGCCTGCCGAAATCGAATAGGACTCTTCGATTTGGCCTTCACTGTCCTGCATCAAGGGCGCCTTCATACCAAAGAAAATCCCGGTTTTGCCATGTTTGAGTGGCGCGCCGTGCATATGGGTATCGATGCCTTTACCGGCGGGTTCGACCCCAATCAGCTCGACACTGGTTTCATCAATAAAGTCGGCGAACATACCAATGGCATTAGAGCCACCGCCGACACAGGCGATCACCGCATCGGGCAGACGACCTTCGCGCTCCAGCATTTGCTTCTTGGTTTCTTCGCCGATCATACGTTGGAACTCACGCACTATGGTCGGGAAGGGATGTGGCCCTGCGGCTGTGCCTAATAGATAGTGGGCTTTTTCGTAGCTACCAGACCAGTCGCGCATCGCCTCGTTACAGGCATCTTTTAAGGTGGCCGAGCCTGAGGTGACAGGAATGACTTCTGCGCCCATCAAACGCATTCTAAATACGTTAGGTGATTGGCGGGCAACGTCTTTCGCGCCCATATACACTTTGCATTTTAATCCCAGCAGCGCACAGGCAAGGGCGGTGGCAACACCGTGCTGGCCAGCGCCGGTTTCGGCAATAATTTCCTTTTTCCCCATGCGTTTAGCCAGTAATGCTTGGCCTAATACTTGGTTGGTTTTATGGGCGCCGCCGTGGAGTAAATCTTCCCGCTTGAGGTAGATTTTTACCATAGGATTAGGGCTTAAATTGCGGGTTAGTGTCAGTGCCGTTGGGCGGCCCGCGTAGTTTTTAAGCAGGTCGGTAAACTCGGTTTGAAAGGATTCATCAGCCTGTGCTTCGACAAAGGCGTTTTCGAGTTGCTTGAGGGCGGGGACTAAAATCTGCGGCACATACATACCGCCGTATTCGCCGAAATAAGGGTTAAGCTTTAACTGTGACATACCTTGTTCCTTATCCTATTCATTTGTTTCGAGGGCTATATAGGTTAACACCATCGAGTTTCAATTCTTGCTAGCCTGTACTTTGCACAGGTTTTTATAAAAGTGGATCTAGAGTCGTAATTGACTAAATGCCGCTTGGATTTTCTCTGCCGACTTAATGCCGGGGGCTGTTTCTAGGCCAGAGTTAAAATCTAAACCGTAAAATCCTTGGGCATTGGCACGGGCAGCATTGTCAGCATTGAGGCCACCCGCGAGCATAGCCTCGGTTTTATGGGCAATAGGTAATTGCCAATCAAAGGCTTGCCCTGTACCACCAAAACCTGCGTCATTCTTGCTATCAAAGAGATAACGCTGCACCCCTCTTGGCATAGCAGCAAGTTCGCTGCTTTGAGCATCGACACTGACCGCCTTCCAGATTTGAGTGTTCAGTCCGGCCTGTTGCAGTAATTGGCTCAGCTCGGCAATTTCCAGCTCAGTTTCGCTGCCGTGCAGTTGCAGCGCGGCTAAGCCACATTCTTGAGCAATACTCGCCATGAACTCAGGCGTGCTATTCACGCATACGCCAACAAACTCAATGGCGGGCAAATTAGCGGCGCGGTATTGCTGTACTAATTGTTTGGCGGCATCTTTGGTGAGCGCGCGTGGCGATTTTTCAGCAAAAATCAGCCCTGCATACACGGCGCCGGCAGTGGCCGCCGCTTGAATATCTTCAAGGCGGGTGAGGCCGCAGACTTTATTGTGACCGAAGATCAATTTACGACAGGCTAAATCAATGTCTTCTTCGGCCATAATCGAGCTACCGACCAAGAAGCCATCGACTAACGGGCTTAAGCGGCGCACTTGCTCGTTAGTGTAAATGCCCGATTCGCTGATCACCACGCGATCGCTGCCGATGTGCGGCGCAAGGGCTTCTGTGGTGGCTAAATCGGTACTTAAATCTCGTAAGTTTCGGTTATTAATGCCAATAATTGGTGCATTTAAGACGATGGCGCGTTTCAGTTCTTCTTCATTGCTGACTTCGGTCAACACATCGAGTTGATACTTGGCCGCCTCGTTGGCAAGTTGCTGATATCGCTCATCATCGAGGACAGAAAGCATCAACAGAATCGCATCAGCGCCCTGATGAGCCGCTAATTTGATTTGATACTCGTCTACAAAAAAGTCTTTACACAGAATCGGTTGGCTCACTTTGGCCCGCACTTTCGGGATATAGTCCATGTCTCCTTGGAAAAATTGCTCATCGGTTAATACCGAAATCCCAGCAGCATAATGGGTATAAATAGAAGCGATGGCTTCGACATCAAAGTCTTTACGGATTAAGCCTTTGGATGGACTGGCTTTTTTGCACTCTAAAATATAACCCGCCTTCGGGGCTTTTAAGGCGGCAAACAGACTACGGTCCGAAATCTTAGGGGTTAAGCTGTCTTCAGGAAAGCGCAACTTAAGGGCGGCGATATGGGCGGCCTTTGTATCGACGATACGGGTTAAAACGTTGGCTTTTGCGGTGCTGGTTTGCATGCTACCCCTTACATCCTGCGATGCTTGATTATCTTCCGAGCGATGCGACTCGGGTTGTTGAACCTGTGCCATGGTCATTATTCCTGTGCTTCGCTGCTGACTTTAGCGAGTTGATTCAGTAATTCAAAGGCTTTACCGCTTTTTATGGTATTGAGCGCAAGGGCGGTGCCGGCTTTGACTGAGTCCGATAGGCCACACAGATATAAGGCACAACCCGCATTGATGGCAACCGCATGGGTGTGGGCATCGCTGCCTTGTCCTTGCAAAATAGATTGCGTGATTTGTGCGTTTTGTGCAGGCTCGCCCCCTTCAAGCTCACTAATGTGGGCTTGAGGCACACCAAAATCCGCTGGCGTTAATTGATATTCAATAATCTCACCGTCTTTGAGTTCGGCGACTTGGGTGCTGCCATGAAGTGCCACTTCATCTAAACCACTGCCGTGCACCACCATGGCTCTTTGCGTGCCAAGGGCTTGCAGTACGCGGGCGATGGGCGTCACCAGCTCTGGGCTATAGACCCCAAGCAACATAAATTCTGGGCGCGCTGGGTTAATCAATGGCCCTAACACATTGAATAAGGTGCGAGTTTTCAGCGCTTGGCGCACAGGCACCGCATGTTTGACACCGCCATGGTAGTGGGGCGCAAACAGGAAACACAGATTGAGTGATTCGAGGCAGCGGCTCGCCAGCTCGGGCGACATGGTTAAATCGATGCCAAATTGGGCGAGTAAATCTGAAGAACCCGATTTGCTCGAGACGGAGCGATTACCGTGTTTTGCAACCTTGGCGCCAGCGGCTGCGGCGACAAAGGCTGCTGTGGTGGAGATATTGATGGTATTAAAACCATCGCCACCGGTGCCGACGATATCGATAATTCCTTGGCTACGGCTTGAGGCTGGGTAGGGGAATGGCTTAGCCGCGGCGCGCATCGCATCGGCGGCGCCACTGATTTCGGCAATGGTTTCACCGCGAATTTTAAGCGCCATTAACATGCCCGCCATCACGGTTTCATTCATTTCACCTTGAATAAGGGTGCTAAAAAGGCTGGCGGTTTGCTCGCGCGTTAATGCCTGACCCTGAAACAAGATATCGATCAGGGGCTGAATCGATGTTGCGCTCATTATTGGGCTCCTGCGGTATTGTGGGCGATGTCTTGAGTCAAAAAGCGTAGGGTTTGGGTTAACAAGGTGCTGCCCAAGGTGGTTAAGATGGATTCTGGGTGAAATTGAAAACCTACCGCCCTGTGCTCGGCGTGCAAAATCGCCATTGGCATATCATCGGTAGTGGCAATCACTTCAAGACAATCAGGTACTTTTGTGGCGACTAAACTGTGATAACGGGCGACAGGTAAGGGCGAAGGCAAGTTAGCAAACACACCTGTACCATTATGGAAGGTGGGGCTGGCTTTACCGTGCACCACAAAAGGCGCACGCTCCACTTTACCGCCGTAATATTCCACCATAGCTTGATGACCCAGACAGATCCCAAGCATAGGCACTTTGCCCGCGACTTTGTCTATTAGCGCCATCATGGAGCCCGCTTCATGGGGCGCACCTGGGCCTGGCGATAAGACTAAGGCGCTAGGCTCGGTTTCCGCTAACAGCTTGTCGGCAATATAGTCGGCGGCAACATCGTTACGGTAGATCACCACTTCACAGCCAAGGCTTCTAAATTGGTCGACTAAGTTGTAGGTAAAGGAGTCGAAGTTATCGAGTAAATAGAGTTTCATCTTAGGCTCCTTATCTTGGTTGTTCAGTCGTCGTGGTTGCTGTTGCTTGATGGCTTTCATCCAAGCCTGCGCCCATCTTGATGGCAGAAATCACCGCCTGCGCCTTTTGGCGCGTTTCATCGGCTTCACTCTGGGGATCGGAATCAAAGACCACGCCAGCTCCTGCTTGGATATGGGCCACGCCGTTTTTCACAAAGGCGGAGCGGATAACGATACAAGTGTCCATATCACCAAGGGCATTGAGGTAACCCACTGCGCCACCATAGCTGCCTCGGCGGGTCTTTTCCGCCTGACGTACCAATTGCGAGGCGCGCACTTTCGGGGCGCCAACCAGAGTGCCCATATTCATGCAGGCTTGGTAGGCATGGAGTGCATCTAAGTCTTGGCGTAGTTGACCTGTGACGCGGCTGACTAAATGCATCACGTGGGAATAACGGTCGACTTTAAGTAACTCGGCCACTTTGCGACTGCCGCTTTGGCTGATACGGGCGATATCGTTACGGGCTAAATCGACCAACATTAAGTGCTCGGAGAGTTCTTTTTTATCCAAACGCAATTCGAGTTCGATACGGCTATCGAGGTCGAAATCAATCTCGCCGCTGGCGGTTTTGCCGCGCTTACGGGTGCCTGCAATCGGGTAGACTTCGACTTGATTGTTGCTGGCTTCATATTTCAGCGCGCTCTCGGGCGAGGCACCAAACAGGGTGAAGTCATGGCCCCTGAAATAAAACATATAGGGGCTGGGGTTGGTTAATCGCAGCGCGCGGTAAGCGCCTAAGGTATTGGGGCAGGGCAGGCTAAAGCTGCGTGAAGGCACCACTTGAAAGATGTCGCCGGCAATAATGTGTTCTTTTAAATCGATAACAGTTTGTTTGAAGTCTTCATCACTGACATTCACTTGCTCTGTTGCCGTTATGCCAACGAGGGCGGGCGCAGGTGTTGCACTCTTGGCTAAGGCTTCACATTGGGCGCGGATATTCTCTGCTCGCTCGGCTAAGGCTTGGGTCACCTTGGAATGTTGTTCAGTGCTTTCACTGAAGTTGTGGGTGATTAGCTCGGCGTGCTTTTGCTTGTGATCGATAAGAATTAAGGTTTCGGCGAGATAAAATAAATAATCAGGACAATCATTTGCACCATTTGGTGCTTCAGGCAGTGGCTCGACGGTATCAATCAAATCGTAGGCGAGCACGCCACCTAAAAATAAGTCTTCGAATGCTGGCTTGGATTGGCTGTCAGTATGAGCGCCGCAGTCGATATGCTTTACAAACAAGCGCAAACCATCGAGGGGCGAGGTGGATTTTAAGCGCGCATCTTCATCCTTAAGCTCAGTATCTTTTTGTAGCGTGACCACTAGGTTGTGGCCATCGCGTTGGCATCGAGTTTGGCTTGCGCGAGCAGTAAAAAATTGCTCGATGGGGGAGAGTAAACTGAGGCCATTGTCGCTCAGTGCGCTAAAGCGTAAACGATAACCATCGCAGCGGATCATCAGCGCCGCGTGGGTCATCACCATGCTCTTAAGATTTTCCTTGCTGTCGATTTCCGCCGATTCTAACAACATGGTATGGGGCGCATCTTGAGTGATGTGCTGGTACAGACGCAGTGGGTCGCTATGGTATGCCAGCGACGCCTTGAGCGTATGTGAACGTGCGAATGTCTGTTGAGACGAGGCAACATTTTCGCCATCAACTTGGTTAACCTGATTAAATGTCTTTAGGGTCATGCTTATCTCGCTTTTTATCCGTTTACCGCGTTGCAGACATTTTTCGCACCAACAAAAAAGCCCGCATTTCTGCGGGCTTTTTTGTTGATTCTGTTACTTTCAAATGAGCACAGAGCTTCACACCACCCGCTAAGTTGGGAAGTGCCACCACCAAATGATGTTGAAAGAAGCGTTAATCTGAGTCATTCAAAAGGGTCTCGATAATTTGTTAGTTGAGCTATAGAAAACATGAGCCTGAGGCGAAAGTCAATTGAATATTTTTCAAAATGATGGATTAACGTTGCTAAATCACTGTACCGAATGCCATTCCTGCTCGATAAAGTGTGAGATAAATGCACATTTCATCTTAAATTCACGTACAATAACGGCATGAATACTCAAAGCATATTGGCTGACTTGCACAGCCACACGACCGCATCCGACGGTCATCTCACGCCGTCCGAGCTGGTCGCCAGAGCCCTTGAAAAGGGCGTGCAGTTATTTGCGATTACCGATCACGATACGGTTGCAGGCTTAAGTGAAGCCCGCGCCTTCAATCAAGCGCAGGCCGAACCGTTAAAACTGATTTCTGGAGTTGAGATTTCAACCCGTTGGAATAGTTACGATATTCACATTGTGGCGCTCAACTTTGATGAGACCCATGCCGAGTTATTACGCTTTTTAGCACATCAGCGTGAGTTGCGTGAGCAGCGCGCCGAAGAAATCGGCCATCGCTTAGCTAAAGCGGGGATTGAAGGCGCCTATGAGGGCGCTAAAAAACTCGCTGCAGGAGCCGCCATAAGCCGTGGTCACTATGCACGCTGGCTTGCCGATAATGGCCATGCGGTGGATATGCCAAGTGTGTTCAAACGCTATTTAGCTCGCGGAAAAACCGGCTATGTGCCCAACAATTGGGGCGATATGGCCAGCGCAATTGAGGTGATCCACAACGCGGGCGGCCTCGCGGTATTGGCCCATCCTAGCGGTTATAAGCTGTCAGCCAAATGGTTAAAGCGTTTAGTGCGAGAATTTAAAGAAGCCGGCGGGGATGCCATGGAAGTGGTGCTCGGCCAACAAACGGTGGACGATAGGGCCAATTTAGTGGCGCTGAGTGTCCAAAATCAGTTGCTTGCATCGATAGGGAGTGATTTTCACTTTCCAAGCAATTGGATTGAACTAGGTAAAAATCTCTACCAGCCTCAAGGTATTGATTGGGTCTGGCAGTCGGGATCTTGGGTGGAACGACCATGAGTCAGTTTTTTTATGTACACGAAGTAAATCCACAGGTACGCCTGATCAGTCAAGCCGTGGCTGTGCTTAAGTCCGGCGGTGTGATTGTATATCCAACCGATTCGGGCTATGCCCTCGGTTGTATGATTGGCGAGAAAGACGCGATGACGCGCATTACCCGCATTCGTCAAATCGAGCATGACCATAATTTCTCGTTAATGTGCCGCGACCTATCTGAGCTTGCGACCTATGCCAAGGTGGATAATCAGGCCTACCGCATCTTAAAAAGCTGCACGCCTGGACCTTACACTTTCATCTTTAAGGCGAGCAAGGAAGTGCCCCGTCGTCTGCAAAATGACAAGAAGAAAACCATTGGTATCCGCGTGCCAGACAATGTAATTGCCTTGGCGCTGCTCGAGGCGTTAGATGCGCCGCTGATGTCGACCAGTTTGGTGATGCCTAATAGTGATTTTGCAGAATCGGATCCCGAGCACATTCGCGATCTGTTAGAGCATCAAGTGGATGTGATCCTGCACGGTGGCTACTTAGGCGAGAAACCGACCACAGTCATCGATATGTCGGAAGATGGTTTCGAAGTGCTGCGTGAAGGCGCGGGTGATGTTACCCCATTTCTCTAACACGCGATTTACCCTAAGAGATTGAGGCGATAAAACCATCATTTGACAGTGTTATCGCCGCTCAATTGCGGGTATAATCGCGCGTTTGGCGTAGGGGAGCTTGATTAGCGAGCTTAAGCCGCGCTCAGTACGGGGTCAAGTCAGTCATCTACAGCCGTTTAAAAACGATTGTTTTACATGGGGATAGCGGATGCAGGGCACGCAACAAAGTTTACCCTTAGCCGTTGTTCGCGGTCAGGCAATGACCGAAATGCCACAGGATTTGTTTATTCCACCTGAGGCGTTAGAAGTGTTTTTAGAGTCCTTCGAAGGGCCGCTCGACTTACTTTTATACCTGATCCGTAAGCAAAAATTAGATGTTGTCGATTTACCCATTTCGCAGATCACCGCGCAATATTTAGAATATATCGCGATGCTCACTCAGGCGCGTATCGAACTGGCCTCGGATTATTTGGTCATGGCGGCAACACTGGCTGAGATTAAATCCCGTCTGCTGCTGCCGCGTATGGTGGCGGAAGATGAAGTGGAGGAAGATCCACGGGCCCAGTTGATCCGTCAATTGAAGGCCTATGAGGTAATCAAAGAAGCCTCGCAAAAAATTGATGATTTACCTCGGCTTGAACGCGATGTGTTTCAAGCAACCGCGGCACCTTCACCGAATATCAAACCTTTGGTGATCCCGCCTGATGTATCGTTATTTGAAATCGCCCGTGCTTTTGGCGAAGTGCTTAAACGTATCGATGCCAACGAAGATCATCATGTTAAGCGTGAACAGTTATCGACCCGTGAGCGCATGAGCCAAATTTTAGCCATGCTTAATAGCGAGACGTTTACGCCCTTTGAGCGTTTATTCAGTGTCGAAGAAGGCCGCGCCGGTGTGGTGGTGACCTTTTTAGCGCTGATGGAATTGGTCAAAGAATTATTAGTGGAATTGTACCAAACAGAGCCGTTTTCAACTATTTACGTAAAGGCCTATTAATTGATGCAGATAAATCCAATTCAATTAAAACAGCTTATTGAAGCGAGTCTGTTTGTATTGGGGAAACCCTTGTCGGTGAAAATGTTGAAAGAAACCGTGTTGGCGGATTTCAGCGTTTCCAGAGACAAAATCAAAGCCGCATTGGAAGAGTTGCAGCAGGATTATCAGGAGCGGGGTGTTCAACTTGTGAAAGTGGCTGGGGGTTATCGCTTCCAGACCTTGGAAGTCCTGAGTCCTTTTTTGCAGCCCCTGTGGCAGGAAAAAGCACCTAAGTATTCGCGGGCAACATTAGAGACCTTGGCGGTGATCGCCTATCGTCAACCCGTGACCCGTGGCGATATTGAGCAGGTGCGTGGTGTGGCCATTAGTAGCCATATCATTAAAAGTTTGTCAGATAGACATTGGATTAAAGTCGTTGGCCACAAAGAAGTCCCGGGGAGACCCGCACTCTACGCCACGACCTTAGAATTTTTAGCCTATTTTGGCTTAGATACCCTAGCGGATTTACCTGCGCTTACGGATACTGAGTCATTGCAGGCGGTATTTTCAGGTTTGAAAGTAACGCCTGAACAGTCAGAAGAGCAAGATACTAATGAGTGAAAAATTGCAGAAAGTCTTGGCCCGTGCAGGCCATGGCTCCCGTCGTGAGATGGAGGCATGGATTGCTGCAGGCCGAGTTAGTATTGATGGCGTGATTGCCAATCTTGGCGACCGTATCGAAGCTGATGCGAAGGTTCGCATCGATGGTAGAGCCGTATCGCTTAAGTCCGCCGACGATGTGATTTGCCGCGTACTCGCCTATCACAAACCCGAAGGTGAGATTTGTAGCCGTAAAGACCCTGAAGGTCGTCCAACCGTATTTGACCGTTTGCCGAAAGTGCGTGATTCCCGTTGGGTTGCGGTAGGCCGTCTGGATATCAACACTTCAGGCTTATTACTGTTTACCTCAGATGGTGAACTTGCTAACCGCTTGATGCACCCGTCTAACGAAGTTGAACGTGAATACGCGGTACGTACCTTTGGCGAAGTGCCAGAGGCTGCGGTACAACGTCTGCGTACCGGCGTGATGTTAGAAGACGGTATGGCGCAGTTCGATGCCATTAAAGCTGCAGGCGGCGAGGGCATGAACCAATGGTGGCACGTATGTTTACGTGAAGGCCGTAACCGCGAAGTACGTCGTTTATGGGAATCCCAAGAGGTGCAAGTCAGCCGTCTTATCCGTGTGCGTTACGGTATGGTGGAATTGCCTAAATCGCTGCCTCGTGGAGGTTGGGTCGAATTGCCGATTGAGCAAGTAAACTACCTGCGCCAATTAGCGGGTCTTGAACCTGAAACTCGTACTATGCTGGCCGCCGATAAACACAGTGTGGCCCGTGCTCAGGTGAAGAGTGCAAAAATTCGCCGCGCCGTACGCAAGCATAAAGTAACAGCGACGCCTAAGGCTAAGCCAACACGTCAACGTAGTTAATATCATTCGAGTGATGTTAAGTCTCTTAGTAAAAAGGCCGCTTGCGGCCTTTTTTGCTTTCTGCGACTGATAAAAATAAAGGGAGCGTAGGGCTCCCTTTATTTTTATCTATTAGTACGTTAGATCTGTATTGCTTATTGAGCGTTAAATTGCTGACCGTTAATTTCGCTTGAATCTTGTCCCATTAAATAGAGGTAAGTTGGCATGATTTCTTCGGCCGTTTTTAAATCTAATGGATTTTCGGCTGGGTATGCTTTAGCACGCATTTCGGTGCGAGTCGCACCTGGGTTAATGCTATTAACGCGTACGGACGTGCCATCACATTCGTGGGCGAGCACTTGCATCATGCCTTCGGTGGCAAATTTAGAGAAGGCATAGGGACCCCAGTAGGCGCGGCCCTGACGACCAACACTGCTTGAGGTAAAGATAATCGAGGCACTGGGTGCTTGGCGCATAATAGGCAACAGGGCCTTGGTCAGCATGACCTGTGAGGTGACATTGACTTTAAGTACATCTTCGAGTGATGGAATATCGATGTGTTCAAACGGGCCTAAGGCACCGAGTAAACTGGCGTTGTGCAGCAAACCATCTAAATGACCAAACTGCTCGCCAATGGTTTCGGCCATATCGCGGTAGTTTTGTTCGGTCGCACCTTTTAAATCCAACGGCACGATCGCAGGAGTTGGGTAACCCGCCTGTTCGATAACGTCGTATACGGCTTCGAGTTTTTTGACGGTTTTACCGAGTAAAATCACGGTGGCACCGTGTTTGGCAAATTCAATGGCCGCCGCGCGACCGATACCTGCGCCAGCGCCTGTCACCAGTATGGTTTTACCTTTGAGTAAATCTTTTGCTGCTTGATATTCCAACATGAGCCTTTTATTCCTCTTGGCGAAAATGCCCGCCACTTCTAGAGTCGCCGAATTGCTAAACGCATGTTTCAAACAAATGAATGAAACTTTGTTATAAATAGCTAAAATGTTTGTGACAAACTTGTGGCTAACTCAATATTTTTACGTTAACTTGAAACGAGTTAGGGGCTAACATAAGCCCTATTAGTCATAGCTTTTGCGCTATTGTGACTAATTTCTTGGGGAAAACAAAACTATTACAACAAGATTTGGGGAAAAAAAATGAAAAGACTCATTTTGTGTGTTGCGATTGCATCAGCACTGGGCCTCACAGGATGTGGCGAGGACAGTTATAACGAACTCAAGGATAAGACAGAGCCGCTCATCCCTGAATCCCATATGGTGTTTGACCCCGCGAATGCTAAAGTGCCTTTGCCTAATGATTTGTTGTTTAGCGGCACTACAGACGGCACCTTATCAATCCCGGGGGAAAGTTCGGGGAACTATGTCGATCCGCAAATTGCCCTTGGTGCCTTAGATGGATGGTCAACTACATCTCCCATTTCAATCGATCTCGAACTCGCTAAAGATCACGATGGGACACAACTGACCTTGATGGCGGCATCGGTTGCCCAACCGGGCGCTGTGAGAATGTTTGAGGCCACAGTGGGTGGTCCATTGTCATCGGATCCTGAATGTACAGCTAAACCGTCAGTATCCGCCTGTAAAGTCGGCGATGAATTGCAATTTGGTGTCGATTTTGTGTCGATGGCATCGGGTAACAAAGTCGTTATTGTGCCACTCAAGCCGCTTAAAGCCGGCCAGTCTTATATTTATGCGACAACCAAGTTAATCCAAGATTCAGAGGGACGAGGCATTGCCCCTTCAACGACCTATGGTACGTTGAAGATGGATATCAACACCTTACCCCTAGAAACGCCTGATCAATTGATGCTGCAAACCTTGATCAACAGTTATGAAAAGGGCATGGCTGCGGCACATAATGTCGATACCTCAACCATTACCTATTCAGGCTTGTTTACCACTCAATCGGTAGCAAACGTCTATGAAACCACAAAACTCTTGATGGCACAGGGCGCGCCTTATGCCCCAAGTTTTGCGCAAATGCCCACCCCTGCGGGTTACACTGTGGCGCAGGCTGCTGGTTTAACTCCAGCAGATGGTGCGGCGTATGTGGTGTCGAATCTAGCCGATGTTTATACCGCTAAGATTAAATTGCCGATTTACGGTGACTGTTCTTCGGTCAGCTGCTTGTCATCCGCAGGTCAGCCGCTAATCAATGGCCGCTGGAAAGCCCAAGGTGATAGTCCTGTTTCGGTATTATTAGCGCTGCAAGCGGGTACCTTAAGTCAAACCAACTTTGGTATGCAGGCAGTAGCAAATGGAATTGCAAATCCTGCCGATGCCCTAGCGAATCCTTCTTTGATGGCGGGTAAAACCTGGTTGTTAGATGATGGAACCGCAGCGGATAAAACCAAGCATTTAACCAAATTTAACCCCATCCCTGCGATTAAAGGTTATGAAACGGTACCTGTACTGATTTCTATGCCAAATGCAACTAAACTCGCGGCCTTCTATCAGCAACAAGGGTTAACCTTTACCCCACCGACTGCTGGCTGGCCAACGACGATTGCGCTGCATGGTTTAGGCGGCGGTAAGGAAATGTCATTAGCCTATGCGGGCAGTTATGCCGCGATGGGCGTGGCAACGGTGGCCATTGATATGCCTTTACATGGTGCTCGCTCGTTTGACGCCAATGGCGATGGGATTTACGAAGTATCGGCAACCGATCCTTCCTTCGGTAACGTGATTGGTACACCCGATGCCTTTAAAAGTGGTAATCCACTCGTCTTCGTGAATATCTCAAGTACGCTGTCTGTGCGGGATAACTTCCGTCAGGCCACCATGGATCACCTTGGCGTGCGTTTAGCCTTAACAGGTTTAGCGCAGGGGCTTGCACAGGCGGGTCAACCACAGGTATTCGATATTTCCAAGATTAGCGCGCAGGGCTTAAGTTTAGGTGCGATTGTCGGTACCGACTTTGCGACTTATGCCAGCACGGGCATGAAAAATCCAAGCACGGGCGAAGCGCTACCTAACCCTTATGCCATCAATGCGGTCTCTCTGGCGGCACCAGCGGGTGGTTTAGCGGGCGCGTTTGCCGGTTCTGCGACCTTTGGCCCAGTGCTGTTTAGCAATGTGACTGCCTCATCGACGTTCCAAGCATTAGTGGATAAAGCCAATACTGCGGGATACGAGCCAGGCAGCCCAGAATATGCGGCATTAGTACAAGGGGTTTACGCGCAGTTTATTCCAACCTTTGCCTTTGCGGTGCAAACGGCGGTGGATTCAGCGGATCCGGTTAACCATGCAGGTATGTTAAAAGCAACGGGATTACCCGTGCACTTAATCGAAATCGCGGGTGATGGTAACGGCAACTTACCTGACCAAGTGTTACCAAATCGCGTCGATAACTTCCCACTCTCAGGCACTGAGCCGTTGATCTCGGCAATCGGTCTGCCTTGTGTGGATGCAACCACCAAAGGTCCTGGTGCGGTGCGTTTTGCTAAGGGTCACCATAGCTCAATTGTTGACCCAAGTGAGAAGAGTTCAACGGATGGTATGGCTGCCGCAGCGACGGTTGAGATGCAGACGCAAGTGGCGACCTATGCATCTACTGCAGGTAAAGGTGAAGCGACGATTTTTGTCACCGATCCAAGCGTGATTGCGACCTGTTCTAACTAGTCGCGTGTAAAATCCTAAAAACCCAGCCTTTGCTGGGTTTTTTTATGGCGCTTTAGGCTGTTAGAATAGCGCGCACTAAACCGGATCACCTTAGGCCCCAACGGAGAGTACTTTGGAATTTCTATACGAATATGGCATGTTTTTAGCGAAAGCCGTGACAATTGTGGTTGCGCTTGTTGCTGTGATTATTGTGGTGCTCGCGTCCACGGTGAAGCACAAATCGGATAAAGGTGAACTGAGGATCACCAATCTTTCAGAAGAACTGGAAGAGCTTAAACACAGCTTGAAGGAAGAACTGCTGTCGAAGAAGCAGTTTAAAGCCTACGAAAAACAGCTGAAAGCGGACGAAAAGGCGAAGGAAAAAGCGGCCGAAGAAGACAACAAAGGCAAAGTTTTTGTTATTGATTTTAAAGGCAGTATTGATGCCGCCGAAGTGGCTTCTTTGCGGGAAGAAATCAGCGCGATTTTAACCATCGCCGAAAAGGGCGACGAAGTGGTGGTGAATGTCGAAAGTGGCGGTGGCATGGTGCATGGCTACGGTCTGGCCTCTAGCCAGCTTGACCGCCTGCGTCAGGCCGAAATCCCATTAACGATTTGCGTGGATAAGGTCGCTGCCAGCGGTGGTTATATGATGGCCTGTGTGGCAAACAAAGTGTATGCCGCGCCATTCGCTATCGTAGGTTCAATCGGTGTCGTTGCCCAGTTGCCTAACTTCAACCGTTTATTGAAGAAACATGAAATTGACTACGAGCAACACACTGCCGGTGATTTTAAGCGCACCTTAACCGTGTTTGGCGAAAATACTGACGAAGGCAGACAGAAGTTCCAACAGGAGTTGGAAGAAACCCACGTGTTGTTTAAAGCTTTCGTGGGCAAGTATCGTCCTCAGCTCGATTTGGCTAAGGTGGCCACAGGCGAACATTGGTACGGTCAACAGGCGATTGAATTAGGTCTTATCGATGCGATTTCAACCAGTGACGATGTGTTAATGCAGTTAGCTGGCGAACGTACTGTGTACAAGTTGCGCTACCAAGTCCGTAAGAAACTGGCAGATAAAATCGCCCATGGTGCGTCTTTATCGGTAAATGCGATTTTCAATCGATTAGTTGAGAAAAATCGTCCCATGTAAGCCGACGAGTTAACTCAATCCTGATGATACGCCTGCGAATATGCAGGCGTTTTTGTTTTGTCCGGGCGTGAAATAAAATAATACATTTTTTTAACATTAAGTCTGGTTTAAGACTATTCAAAATAAGCGAGATCTTATACAACTAATCACCTAGGGAATTAAAAGCTGAACAAATCATATTAAGGATTTTCCATGTTACAGCGCGTCGACTACAAGACGAACCTGATGGTGGGTGATCAAACCTATCCCGCATTTGAGCTACGTAATATTCTCGATTTTATTGCCTCGCAGTTAGGCGAAAACGCTTTACAGCAAGTCTGTGAGCATATCGGCGTTGGCCAAGCAGAGCTCAATCATTGCCAGTTTGTGTTTGTGTGGCAGGTAGAATATGCGATGGAGTTTTTACGTTTGCAGGGCGGCGACCCCGATATTGGCACTAAATTAGGCCTAAGCTATCGGGTGAGTAGTTTAGATGTGCTCTTGCCCCATCTTGCGCAGTTGACTTCTCTACAGGCCTGCCTGCAGTTTGTGGTCAATCATCCCCAACTGGTTGGCAGTTTTACCGATACCTTAGTGCGCCTCGAAGAAGACTGTGTTTGCATTCGTTGGCTCAATACTGGCCGTATCGACAAAGCACAATATGGATTTCAATTTCTGCACAGCATAGGTTCGCTGTTAGGGCTGGCGAGAGAGCTCACGGGGGAGGCGATAACGCTTAGGCAAATTCATTTGGCAGAACCTGTCCGCGATGAGCGTTTTTTAACCCAGGCTACGGGGGCTATGGTGCAGTTTAATTGCGAATATTATGAATGGAGCATTTCCCTCAACCATCTCGCGCTTGCCATCAACTATCCTTTCCCTGCCTACGCCGAAAAGACCACTTCGGTATCAACCACATCCTTTATCGAAACCGTACTGGCGGCAATCAATGAACATTTTCCCCAAGTGCTCCATTTAGATGACATGGCGACGCAACTGCATATGAGCGATCGCAGCTTTCGGCGTAAGCTGGCACAGCTTGGCTCGAGTTATCAACGTTTAGTCGATCAGGTGCGTTGCCAAAGAGCGGTCGAGTTGATTTTAGCTAACGAGTTGGATATTGAGGCGATTGCCGAGACCTTAGGCTACAGCGATGTCAGCCATTTCCGTCAATCCTTTAAGCATTGGATTGGCCATCCGCCTGGGTATTTTAGCCAGCTAAATGCGGGTTAACGGGCTGACTAAATAAGGCAATTGACTGAACCTTGCCGTTAAAGCCGCAATTTTGCCGTTAAAGACATAGTTAAATCATTTGGTGCTTGAGTAGAGATACAGCCATATTGTCTGTATCTCTTTCCTAAGCGTTGATAAGTGCTAGTTATCCATCTAAGTACAATTCCCTAAACTCGGTGCCAGTGAATCTATCCATTGACGAATTAATTCAACGCCTTCTTGGTGCTCAAGGTTGCGCCCTATGGGCGGCATGCGATCTTTAGGTTCTGACAGCGTTTGGCGATAGAGCAGAATCGAGTGGTCAGCATTGCCGGGAACGATATCGTAATCGAGTCCTTTAGGGCCACCATCCCACCCCGGTGGTTGTTTGCAGATCCCATATTGATAACTGGTATGGTCGATATAAAACCCAAGGCGTAAGCCGGAGATGCTGGCATAGCCTTTGGCGCTGTGGCAATGGGCGCAGTTAACATCTAAATAGCCCTTAGCACGGCTGGTTAAATCGGCTTGGAGGTTGTCTATGGCATAGGTTTTAGCGACTTGGCTTAACTCGGATAACTGTTCAAGTTTGCCTTGTTTGGCCCAGAGGCTGAGTTGATTGACGCTTTGCCCTTGGTCGATGATATCGCGATTCAAAAGATGGGCTTTAAGGCCAACCGGAATGATTAGACTGCTGTTATCTTGATTGATTTGATGGCAAATTTTGCACTCGGCGCGGCTCGGAATGTTGTAATCGAAGCTTTGGCTTTGGCCTTGATTAATCAGGGTATGATGCACGCTTGCGCCCGCAGTAAGCAGCTTTGCTTCACCTTGTTGCCATTGATAAACCAGACTCGTCCAGCCTTGGGAGCGTTTTATCAATAGCCGTGTTTCGATAAGGATTTCATTGGCTATGCCTGTGATAGCCGTATCCTGTGGCAGAGCAAAGGTTTTGACCAGCACGGCGCCAGTTGGAAACTCGAATGCCTCCTGCGCTTGGTATTGCATGCTGCTGCCTGTGGGTAAATAGATAAAGCGGTATTTACTGGCGTAATTAGAAAACAGCTGCGTAGCGAGCTGATAACCAAATCCCGGCGTTTGCGGCTGCGCGGTGGGGTTTGCGGGGTCGATAAAGAGCCCGTATTGACTTAATTCTGGGCAGTCCTCAGCCATTAAGGCGGGCCAGTTAACTTGCCCAGTCGTATTCACACACAAACTGGCGGGCGTTGTCGGTACAGTCGGTGTCGTTGGCGGAGTCGGCGTTTGGCCATTATCGCTGCTTTGGCTGTCACCGCCGCCACAGGCTGTTACTAAGGTCGTTAGGCTGATGATTGCGACGAGTGTTAGGCGGTTTTTCATTGGATTATCCGCTCTTTAAGCTGTTGCTTGAAATAAGAAGGCCTAAGTCGGCCTTCTCTGTCTGGGTGTTGCTCAGTCTTGGAGTGGTAAGCAAATGGGTGATTGCAAGCCTGCTTTCACCCATTGTTACCGTTAACGCTAGTGCGAGCAGCTTGCCGCAGGCAGACGTTTAATCCATTCGCTGATCAGCGCCACGCCTTCATCATGGGATAGGCTGCGACCAATCTCAGGCATACGATCGCCAGGGGTCGTGCTTTGCATTCTAAAGTGCATGATGGACTCAGCGGCATTGCCAGGGACTACGTCGAAACCTAAGTTTCCACCGCCATAGGCGACCGGCGATTTACAGGTACCGTGAGAGAAACCTGCATCATCGCTATAGCCACGCCAGTATTCGAGTTTAAGGCCTGTGTTAGAGGCGTTGCCCTCGGGTCTATGGCAATGGGCGCAGTTGATGTCGAGATAACCTTTAGCCGTTTGCATTAATGCGGTATCGCTTAGGCTTGCGACAGTGGCTTCGTCACCATCGTGGTAGGCGGGCACTTGTGGTACTTGGCTCAGGTTTGGTAATCCCTGCAAAATACCTAGGCTTTCCCATTTCAGCAGTTGGTTCATGGTGCCATCTTGATAGCTGTAATTGCGGTTTAAATGGCGCGCCTTAGGACCAATAGGCACAAACACGGCGTTGCTGTTGTCATCGGCCTTAAACTGGTGGCACTGCTTACATTGGTTCATGCTCGGGACCATGTAGTTAAAGGTGAGGTTTTCTCCGTTATGGCTTAAGGTTTGACTGCTAATCGCACCAGCTTTCGCCAGCGTCGCATCTGTCTTATCGGCATTCCACACATAGGGCAGGGCGCTCCAACCAGTTGGACGATGGATCAGCAAACGGGTTTCAATCAAACTCTCGTTACTGATCCCGCGCTTACTGGTGTCGCTTGGCAAGGCAAAGGTTTTGACGATAACGCTACCCACAGGGAATTCAAACGCTTCGTTTTCGGAGTAACTGGCTTTTTGTCCCGAAGGCAAATACACAAAGCGGTATTTACTGGCGTAGTCGGTAAAGAGCTGAGTGTTAAGATCGTAAGGGACACCGCCCGAATTAGGCCCTGTCGTGGGGTTTTTGGCATCGCTGAACAGATTGTAATCCGACAGTTTAGGGCAGTTTGCTTTTAGCAGCGCATCCCAACTGACGTTTGACCCCGTCGCCTGACAAAGACTTTGGTCACCATCACCTACTAGACCGCCTTCGCCTTCACCGATAGTGCCACCGCCGCCAACGAGCACGCCGCCATCACAACCCGCGGTATTATCGTCAACCCCGCAGCCAAACACTTGGCCCGCGAAGGTGACTGTGTGTACGGGTAGGCTCACTTGGGTACATTTCAGCAGGTTGTTCTGGGTCTTCTCGTATTGCACATCGGCGATGCTGATGTCGGTGTTGCTGTTGGCATAGAGTCTGCCATAGGACACATCACCGTTATCACTGGCGCAGACGTTATCGCTGCCATCTGCGGCAAAGGGCGCCTCTTTTAAACCTAGGTAAGCGGCGGTGCCGTTATTGGCAAGCATTTCCCCTAAGCCGTCGTAGAGCACGCCGGGCAAGGTGCCGTGACTGATGACATACGCGCGGATAATATCTTGAATTAAATAACCTTTAGGCTTGCTGCCATAGTCAGTGATCACGTTGTCGTGCAAGTAAATATTGCGCGGCACTGGGCGCCAGCCATCTTCAATGGCTTGACCTGGTTGACCATAGTTGCCGACAAAGGAGGTCATATCGGGTTCTGCAATAAAGAAGCTGCTGACAGTCACCCCTAAGGTATCGTGGTGGGTAATTTCGTTATTGAAGATTTCCACATCGGCGGTAGACAGCACAATCACTCCTGTCCCCGGCGGCACTATATGCACACCAGCTGGGTTGGCCGAGGCGTTGGCGAAGTTAGGCGTGTTGTTGTCATACACTTTGTTGTTGAAAATCCGCACGCTAGAGCCGTATCTGTGGTTATTGATTGGCAAGTCGAACACTAAAATCCCGCCAGTGTTGCCCATGGCTTCGTTGTCATACACATCGGCATACTTAGAGTTTTCGACTTCGATCCCAGCAACGTTTTCCTTGGCGATATTGCGGCGCACCACAATATATTGGGATTGACCGACATAAATGCCCGCATCGGCACTGCCGCGGACATAGCTGTCTTCAATCAAAATGTTCTCACACTCAACGGGATACAGACCATAGGCGCCGTTATCTTTGTCGAGCTCACCTTCCCACACCGCCCCCACGCGGCGCAGTATGATGCCATTGGTGTTTTTAAGCTTGATACCGTTGTTTTTGGCCTCATTGACCGACAGATCTTGAATGGTAATGTTCAGCGCATTTTGCACGAAAATCCCATCCCCCGAGTTGGCTTGGGCGAAATTGAGGATAGTGTCCTTCATCCCGTAGCCCATGATAGTGACGTTTTTGGCATAACTGCCATCCCCATCCACGTCGCCATCGAACAGTAATGTTGAATCGATATTAAAGGTGCCCTTTGGAAGCACAATCACAGCGCCACTTTGCGCGTTGATTAAAGCTTCTTGAATACGGGTGGTGAGATTATCCCCCGGTAGGATTTTGATGGCGCCTTCGGGGAAGGTGGGGCCTGTTTCAGGGGGCTGAACCACGGGGGGCGTGACGACCTCTGGTGCTGGATCATCGTCAGAAAAACAACCCGTGAGATTAAAAGCCATCAGTAGGGCGACCCCAGTTGGCATCAGCCAATTCGCCTTACTTTGAGCTTTATTCCTGTGGGAGTTACTCGGCCAAAGGTGGCGTGGTGTCGCCTTAACGCCCTTCTTCGCCAGTGGGTGTGTCGTCTTGTTGAACATAGGTGCTCCTGCTTTTTGTTATTATTTCGTTAACAGAATGCGCTAGGGGGAGCAAAAGGCAATGTGAAATATGGCCAAAATGGTGCAAGTCATCGCTGCGGTAAGGGGGGATGGTTTTACGCGACTCGATTTAAGCTCAACATTCTTATCCCAAAATATGGGTAAGTGGTTGGAGGGAACTGAATCCCCTTACGGGTACTTTTATGTTCAGATAAGGCGGTTGGATATTATTAATGCAAATTAAAACATACTTGTTACAAGATGAATAAAACATCATCTAGTTAACGCTTAATTTGATTGCTACTCAAAAATCACTATGTTAAAAATCTTTCGCTAAAACAGCGCTTAATAATAAATTAAAGTTAATTCAGATTTAATGCTTTATCCATAATAGTCATTAACCTTGATTTGCCCCTTAACAATATGTGGAGATGAAAATGGGGAGACGCATTCGGGTGATTATTAGCTTACTAATATTCACAGTCTCGTTATTGCTTTTGTATAACCTTGAGCAGGATTATCAATTAAATGATATTTTGGCTGAGGTTAAATTATTTTCATTTTCACAGCTTGCGCTTGCCGTTGCATTGACTGTGACAAGCTACTTAATTTTGACCTTGTATGATTATCTTGCGATTAAACAACTTGGCTCATCATTAAGCTATCAAAAGGTCGCTCCCGTTTCATTTTTAGCCTTTACCTTTTCCAATACCATAGGATTTTCATTACTCACAGGCACTTCGATCCGATATAAGTTTTATTCAGAGTTAGGGTTAAGCGGAAATCAAATAACTCAAATAGTGCTCGCCTGCTCGGTGACTTTTTTCCTCGGGTTATTCTTCATTTGTGGTATCGCGATGATTAACTTCCCCGCGCAGCAACTGGCTGATTTGCCGTTGCCGACGTGGTTGTTTTCCTTAAGCCGCGTGTTTGGCGTTCTGATGTTGCTCGGTGTCGTAGGGTATTTTCTGTTTAGTCTATGGCGTAAAAAACCGATTTATTTTCGTGGGTTTGAGTTTGCGCCTCCCGTACTGTCTCAGTCGTTGAAAGAGTTTGTGGTTTCGACACTCGATTGGTTAGTGGTGGGAACATTATTCTATTCCCTGCTGCCTGCGGTAGATGGATTAAGTTACCTTCAAGTGCTCAGTATTTTCTTTGTGGCGAATGCGATCGGGGTGTTTGCCCATGTGCCTGGAGGGATTGGTGTTTTTGAATCTGTAGTAACAGTGACCTTATCCCAGTATTTACCCGTTGAGCAAATACTGGGCTCGGTCATTGTGTATCGGGTCATTTATTATATTGTGCCTTTTATGCTGGCCCTGATTTATTTTGTGGCGGGCTTGGTATTAAATAATAAGGATAAATTATCTAAGATAAATATTGATTTACATATTGTCAGGCAGTTATTGCCACCACTATTAAGCATTAGTGTGTTTTCCGTCGGTTTAGTTTTATTGCTTTCAGTGGTTAACCCTTCCATTGTGCACAAATATCATTGGCTAGGGGAGATAGTGCCGCTACCGATTGTCGAATTGTCGAGCTTAATATTGAGTGCCAGTGGTATTTTGTTGCTGTTATTATCCCACGGCTTGTTTAAGCGTTATCAAAAAGCCTTTGTACTCACCCAAAAACTGTTATTAGTAGCCATTGTTTTTATTGTGCTTAAAGGCGCTGAATGGCAGATTTCCCTAGCACTCGGTCTTATCTATTTATTAATGCTGCCCTGTGAACAGGTGTTTTATCGCCAAGGTTCGATTGTGGGCGTTAAATATTCCTTCGGCTGGTTATTATCCCTCGCCGCGGCGTTATTTTTGATGGTGTGGGTGTTGTTTTTTGCCTACCAAGATGTGGATTATGACCATTCGCTCTGGTTAACCTTCTCGCAGGATAGCCATGTGTCCCGCGCGTTACGGGGTGGTGCGATAGCCCTCGTGATTCTGCTCGGCTTTGCCATTCGTTATGTGCTTGCGGTGCGAAAACCCCATACCAGTCGCCTAGATAGCTCGACCTTGAGCTGCGCCATGGAGATTGTTGCCAATGCGCCGAGTAGTCATGGCTATCTCGCCTTAGTACAAGATAAATCGCTGTTATTTAATGAAGATAAAGATGCCTTCTTAATGTATGCCCGCGCCGGACATTGCTGGGTGGTGATGGGCGATCCTATCGGTAATCCAGATAAATTTGATGATCTCCTGTGGCAGTTTCGCGAGCTGTGTGACGCCTACGATGGTTGGCCAGTGTTTTATCAAGTGACGCAAAAGTATTTACCCCACTTTTTAGAGCAAGGGTTGAGCCTTTATAAACTCGGTGAAGAGGCCATAGTGTCCTTGGCGGAATTTGAGTTGCAGTCGAGTAAGTATCGCAGTTTGCGGCAGAGCCATGCCAAGGCATTAAGGGAAGGCTTGAGCTTTAAGGTTGTCGATGCCAGTGAAGTACAGAGTCTATTGCCAACATTAGAGGCTATTTCAACCAGTTGGCTTAAGGCTAAGCAGGGGCGAGAGAAGGGGTTTTCGGTTGGTTATTTCTCCGCCGCTTACCTGTGCGCCACGCCAATGGCCTTAGTGTATTTGAACGGCGAGCTGGTGGCCTTTTCCAATGTGTGGGCCAGTGGCGCCAAAATGGAGTTCTCCGTTGATTTGATGCGTTATCTGCCGAATTTATCGGGCAGCAACATAATGGACTTTTTGTTTACTGAGCTATTGCTTTGGGGCAAACAGCAAGGATATCAGCAGTTTAATCTTGGCATGGCGCCCATGTCTGGATTAACCGATAGAGCCTTGGTGCCGTTTTGGACCAAGCTTGCCAAAACGGTTTATAAGAAGGGAAATAAATTTTACAACTTTCAGGGGCTTAGAAGGTATAAGGATAAGTTTAATCCAAGATGGGAAGCTAAGTATTTGATTTGTTATGGCGGGCTATCTTTACCCGTAGTGGTGGGTAGTTTGGTGACCTTAACGAGTCGTGGTGCAACTGGCGTATTTAAAAAGTAGGTGCGAGATGACGAAATCCTTAATCAAGATACTGAGCGTTTTACTTTTATGTTCAACTGCTAACGCCTTTGCCGATGAGTTTGCCGATAATCTGGGGCTAACCTTGTTGCCTATCGAATCATCAACACAGGTAAACGTTGCGTCATCCCGCACCAAACCACCGCTGGTGATTTTTCTGAGTGGCGATGGCGGTTGGGCGACGCTTGATAAAGCCGTAGGGGGCATTTTACAGCAGCAGGGCTGGCCAGTCGTCGGCTGGAGCTCACTGAAATATTATTGGAAACAAAAAGATCCTAAAGATGTTACCCAAGATACCTTAGCCATAATCGACAAGTACCAGGCGGAATTTGGCACGCAAAAAGTGATTTTGATTGGTTATTCCTTTGGGGCCGAAGTTATCCCCTTTGTGCTAAACGAGATGCCCGCGAGGTATCGAAAGAACGTCTTGGGTGCTGTGCTGCTCTCTCCTTCACAATCTTCGGATTTTGAAATCCATGTGAGCGAGATCGTCACCTCGGATAATCAATCGGCCCGTTACTTAACCTTGCCCGAAGTGAACAAACAAACCACTGTGCCTATGCTCTGTCTCTACGGTAAAGAGGACGATGCGCCGCTGCATTTATGCCCTGAGGTCAAGCAGCCCAATGTCACTGTGATGGAGTTAAGCGGTGGCCACAGTTTTGACGATGACTACGATAAAGTAGTCAAGTTGATAAAAGGTTGGCTAAAGCTAAGTTAGCGCGCTTTAGTGCATGGCCTAATGCTTTGGAATAAAACATAAAAAGGGCGCAGATGCGCCCTTTGTTTTAGGTTGTACTACAGCGAATGACTAGAGCTGATAGCTAATGTGCTGGTGGAAGCGCACCACGAGATCTTCACGCTCTGGATCTAGCCCTATCTCGGCGGCAAAGGTCTTCAGTGCGGCTTCGACGTTATTCATAAAACGGCCATAGCCGGAGTCGTCACAGTCCTTGGCGCCCGCGACGATAGTAAAATGCGCGGCTTCGACTAGGTTGTCGGCATCCCAGCGGCGGATCACTTGTTGCTCGGTTGCGTTCGGGTCAAAACCGATCATTTGTACTTCGGCCTTGCTGTCGAGTTTCTCAAACTTACTGTTCCGCACTAAGGGGGTTAAGCCGTTGGCTATCATAGCCAATCGCGTTAATTGCTTATTAGCTGCGGCCTTGAGGAAGTTATCTTCAAGATGTTGATATAACGGGCTAAAGTCCGTTGCGGAGTCGGGTAGTAAACCTTGTTTGAGTTTGCGACTCAGCGGCAGGCTGACGGTGACATAGGTGAGTGAGCTGACATTTTCCGGCAGGTCACATTTTCTGGCCTTGTATCTTGGTGCAATGGCTCTGAGTTTATAGCCGTAGGTTTCTTTATTACCTTTTGATTTAGCAAATAAATCATAGGATAAATGCTGGTGGTCGCGGATCTTCACTTTGAGATCTTTAATCGGCAGCTTAGGCATTAATTCGTTTAGGAGTTCTCGTACTCGGGTATGGAAATTGGCCGAGTTGCTGCGGATCTCATCGCCTGTCGCTAAAAACACAATACGCAGTTTGCGGGCGCGGTAGTTGTCTTCGGTGAACAGGTTTTGTGCCTCGTGATAGGCAGGATTGTAAAAAAACAGAATTTGTTCAGCGGTTTGGAAACAATAGGCTTCGGTGTGGTAACGCACGACTGGCAGTTTATCGTTAGTGATCACATGAACGTTACGGAGATCGTGTTGTTCTGCCAAGTTAAAAATAATGCGGCTTAAGGTTTGATAACAGCTATGGTAATCGGGGTATTGCGCCAGTAATTCATCCGTGACTTTAATTTCGGCGGTGATGTACTGGTTGGTACGAGCTTCCTTGGGTATGTACACTTTTTGCTGATGGCTAAGGGACATATTGACTCCTTGTTGGGTTAACCATTTGCTAACACGAATTTTACTGTTTATCTCAGGCGTTAATGTTGCGTTGGAGCATGTTTTTATCGCTTAAATGCAACTTTACATCAGCAAGCTGTTTATTAGCTTAAAATTGCAGCGATTTTATTGAGTTAATGCTTTTTCAATCCAAGGTTGCATCCAAGTGGCTATCTTCTCTTGGGCCTTTTCATTGGGATGAATTCCGTCCCTTTGCATCAACTCAGGGTGGGGAGCAATGTCCTGCATAAAGAAGGGAATTAATGCAATCTCCTCGTCTTTAGCAATCTGTTGATACACTTGGGTGAACTTTTGGGTATAGCGAGGGCCATAGTTAGGCGGTACCATGATTTCGGTCAGTAGCACTTTAGCACCGCTATTTTTCGCTAGGGTAATGATTTGGATTAGGTTATTTTTGAGTTGCGTCGGGGGGAATCCACGTAAACCATCGTTACCACCGAGTTCGACCACCACCAAATCGGGGGCCACGGAATCGAGCAGCGCAGGCAAACGACGCAAACCGCCCGCTGTAGTTTCACCGCTCACCGAACCATTGGTAAATTCATGCTCGGGTAAATTTTTTTGCAGCAGCGCCACCCAGCCTACTTGTTCCGACATGCCATAGCTGGCACCTAAGCTATCGCCGAGGATCAACACTTTCGCCGCCTGAACTGGCGTGGTTATAAACAGACTAAACAGGATGCAGGCGCTCACGGCCTTTGCCATCGGCTTGCATCTAAGCGATTGACGCAAGAACGATTTGTATAAGAAGGATCCTATGTCTAACGTCGTTTCAAAAAACAGTGCCATCAATGTTGTTAACCTCGAAAAATCGGTGACTACTCAGGAAGGTTCGCTCACTATCCTCAAGGGCATTAACTTAGATGTCAAGCAGGGGGAAAGTGTGGCGATATTAGGCCCCTCAGGTTCGGGCAAATCGACACTGCTTGGCTTACTCGCCGCGCTCGATACCCCCACGTCGGGGGAGATATGGCTCGATGGCCAAGCCCTATCACCGCTCAATGAAGAACAGAAAGCCGCGCTGCGTAAGCAGAAAGTGAGCTTTATTTTTCAATCTTTTATGTTAGTTGATACCTTAACCGCCCTCGAAAATGTGATGCTACCTGCCGAGCTTGCTGGGGTTAAAAATGCCAAGGAAAAGGCTGAGGCTATGCTGGGGCGTGTGGGGTTATCCCACCGTTTGACCCATTTACCTAAACAGCTATCCGGCGGCGAGCAGCAAAGGGTCGCCATTGCCCGCGCGTTTATTTGTGAACCTAAGGTGCTATTTGCCGACGAGCCAACCGGCAATTTGGACAGTGTTAACGGCCATAAAATTGCCGATATGTTGTTTGAGCTGAACCAAGAGAGCCATACCACGCTCATCCTGGTCACCCACGACTTGCAATTGGCGAAGCGCTGCCAGCGGCAACTGGTTATGGACAACGGCCACTTACAAGAAGAGTTGGATTCGGCCTCATCGCACAGCGTGAATAACAACCTTGAATTAAGCGCCAAGGAGGCCTAACCCATGGAGCTTAATTTGGCATGGCGCCTGTTTAAGCGCGAGCTGCAACAGGGGCAGTTGTTATTGATAATCCTCGCGATTACCTTGGCGGTGCTATCGGTCAGTGGTCTTGCGCGTGTCAGCGAGCGCTTGCAGGTCGCAATCAACGGGCAAGCGACCCAGTTTATCGCCGCCGATCGCATCATCGACTCTCCCGTTCAAATTGATGCCAGCATTCTGGCTAAGGCTGACGAACTTGGTCTTAAGCATGTAACCAATCTGCAATTTAACTCCATGGTGTATGCGGGGGATAAGTTTCAGTTAGTCACAGTGCGGGCGGTTGAGTCTGGTTATCCACTTAAGGGCGACATAGAACTTAAAGCGGACAATGGCCAAGATGAAAAAGCTCAAGGCTTGCCCCACGCCGATGAGGTGTGGTTCGAGAGTCGCTTAGGGGGACTCTTGGGATACCCGAAAACACTGGAGTTAGGCAACAGTGAGTTTCGTTTAAGTCAAGAAATCAGCCGCTTACCCGATGCGGGTTTTAATCCGTTTGCTTCTTCCCCCGTGGTATTAATGCGGATAGAAGATGTCGCCAAGACTGGGGTTATCCAACCCGGCAGCCGAGTGACGTATTTGTATCAGTTTGTGGGTGAAGAAAGCGCCTTAAGCGCCTTTGAGAATAGCGTTAAACCGCTGCTGAATAATTCCCAGCGCTGGGTCGATGTGCAGTCTGGCGACTCACCGATAGCGGGCGCGGTGAAGCGGGCGGAGCGATTTTTACTGCTGGCAAGCTTGCTCGGTATTGCGCTGGCCTGCGCCGCGATTGGGATTGCCGCCCAGCGTTACTGCCAACGTCATTATGATGTGGTGGCTATGCTTAAAACCTTTGGCGCCTCATCAACACAAATCCGTCGGCTATTTGGCATCCATTTACTGCTAGTGACACTGTTTGGCATTGTGCTGGGGTTAATCGGCGGGGCACTGCTGGATTTAGGCATTAATCAACTGTTACCCCCTGAAATTGCTGCCTATTCGCCGCCGTTGACGCGGCCGCTACTGCTTGGGATCAGCACTGGGCTTATTAGCGCCTTTATGTTTTCAGCCTATCCTTTAATGCGTCTGCTGGCGATTCCACCACTGCGGGTCTTACAAAGACAGCTCGAGGGCTTGCAGCTCGGCATGTGGCTGCATTTACTCCTCAGTTTAGGGGCGATGGCACTGTTGGGATATTTGTATTCCCAAAGCTGGGCGCTGACACTCACAGTAGTCGCGGCTGTGCTGCTACTGGGCGTATTGCTCAGTATTTTAGGCTTTGTGATGATCCGCCTTGGTCACAGTGTCGGCATGAAAACCACCAATCCCTTGCAACTGGCTCTCGCGGGTTTACGCCGCCGCGCGCGGCAAAATGCGGTGCAATTGGTGGGCTTTAGTGCGGCCTTGGTATTACTACTGACCATTTTGGCCCTGAGGCAAGATTTACTGAACGAGTGGCAAAAACAGCTGCCCGAGAATGCGCCCAACTATTTCTTGGTCAATATCGCCCCCGATGATGCTAAGCCATTAAATGACTTTATGGCGCAAAAGGGCATAGCTGCAACGGATATCTATCCCGTGATTCGCGGCCGCTTGACTCAAATCAATGGTGAAACCTTGATTTCCGACGAGCAGGCCGAAGCGGGGGAGAAGGGACGAGTAGGTATTTCACGAGAGCTTAATCTCACCTGGCGCAATACCTTGCCGGCCAACAACGAGTTGGTCGAAGGGCATTTTAATCAGGCGGCGGATGAGGTTTCTGTCGAGTCAGGTGTTGCCGATCGTTTAGGGTTAAAGCTGGGCGATACGCTGACCTATATGATTGATAACCAAGAGCTTAGGGTCAAGGTCGCCAGTATCCGTGCCGTGCACTGGGAAACCATGCAGCCAAACTTCTTTATGATCTTCACTCAAGAAGCGCTGGCGCCCTTTGCCTATACCTCGATGGCAAGCTTCTACCTCGACGACAAAAAAACGGATGCACAAGGGAGTGATGCTCCGAAGAGCACAGTGATCCTCGAACTTATCCAGCAGTTCCCAACGGTGTCGATTATCGATGTCGGCGCTATGGTAGGGCAATTGCGGCAGATTATTGAGCAGGTGTCCCTGTCGCTGACGTTGGTTTTGGTTCTTGTCTTACTGGCTAGTTCTTTAGTGCTTATCGCCCAAACCGAGGCGGGAATGGCGACACGCCAGCGTGAACTCGCAGTGCTGCGCACCTTTGGCGCCTCTGGCTGGTTACTGCGTAGCGCCACAGGGTTTGAATTTGCGTTACTGGGGGGCATAGCTGGGGTACTTGCAGTGATAGTGGCGGAATTTGCGCTGTATCTGTTAAAGACCCAAGTGTTTGAACTTAATGTGTATATGCACTGGCCCTGGTGGGGGATTGCCCCTGTCTGCGGTGCCTTATTAGTTGCGCTGCTGGGTGTTTGGCGCTGCCGCCAATTGCTCAATCAATCCTGCGCCGAATTATTAAAAGCGGGCGCTTAAGCTAAGGTGCGTTAGCGGTTAAGAAAAATGCCGTAACACCATCATTTTTAAACCATTTTTGTCAAATAAAAAAGCACTGGCCTAAACCAGTGCTTTTTCATGGCGATTATTTGAGTGTTTTAGGTTGAGGCAAAGTTTGTGGCAAAGTTTGTGGCTAAGTTTGAGCATTTGTCACATTGGCTTACAAATAGAAAAAGCCATCATGTTATCCGCGAAGAACTTAGCCGATATTTATGAGTCTATTTAACGAGCAAGCGTTGCTTACGTCAGGCAATTGATAGCTTAGCACTGTCATCAAACGAAAATATTGCTGGATTTTGGCCTTAGGGAGATAAACAGAATGTTTAAAAAACTTAGAACATTACTTAGGGATAATCGCTCTTTTTTATTGTTTATCAGCCTGATGCTGGTGTTCAGGAGTGCGGTGGCCGATTGGAATACTGTGCCGACAGGCTCTATGTTGCCGACGATTGTTGAGGGCGACCGCATTCTGGTGAATAAGATGGCTTACGATATCAGAGTGCCATTTACCCATATCCCACTCGTTAAACTTGCAGATCCCACACGTGGGGATATTATTGTGTTCGACTCTAAAAAAGCCGATAAAAAGCTGATTAAGCGGGTGATTGCCGTACCCGGTGATACTGTGATGATGCGGGATAATCGCTTGTATTTAAATGGCAAATCACTCGCATATACACAGCAAACATTAAGTGCCTATGCACCGGCGAATGTCACCGAATGGCAGGAGGACCTACTCGGCATTGTCCACAGTATTCGACTTAATCCGCAGCCCTCGCAGCTGGCTAATTTTGGCCCAGTTACGGTTCCTGATAACCAGTATTTGGCGCTAGGGGACAATCGAGATAACAGTGCCGATTCACGAGTCATAGGCTTTGTGCCCAGAGAGGAGATTGTTGGCCGCTCAAGCTCCGTAGTCTTCTCATTGGATTACAACGATTATTACTTGCCGCGGCCAGATCGCATGATGCGCGCGTTCTAACTTGTCCTTAGATTTCACTCTTCACGAGATATAAAAATGGCGCCCTTATCGGCGCCATTTTTGTTTGATGATAAAACGTTGTGTACTTACATCAAAAAGCTGAGGTAGCCCTGCAATACAATTAAATTGACTATATCGATAAAGAAGGCGCCGACAATCGGTACCACCATAAAGGCCTGCGGAGAAGGGCCTGTGCGTGAAACCAGTGCGCCCATATTCATCACCGCAGTAGGTGTGGCGCCCATACCAAAGCCACAGTGACCGCCGGTGATCACCGCCGCGTCATAGTTGCTGCCCATGATTTTGAAGGTCACAAAATAGGCGAATACCGCCAGCACTGCGGTTTGTACCAGCAGGATAATCAGTAGTGGGATAGCCAGATCCAAAATTTCCCACAACTTGAGATTCATCAATGCCATAGACAGGAATAACGACAGCGCCACAGTACCTATCACATCGATACTTTCGGTATGGGGTTTATAACCTCGGGTCACTTCGGTGATGTTGGCGATGATAACCCCAAGAAACAGGGCATAGACAAAGTCCGGCATCTTGAGCCAATTCAGCTGATATTCGCTGACAAACACAGTAAACCATTTGGCCCCAGCAACGCAGATCAGCAGTACAAACAGGGTTTCGATGATTGTCTTAGCGGTGACTTGGTCTTCTTCGAGCTGATCGTAGGTGACCAGTTGAGGATGCGTGGAGTGGTGTTTACGGCCCATGCCATAGCTTGAGACCAGATTGTGTTTGCCAATTAATCGCTGCGCGACAGGGCCGCCGATAATGCCGCCCATGACTAAGCCAAAGGTTGCCGCTGCCATGGCAAGCTCTAAGGTGTTGATGCCGTAGTTTTCGGCAAAGGTTTGTGACCAGGCAACGCCAGTCCCATGGCCGCCTGACAGCGTAATCGAGCCAGCGATAAGGCCTAAGATGGGGTCTAAACCGAGGAGGCTTGCAAGACTTACCCCGACAGCATTTTGAATGACAATATAGACCGAAGCGACGCCGAGGAAGATAAACACTTTTTTGCCGCCACTAAGCAGTAGCTTGTAGTTTGCCGACAAACCTATCGTACTGAAAAACATCAGCATTAAGGTATTTTGCATGGGTAAACTAAAGGCGAGGGTGATGTCTTGGAAATGTAAAAAGGCCACGACGGCGGCGACGACCAGTCCGCCAACGATAGGTTCGGGAATATTGTATTGTCTAAAAACACGCACATGGCGATTGATGGAATGGCCAATAAACAGCACGAAGATAGCAATTAAAAACGACTCGAGTTCGCCAATTGTATAAGTGGTGTGCATGATAGTTCCTTACAAATGGTTTGTGTGGGAATACCGCTGTACTCAAGCAGGCTGTATTCAAGCTGAGCGAGGGCGACCCATCTCGTTATTTAGCATTGGCTAATGCTAAGTGTTAAACGCGCGATCTAAGGACAGATTCTTATCAATCCCCAAGCCTGGAGAAGGAGTATTAAGCGCGAATATGAACCGTATTGGTGTAGTTGATCAGCATCGCGACAGAGGGTGCGGATACTGAAGATAATGAACTTGCTCGGAGTGTTAACTGTGCGTCAGTGCGGGCGCTAACACGTCAATAGCGATAAGCAAGAGGTGGGGAGTGTAACAGAAAAATGCGTGCATGTCGTTAAATTGTCTTTAAAATCATTGTGTTGCATTTATGTTTTTCGGCTGTTGCCAGATGCGCGCAGTGATTCTTGTACCGTCACGTCGGCAAACAAATCGCTACAGTGGATTTTTATCTCTGATTTTCAAGCCATTATTCGCCGTGGCATTAACCCCGCGCCACGCGCTTGGCAACATTTTATTCTCAAACCAGTTACGGATAATACTGGAGTTGAAAAAGTTGTTAACGTGCGAGTACGTCCCTCAATGCGGGTTCGAGTCGCTCAAAGCGGAAGCTAAACCCCGCATCTAGCGCATGTTTGGGGATCACAAATTGCCCTTCGATGAGTAACTCCGCCATTTCGCCCATGGCGAGTCGCAGCATCGCGGCTGGAGTTGTGATAAAGGTCGGGCGGTTTAACACTCGACCTAGGGTGGTGGCAAACTCGGCGTTACTGACAGGATTGGGCGCGGTGGCATTGAAAATTCCTTCGCATTCGCCATGGTTGAGTAAAAAGTCTATCAGCGCCACCATATCCTGAATGTGTATCCAACTCATGCCTTGGCAGCCGTGGCCTATTGGCCCACCTAGCCCCAATTTAAACGGTGGCAACATCTTCGCGAGTGCGCCGCCATGGCCAAGCACTATGCCCGTGCGCAGGATGCAGACGCGGGTTTTGGTGGCGGCTTGCTGCGCGAGTCGCTCCCATTCCTGACAAATATCATGACTAAATTCGGGGTGTGGGGCTGCGGTTTCATCGATGGGGATGGCACCTTGGCGGCCATAAAAACCGATGGCAGAGCCACTTATCATCACCTTGGGCGGAGTAGTGCTATGCAAAATCAGTTGGCTAAGCCTTGCGGTGGTATTCCAGCGGCTATCGCAGATGCGCTGTTTTTGCTGCGCGCTCCAACGTTTAGCAACAATCGGCTCGCCGGCGAGATTTATCACCGCATCGATATGATTTAAATCATCAACTTCATCTAAGGTACTGAGATATTGGTGCTGCGGGCCTAATAGTTGCCGACTGGTGCCGGGGTGGCGGGTGAGCAAGACCAATTCATGCTGATTGGCTAAATGGGCGACTAACTGCTGACCAATAAACCCACTAGCTCCCGTTATCAATATCTTCATCGTCGAGTCCTTGGTTGATGGTTTTCTTTGATTATAAGCAATATACGATAACGGGCGTGCGGGGATCACTTTATTGCTGTTTTTGGTAACACAACTCCATCGACACCGAATCGGCAAAGCGCAGGGCGTGGGGCTTATCGATTTCGACACTGGCAAATTCGACCCAAGGATGCTCACTGGCGATGGCTAATGTCTGGCTGGTGAGATTTTCGAGCAGTGAGAAGCGATTGTTTTCAATCAACTCAATGATTTTTTTTGTGATGGTACGATAATTCAGCGCATCGTCGACATTATCACTGTTGCGCGCCTTGTCGGCACAGTAGTGAATGACGACATTGACGATCACATCCTGCCGATTTTGGATTTCATCTTCTTTTATACCGATAAAAGTGCGCAGTCTTAAGTTTTTAATGCGTATAATCGCGGTTTCTGGTTTCATAATGACAATCTAGTTTTATGGCTTAGGTGATTGAGTTTGAGACTTTTCTTGGGCTAGCCTAACAACTTTATCTAAGATCAAGAAGGATTTTTACGCCATGACACGTTCCAATACGCCGTCTGCCGCTTATAAAGGTTTTGCCGTCATGGCCTTTGTGGTGATTATTTTGGCTGGGATAAAGGCCGCCAGCCCGATTGTTGTTCCCTTTGTACTATCCAGTTTTATTGCGGTGATTTGTAATCCGGCGATTGGCTTGATGACCAAATATCGCGTACCTAAATGGCTCGCCGTGATACTGCTGATGGGTTTTATCGTGTTGATGGGCTTGTGGCTCGCCTCTCTGGTAGGTAGCTCCATTAACGAGTTTTCTAAGCAGTTGCCGCAGTATCGCGATCAGCTGGTTGAGCAGTTTTCTTGGGTGCTGCATAAGTTGCAGGCGCTGAATATCCACATCTCCAAGGAGCAAGTGCTGGCCTATTTCGACCCCGGCATGGCCTTGTCTATGACCACCAATATGCTCTCGGGGGTCGGCAATGTGATGGCGAATTTGTTCCTGATCATTCTGACTATCGTCTTTATGTTGTTTGAGGCGCAATCTTTGCCGAAAAAACTGCACTTGGCGTTGGATGATCCCGACATGCGTTTGCAGCAGATTGACCGTTTTCTGCAATCGGTGAATCAATATATGGTGATCAAGACCTTAGTCAGTTTAGCGACGGGTTTGATTGTCGGTGTGGGGCTTGCGGTGATTGGGGTGGATTACGCGCTGCTTTGGGCGGTTATCGCCTTTTTATTCAACTATATCCCGAATATCGGCTCGATTATCGCGGCCATTCCCGCCGTTTTGCTGGCCTTTATCCAATTAGGCCCTGCGGCGGCTGGCGGTACAGCGATGTTATACGTCGGCGCAAATATGGTGATGGGCAACCTGGTCGAGCCTAAATTTATGGGTCGCGGTCTTGGGCTTTCGACCTTAGTGGTGTTTTTATCATTAATTTTTTGGGGGTGGTTGCTTGGCTCGGTGGGCATGTTACTGTCGGTTCCCTTAACCATGGTCGTCAAGATTGCCCTCGAATCCAGCAAGAGTGGTAGCTGGTTAGCCATTTTATTATCCGACGATGTGGATGATAAACTGGTGAGCCAATCGACAAGCACCGCTCCGATTTCAGAACCTGTCGATACCCATTCAACAGATAATAAGTAGTAGATAATGCAACGTTTTATAGATGCACTGGCGACGATAGAAGTCGGTGAAGATGCCACGCGGTTATTCCATGGCCGCGGAGGTTATTACCCAGGCTGCGAACATCTTTGTTTAGATTGGTTCGCGCCCGTGTTGTTATTGACCAGTTTTATTCCCCTCGAAGCGGCCGAGTTGGCCCAGTGCCAACAGGCGATTACGGCGCGCTGGCAAGCGATACAGCCCAATCGGTCGTTAAACTTGGTGTATCAATACCGCAGTGCAGGCGAAACCTTTAGCCAAGTACTGGCGGGTGAGGTGCCCGATCCCCATTTGGTCACCGAAAACGGCGCTCAGTTTCAGGTGCATTTATTGCGGGGACAAAACCACGGTTTGTTCCTCGATATGGCCAATGGCCGTGAATGGGTTAGAGCCCATGCACGCCATAAGAAAGTGCTTAATTTGTTTGCTTATACCTGTGGTTTCTCGGTGGCAGCACTGCAGGGCGGCGCAGATGAAGTCGTGAACATGGACATGAGTAAAGGGGCGTTAGCCATAGGCAAGCAGAACCATCTTCTCAATGGCTTTAGTGCGGGCGCACGCTTCTTAGGGCACGATATTTTTAAGTCATGGGGTAAGTTACGTAAGTTAGGCCCCTATGACATAGTGGTTGCCGATCCGCCGAGTAATCAAAAGGGCAGTTTCGTGGCAACTAAGGATTACGTGCGTTTGATCAGGCATTTACCCGAGTTATTAGCCGAGAATGCCGAGGTGCTACTCTGTTTAAATGCGCCGGAACTCGATACTCAGTTTTTACGCCAGCAGGTTGAAGACGCCGCGCCTGCACTCGAATATCTTGAGCGCTTACCCAATCCCGCCGCCTTTGTTGATGTTTCTGAGGAGAAATCATTAAAGGTGCTGCGCTACCGCTTAAAGGCGTAAGCACTCTGGTCTCATTAAACGCTGTCATAAATGCCATCATTAGACCTTGAGAGGCTTTATGATGGCGTCTAATGATGTCGCTTCGCGCCTTATCCCATCTTTACTTAACTGGCCTGTTAATAGCTTAACCGCTCTGAGAGTTGCGATTGCCCATGATGTTCAATGGCGAGACTGACATTGTGCGGGTCTAAGTGCTTTAACGCCGAAATTTCAGCATAGAGCTTATCCTGCACATCGAGCGGGATATTCATTTGATCCATAAACATATGGATCCCCAAGATATCGCCGTGGCTGAATAAGGTAGTGAGTTTTGCGGCTTCAAAATCAACGATGGCATTCATATCGACCTCCTACTCGCATCATTATTTAATTGATAGCAGTTTGTGCCCGTCTTACTAGATTCTTTGTTTGTAAGCACACGCCCTTTAGTGCATTAGGCTATATCAGCTGAAAGTCTTTCATTTTGAGATACGTTTTTGCGGCTTTTTAAGCGTTAAAAACCGTTTTTATCTTTTGCATCGAAACAAAACTGAAAGTTTTCTGTAATTATCGATCTGACTTTGGTATACTCTGCGCCACGGAAATTCCCTTTCCTCATGGGCAAAATGTCAGCATAGAACGGCATGCCTTTGCGACCTTACAAAATCGAGCAGGAGTTGTTATGGAAGTTCATGAATACGAAAACGCTTACTACCAAGTTAAAGACGACGTGATGACGTCTTTACCTGCACAGAGCGAAGAAGAAGCGGTCTAAGTCTTGTAAATCTAAGGTTTACAGTGCGGATTCTGAGTCTGAAGTAACAAATACAAGCACATGAAAATAGCAACCCTAGGGTTGCTATTTTTTTATCCGTTTTGGGGGTACAAGCCGAGTGGGGAAAACCGTTTAGCCATTCACCTTACGTTTTTCAGGCATGAACTCAACGATAATCCATTTGCCGCCAATTTTATGCAGGCGAATGGTTCTGTCATCAATCCAAGGCTGTCCACCCTTTAAGCCCTTCATCTTAACGACGACCATGACGTCTTTGGTGAACTTACGGAAAAAGTCGATATCGATATCATCAATTTCCATTTCGACATTGGTCATCGACAGGCCGAGCATATTACGCTGTACCGCTGCGGCGATGTAATAGTGGGTTAAGACTTCTTTGAGTGGAGCATCGACATATAACTTGGCTTTCTCGACATCTCGGTCAACATAAATGGCGCTAAAAAAGCCGAGACTCACCTCTTCGGGAGTGAGCACGTGCTGCTCTTTGTCTCCAGCATCGCCACAACCAAACAAAAACAATAATGAAAGGAAAAATAAGGTTCTCATGGCTTTTCGTTATAGGAATTTGTCATGAGTATCGCGATTTTAGCGGCTATGTTCAAGTTTTGTAATAATGGCGGTCACTGCCGAAAATGACTTGACTCGGATCGGCCGCCTGTGGCATATCTGAAAGGATGACTTCATTAGGTTATCCACAGAATCTGTGGACAACTATGTTGAAGACTAGAGGGATAATATTTAAGTGGCTGATTGTATATCGATTTATCTGCTGGTTAAAAAGTGACGCTTTTCCGTAGCGCCGTTATCCAGGCATTTCCTTGTGGATATTTTCTTAGTTTTTCCCAGTCTATTCACAGCGTGTGAATTTCCCAAAACAGCATTTTTATGACCTTTTGAGGATATTTTAAGCGTTTAATGCTGCCCATTTTGTGAGCTGTTCCCTTTGGAAATAAAAAAGCACTGAGGAGTTCAGTGCTTTTTTGATTATGCTTTAGCTAAGTATATTAGGCTTTGCTGGCATCGTTTTGTGACGCTTGAATCGCCGTCAGTGCGATAGTGTAGACGATATCGTCCACTAAGGCACCGCGGGATAAGTCGTTCACAGGCTTACGCATGCCCTGTAGCATGGGGCCAATGCTGATGAGGTCGGCACTACGCTGTACAGCTTTGTAAGTGGTGTTACCCGTGTTGAGATCTGGGAACACGAATACAGTCGCTTGACCTGCAACAGGGCTGTTAGGCGCCTTAGAGCGAGCCACGTTTGGCATGACGGCCGCATCGTATTGCAGTGGACCGTCGATTACTAGATCTGGGCGTTTTTCTTTCGCAATACGGGTCGCTTCACGCACTTTATCCACATCTGAACCAGTACCTGAGTTACCTGTTGAGTAGCTGATCATCGCCACTCTTGGTTCGATGCCGAAGGCCTTGGCAGATTCCGCCGATTGAATCGCGATATCGGCCAGTTGTTCAGCGTTAGGATCGGGGTTAATCGCACAGTCACCATAAACCAGCACTTGGTCTGGCATCAACATAAAGAAGATTGAAGAAACAAGGCTAGAACCCGGCGCCGTTTTGATCAGTTGTAGCGGCGGACGAATCGTATTGGCCGTAGTGTTTACCGCGCCAGAGACGATACCATCGACTTCGTTTTGCGCCAGCATCATAGTGCCGAGCACCATGTTGTCTTCTAATTGCTCTTTGGCAACGACTTCAGTCAACCCTTTGTTACGACGCAGATCGAGCATTGGCTCAACATAGCGATCGCGTACTTCATCGGGGTCGACAATCACAACGCCTTCGCCCAGAACAACGTCTTGCTGTGCTGCAATACGTTGAATTTCATCTTTTTTACCTAACAGCACGCAACGCGCAATACCCCGTTCGGCACAAATCGCGGCGGCTTTGATGGTACGTGGCTCATCACCCTCAGGCAGCACCACAGTTTTGTGGGCGGCGCGTGCAAGTTCGGTGAGTTTATAGCGGAACGCGGGAGGTGATAAGCGATGTTCCCTTGGAGAGTTTTTGGTCACGCTTTCAATCCAGCTCTGATCGATATGGCTGGCAACGTACTCTTGGACTAAATCGATACGTACCGCATCATCCACTGGCACTTCGTGGTCGAAGCGTTGGATATTTAATGACGTCTGCCAAGTGTTAGTATCGATGAGGAATACTGGTAAACCTGTCTCGAAGGCCTGTTCACACAGCTTCAGAATTTCAGGCTCTGGCTCGTAGCTACCAGTGAGCAGTAGGGCACCTATCTTCACGCCGTTCATGGCGGCAAGGCACGCTGACACAATCACATCGGAGCGATCGCCAGAGGTCACCAGCAATGAGTCTGTCTTAATGTGGTTGACCATGTTGGGCAAGCTGCGGGCGCAGAAGGTGACCTTACGCAGACGGCGGGTGTTCATCTCGCCGGCATTGAGAATGCGGGCACGTAAATGCTTCGCCAGATCCGATGCGCGCGGCGCAACCAAATCGAGGTTGTAAGGCACGCTACCTAAGATGCGCAGTGGGCTCTTACCTGGCATTTGGAACATGATGGACGCATCTGAGCGTTGTACGCCTTGATGATCGAATACTTCCGATAAGTCTGGGCGAGCGCGACCTTCATCGTCTACCGGTGCGCCAATCTTGTTGATCACGGCGCCAATAAGACGTTTGTTGTTTTTGCCGCCCCACGAGTTGTAGGCAATTTCGAGGCGGTTCATCAGGCCGGTTGGGGTGTCGCTGCCGGGGGTGGCAATGAAAATCACGTCCGCATCCATTGCCTTGGCGATGGCGTAGTTCACATCATCGGCAAAGGGATGGTTACGGGTTGGCACTAGGCCTTCAACAATTAGGGTTTCGGTATTGCTGGCGCATTCTGCGGCGCGGGCAATGATTTGCTCCATTAGCACATCGGTTTGATCGGCACGGATCAGTGCTTCTGCATGAATCATGTCGAAGGGCTCTAACGGATTGACCGTGGGCGATTTGCTTAAAATCGTGGTTGAGCGCTCTGGGCCATTATCATTAGGACGCAGCTGGGAAATGGGTTTAAAGAATTGGACTTTTACCCCGTGGCGCTCTAATGCGCGCACCATACCTAGGCTTAAGGAGGTCAGGCCAACTCCTGTACCTATGGGGATTAACATGATATTTCGAGACATAAAAACCTCTAAGTTCGATGGTTTTTGGCAGAGTGAGTCGTCTCTGCTGCTTTGCTTGTGTTTATTTAGCTGTAGGTCGCTAATAATAAAGCCGTTTGGCTGAGCAAACGGCTTGAATCATCTTATTATTTTGTAATGAGTTTAATCGAATCTTCGGCGATAACCCACTCTTCGTTGGTGGGAATGACCATAGCAACAGTACTGTTGTCAGTGGTGATGATGCCTTTTTTACCGAAGCGGGCCGCTTTGTTACGCTCACCATCCACATGGAAATTGAAGATTTGCAGCATGTTGAGCACTTTCTCACGGATGATGTCGGAGTTTTCGCCGATACCACCGGTAAAGACCACTGCATCTAAACGACCGAGCGGCACAGTGTAAGACGCGATATATTTCGCCAGACGGTAGCAGAAGATTTCCAGTGCTAAGGTCGCGCCTTTGTGACCATCGGCATAACCTTCTTCGATGCCACGGCAATCGTTGGTCAGTTCAGAAATCCCGAGCAAACCACTTTGCTTGTTCATCAGGTTGTTGACTTCTTCCAGTGTGTAACCCAGTTGGTGCACTAAGTGGTAGATGATCGATGGGTCGAGATCGCCACAGCGAGTGCCCATGACTAAACCTTCAAGCGGCGTCAGTCCCATTGAGGTATCAACGCTCTTACCGCCTTTAACCGCCGTCACAGAGGCACCGTTACCTAAGTGCGCGCAGATCACATTGGTTTCTTCTAAAGGTTTGTTCAACACTTTAGCGGCTTCACGGCTAACAAACAGGTGGCTAGTGCCGTGCATACCATAGCGGCGAATACCGTGCTCACGGTACAGCTTGTATGGTAGGGCGTAGATGTACGCGCGCTCAGGCATGCTTTGGTGGAATGCAGTATCGAACACCGCCACTTGTGGCAGTTTAGGGAAAGAGGCAATGGCCGCGCGAATACCGATAAGGTGGGCAGGGTTATGCAGTGGCGCCAGTGAAGAACATTCTTCAATACCTTTGATTACATGCTCGTCGATGATCACAGAGCGGGTGAACTTCTCACCGCCGTGTACGATACGGTGGCCCACGGCTTGGATCTGCGCGGCTAATTCAGGTTGACCAGCAAGGATTTTATTGACGATAAATTCAACGGCTTCGCGGTGAGCTGTAAATGCACCTAAAGAGGACTCATGCTTTTCACCGTTGATTTTCCATTTAATGCGCGAGTCTTCTAAGCCAAAACACTCGGCTAGGCCAGAGATCTGATCGTCACCTGTTTGCGCGTCAATGACGGCAAATTTGAGTGAAGAGCTACCGCAATTGAGTACTAAAACCAGTTTATTAGACATGTGTAAACCTTTTGCCATTGTGTTTAAATTAACGATTCAAAATCTTGGGAACGCTTGCGTAATTTGCCATCACAGTCTTGGGGCGCAGTGCCAGATTGTGCTATGGTAAAAGCAGTGTTCCTCTGTTGTAGGTGTCTAAAATTGAGTATCAATATTCTCAAAACCTTAGGTGACGGTCGTCGCTATATGAAGACGTGGCCTATGGTTAGACAACTAGGTTTGTATTTTCCTGAGTATCGGGTGGTACGCGCCACTCAGCTTGCCATTCTGGTGATGCCAGTGCTGGCGATTTTGGCGAGTGTGAGTCAGATTTATACCTATGGTTGGGCGTTTTTACCCCAAGCCCTCACTATCGCGTTGTTCTTTATTAGCCTGCCGCTGCAGGGCTTACTGTGGTTAGGCTGGCGTGCGCGCCATCCATTACCTTTATCGCTGTTCGACTGGAGTAATCAGTTGAGTGCGAAATTATCTGCCATGGGCATTCATTGCCAATCCTTGGGCGCTAAGGCGTGTTACCTTGATATGGCGCTCATCTTAAAAATAGCCTTTGAGCGCTTAGATGCCAGTTATTGGGAGGAGCTTTAAGCCTCCCTTGGCGTCTTAATAGACCGCGTTAATCCCCTGTGAGCTAAACACGGCTTTAATTTTTTCCATGGTGTCGCGACTCGGTGGTGCAACGCCATCGAGTTGATAGGTTTCTCCCATCGCTTCCCACTTGTGTTTACCCAGCTCGTGGTAGGGCAGGAGTTCAACTTTTTCAATATTCTTCATGGGCTTGATAAACTCGGCCAGTTGTAATGCCGAGGCTTCATCGTCGGTAAATCCACCCACAACCACATAACGTATCCAGGTAGGCTGATTGCGTTTGGCGAGATACTCGGCAAATTGCAGCGTTCTGTGGTTGCTGACCTTAGTCAGTTCAATGTGTTTTTCGTCATTCATTTGCTTGATATCGAGCAACACCAGATCGGTATTATCGAGTAGCTCATCAATCACTGGCGTGTACTTACGCACAAAGCCGTTGGTATCTAAACAGGTATGAATGCCTTCTTTTTTACAGGCTTTAAAGAGTTCGGCGACAAACTCCGCTTGTAATATGGCTTCGCCACCGCTGGCGGTCACACCGCCGTTGCTGGCATCGAGGAAGGGGCGGTAGCTAATGATTTGGCTCATTAACTCCTCGACCTGTACTTCCTTGCCACCATCAAGATCCCAAGTGTCACGGTTATGACAATACTGACAGCGCATTAAACAGCCCTGCATAAAGGTGATAAACCGTATGCCTGGACCATCCACTGTGCCAAAGGATTCCACTGAGTGGATCCGACCAGTAACTGCCATTGTGACTCCTGTTGAAATAAGTGAGGCTGCAGCACATTGTACTACAGCCTTACCTAATTTAGCTTACAGACCTTTTGTGAAAGTACGTGTGATCACGTCTTGCTGTTGCTCCGGGGTCAAAGAGTTAAAGCGTACTGCGTAACCCGATACCCGGATGGTTAGCTGCGGATACTTGTCAGGATTGACAACCGCATCCTCGAGCATTTCACGGTTCATCACGTTAACGTTCAAGTGTTGACCGCCTTCGTGTCCTTCGTTGTGGGCGAAATAACCGTCCATCAACGCCGCCAGGTTAGTACGGCGACCGTCTTCATCTTTACCTAAGGCATTAGGCACGATGGAGAAGGTGTAAGAGATACCGTCCTGTGCGTGGGCAAAAGGCAGTTTCGCCACAGAGGTTAACGAGGCAATCGCACCTTTCTCATCACGGCCATGCATTGGGTTTGCACCCGGTGCAAATGGCGCACCTGAACGGCGACCGTCTGGTGTGTTACCGGTTTTCTTACCATAAACCACGTTTGAGGTGATGGTCAGAATTGACTGAGTTGGGATCGCGTTGCGGTACATTTTACGGTCGCGGATCTTCGCCATAAAACGTTCTACTAAGTCACAGGCGATATCGTCGACGCGTGGGTCGTTGTTACCAAATTTTGGATAATCACCGCTGATCTCAAAGTCGACGGCAATGCCATTTTCATCACGAACAGGTTTTACTTGAGCGTACTTGATAGCAGACAGTGAGTCGGCCGCGATAGAAAGCCCCGCGATACCACAGGCCATGGTGCGACGTACATCTCTGTCGTGCAGCGCCATTAACGCGGCTTCGTAGGAGTACTTGTCGTGCATGTAGTGGATTGAGTTCAGTGCTGTGACATATTGCGTCGCTAACCAATCCATCAGGCCGTCTAAGCGATTCATCACGTCATCGAAGTTCAATACTTCGTCAGTGATTGGGTCGGCTTTTGGCGCGATTTGGATTTTCAGTTTTTCGTCAACGCCGCCGTTGATCGCATACAACATGGTTTTTGCCAAGTTTGCACGGGCGCCGAAGAACTGCATGTGTTTACCCACAACCATGGGGCTCACGCAGCAAGCGATAGCGTAATCGTCAGATTGGAAATCTGGACGCATTAAGTCATCGTTTTCGTACTGGATAGAGCTGGTGTCGATAGACACTTTCGCACAGTACTTTTTAAAGCCTAGAGGCAGTTTGTCAGACCAGAGCACAGTGATGTTTGGCTCAGGGCTTGGGCCCATAGTGTATAAGGTGTTTAAGAAACGGAAGCTAGATTTGGTTACCAGTGTACGGCCATCTAAACCCATACCGCCGATAGATTCAGTAGCCCAAATTGGGTCGCCTGAGAATAACTCATCGTATTCTGGAGTACGTAGGAAACGCACCATACGCAGTTTCATCACGAAATGGTCAATCATTTCTTGAGCTTGTTGCTCAGTGATGGTGCCGTTTTTCAGATCGCGTTCAATGTAGATATCGAGGAAAGATGAGGTACGGCCTAAAGACATTGCCGCGCCGTTTTGGCTCTTCACTGCGGCTAAGTAACCGAAGTAAGTCCATTGGATCGCTTCTTGGGCGTTTGTCGCTGGGCGAGAAATATCGAAACCGTATTTCGCGGCCATTTTCTTCATTTGACCGAGAGCGCGGTGCTGCTCGGCAATTTCTTCACGCAGTTGGATAACGTTAGATAAATCTTCGCCGGCTTCGAACTGCGCTTGCAGTGAGGTGAATTGAGCAAATTTATCCTTCATTAAGAAGTCGATACCGTACAGCGCAACACGACGATAATCACCGATAATACGGCCACGACCATAGGCATCGGGTAAACCGGTTAATACGCCGGATTTACGGCAAGCCATGATTTCTGGGGTGTAGACGTCGAATACGCCTTGGTTATGGGTTTTACGCAGTTCTGAGTAGATGTATTTTACATCGGCGTCGAGTTCGCGGTCGTAAGCAGCACATGAGCCTTCAACCATGCGAATACCACCGTTAGGTAACATAGCGCGCTTGAGCGGCGCATCGGTTTGTAAACCAACGATAGTTTCTAAATCTTTATTGATATAACCCGCGTCATGGGAAGTGATGGTAGAGACCATCTTAGTATCGAAATCAACTGGCGCGTGGGTACGGTTTTCTTGCTTGATGCCTTCCATCACTTTGTCCCACAACTTGGTTGTGGCTTCGGTGGCACCGGCTAGGAATGACTCGTCACCTTCATAGGGAGCATAGTTTTGTTGAATAAAGTCACGTACATTGACTTCAGATTTCCAATCGCCAGGGGTAAAACCTTCCCATGCGTTGGCAAACAGTTCAGTTTTGTCGGTCATCGTACTAATACCTTTTGGTTGAGATAAAGGTCATTGGCGCTCATGGGGCAAACCATGTTGAGTATAGGCCAATCGCTATTTCCTGATTAAAGCTCCCTTCAAGATGACGCCCTATGATGGGAACTGGAACTTGGGGATGTTTATCGCGCCAAGTGTCTGTCTATTGATACCCGATAAGATGACAAATATTCGTTTAACTTGGATTATCGGTTATCGATAACTCTTTTATAAATTGGTAAGACCAATTATCCATGAGCATATTAGCATAGCTCTTATACTCTCGCATCTTAAACGGGCGAGTTTGTGCCCGGTTAATCGCAAATTTGCTAGCAAGGTAGCATTTTTTTAGCACAATAAGGTTTAAAGCACGCTTTTGCTGGCCGATTATGGGCCAATGTCATCGCTTATTTGATTGACTGTCGCGCTTTTAACCGACGAAAGCTATCACCGTATCGATTGATTTTGATTGTTTACGATTTAGGCGGCCTTTGGCCTGATAAAGCCTCCATCGCAAAAGGCTTGTTTATACGGAATGCTGGGCGGTAGTAGGGCATTTGACGGAAAATAAGCCGACATGAAATCGTTTCATTTGAGAGGATGGAAAACATGATTGTTTTTTCTTAAATGAATGCAGTTCGAACAGGAGCTCGTCACCAAGTCGTCATCTAGATTATGGAAACTCGGCCTCTATAAGGTTAAATCTGCTTCATCTTAGCTAGAAATGCGCTTTAAAAGCGTCATAGCCAAAAGGTAAAAAGTGACTAAAATTGGTATGACCAATTAACCTTTTGTGTTTATGGCTTCAAAAATTTTACATTTTACCTGTGAATAGCATCACGCTTTGGCAAACTCTGCTTCACGCGCAATGCGATTTGTATGTTACAAAGCGTGACTTTAGTGAGTCATCATTTAAGCAAGTCTTAATGTAAATTTTGATTGGTTTGATTTGCGCTTGGGCGCTGTAGGAGAGACCTATGTTGCAAGTTCGCGTTTGTTTATCGGTTTTGGGAGTACAGTTATGAAAGACTCACATGCTAACGCTCCACAAACATCCTCGACTGGCCATGAGCCAATACAGGTTTCTTCACACTTTAGTTGTTATCACCAAGCCGAAATTTACGGTAAAAGCAAAGTGGTTAAGGCGCCTTGGCAATCCTTTGGTTTAGCGGTATTTGCTGGCGCTTTTATTGCCTTAGCCTTTGTGTTTTACCTAACAGTCACTACGGGTGCCGGTGATAGCGCCTGGGGCTTAGTGCGCCTCGTGGGCGGGATTGCCTTCAGCTTAGGCTTAATTTTGGTGGTGATTTGTGGTGGCGAGCTGTTTACCAGTTCGGTGCTGAGCAGCGTTGCATGGGCGCAAAAACAGGTGACCACCAGTGAATTGCTCAAATGCTGGAGCCGCGTGTATATCGGCAATTTCGTCGGCGCCATGTTAATGGTTGGCTTGATCATGGCGGCGGGCTTGTATGAGCTCGATGGCGGTAACTGGGGCTTAAACGCGCTAAAAGTGTCGCAACATAAGCTGCATCATACTTGGGTGCAGGCATTCAGCTTAGGTATCTTATGTAACATGTTGGTATGTCTGGGTATTTGGATGACCTTCGCCAGCCGCGAATCCCTAACCAAAGCGATTTTACTGATCCTCCCGGTGGCCATGTTTGTCAGCAGTGGCTTTGAGCACAGTATCGCAAACCTGTTTATGGTGCCGCTTGGGATCACCATTCAGTCGGTTGCCAGCCCTGAGTTTTTTGCTTCTTTAGGTGTAACCCAAGAGCAATTTGCCGATTTAACCGTGGCAAACTTTGTATTCAATAACTTAATTCCCGTGACCTTAGGGAACATTGTCGGTGGTGGCGTGATCGTCGGTCTCGGCTATTGGTGGATTGAGCAAGGTCAAATTGCCTTACCCGATCCGCAAAAATCCCATCAGGCACACTTTTTTGCATCGCCTCTGCATACTGAAAAGGCGAAAAATAGCCAAGAAAGTAAGTAAGAGAGCAACTAAGCTAGTCAGTAACTAAGCGAATCAGTCACTTAGGTTTGTGATAAGTGTGCCTTGAGTGACTGTTTGCCTTAGGTTTATAAAAAATGCCCAGTGTTACTGGGCTTTTTTTGCTGTATTCGCCATAGCTGACATTTTTATGTGGATTGCTTGGGTGTGATAGATGTAAGCATTTTGCGTATTCATGCAAGCGAATGAAGATTTTATGTACTGATTTACAGCGCTTTAGTTTATAGTGCGGCCTTTTCCGTTTGACATAAAATGGCGCATCTATGACGACTCCACCCTCGACGACTCAGCCAACAGAAGCAGCTCAGACTGCTATGGCACCATCCGCTTCACACGCTCCCTCATCCTTTCAAATGCCCGATACCTTAGTGATCATCTTTTTTGTGGCATTACTTGCGGGATTAATGACTTACTTTATTCCGATTGGCTCGTTTCAAACCCAAGAGGTGCATTATCTGGCCGATGGCGTTGATAAAGCGCGGACAGTAGTCGACCCTAATTCTTTTGCCTATCAATTGGATGATGCGGGCGAGCCTAAGTTACAACCCGTGGCACTGTTTAAAGGCGAGGGCGGGGTTGGCTTTTTTAACTTCGCTTTTGAGGGGCTAACCTCGGGGTCTAAATGGGGCAGCGCGATTGGCGTGATCATGTTTATGCTAGTGATTGGCGGCTCCTTTGGGGTGGTGATGGCCACAGGCACCATAGATAACGGCATCTTAAAGTTAATCGATAAAACCCGTGGCAATGAAAAGTTATTCATTCCGGTGATATTTACGCTGTTTTCCCTCGGCGGCGCCGTATTTGGCATGGGAGAAGAGGCCATTGCCTTCGCGATTATCATCTGCCCACTCATGATCCGTTTAGGGTACGACGGCATCACCACTGTGATGGTGACCTATGTGGCGACCCAAATTGGTTTCGCCAGTTCTTGGATGAATCCTTTCAGTGTGGCGATTGCCCAAGGCATTGCGGGGATCCCGGTTCTTTCTGGTAGTGAGTTTCGCTTCCCTATGTGGCTCGGATTCACATTGCTTGGCATCGTTTTTACCATGCGTTACGCCCATCGCATTCAGCAGCAACCCATTCTTTCCCATAGCTATCAGTCCGATGCTTATTTCCGTGAGCACCATGCTAATACAAAGCTCGAGAGCCGCTTTAATTTTGGGGATGTGTTGGTACTGTTGTTGTTAGTGTTAACTATGGTGTGGGTGATTTGGGGCGTTGTTGCAAAGGCGTGGTTTATCCCCGAGATCGCCAGTCAGTTTTTTACCATGGGTATGGTGGCCGGCGTTATTGGCTGCGTGTTTAAGCTCAATGGTTTAACGCTTAACAAGGTCGCGCAGAGTTTTAAGGATGGCGCTAAAACCATGCTAGAGCCAGCCCTTTTAGTGGGATGTGCCTCGGGGATTTTACTGCTCCTTGGCGGCGGTACACCGACGGAACCGAGTGTGCTTAATTCGATTCTGAACAGCGCTGGCGGGGTGATTGGCCATCTGCCGGATGCGCTCTCGGCGTGGTTTATGTTGTTGTTTCAATCCGTATTCAACTTTTTCGTGACCTCAGGTTCAGGGCAAGCCGCATTGACTATGCCACTGATGGCTCCTCTCTCTGATATCGTTGGTGTGACGCGCCAAGTGGCGGTATTGGCCTTTCAACTAGGCGATGGTCTCACCAATATCATAGTGCCCACCTCAGCGTCTTTGATGGCGACCCTTGGCGTATGCCGCGTCGATTGGGGCAACTGGCTGAAATTTGTATGGCGTTTTATGTTACTGCTGATGTTGGTCTCAAGCGTACTGGTGATTGGCGCGCACTATCTTGGATTTAACTAGGTACGCGGATTTCGCTGGGCGCTGGGGTTCACCTTAAGCTGCGGGTAAATAGGCGTTAAGGGTTAACTCAGTTAATTGGTTAAACAGGAGATAAAAAAACGGCATCCGAGGATGCCGTTTTTGTGTGGTTTTCTATCTTCCTATAGGGAAATTAGAATTTCACTTCACCTTCAATAAACCATTCACGACCACGTGCATCATAAGATGAGCGGTTATAGTGTGGCCAACCCGTGTCTGTTGGGTCAAAGTTTGGTCCAGCATTGAACAAGTTCATTACGCCGCCCGTGACTTTAATTGAATCGGTAATGTTATAAGCCGATGTTAAGTTCCACTTAGTTTGCGAGGCAATTTCGTTTGCACTTTCATCAAACGGTTGACCTTTGTCCAATGCAGCTTTCTTAAATGATTTATAGCCCACACCATGCATTCTAGCCGTGTGGTAAGCACCTAATGTGGTTTCAAAATCATTAACGTACCAACCTAGAATGATATTGGCCTTGTATTGTGGTAAGCCACCATCGTCAATATCATCATCGATTGCTGCAGTAGGATCGGTCTGACCTTCAGACAGTAAAATATAAGTACCGTTGAAGTTCAATTTCAGTTCGCCAAAATCGCCAACATCCCAGCCATAACCTGCTGTTAAGTCAAGACCACGGACTTTCTGATATGCAAGGTTTTGAGCAACGGTATTAATGTGAGTAATAGTACCTAATGCATCACGGGTGATCATATTTTCGTACGTTTCATACTCACGAGCGGCTTTACTGGCAGAAATGTCACTCACCATGTCATCCAGTTTCCACTCCCAAATGTCTAAAGACGCATTTAGGCTCTCACCACCATAGACGGCACCGATATTGGCTGTGTAGCCTGTTTCAGCTTCTAACTCTTTGTTAGCGCCAGTTGTGATGTCAATGTTCAGCTCGTTACAAATTTTATGGAGATTTGGATCTGAGTTTGGCTGAGATGGCGTACCACCTAGAGCCTGACATTGTTTAAAGTCAATTACCGTTGAGAAAGCTTTTGTTGCATCGCCATAAACGCGGTGCATATCTGGAGCGCGGAACACTTTACTCACAGAACCACGAACCAGCAGTTCATCAATTGGGCGGTATTCAACAGTTAGCTGAGGTGAAACGTTACCACCGAAATCATCATATCTGTCATAGCGAAGCGCGGCATCAACGACTAGATTGTCAACAACAGGAAGTTTTAATTCCATGTATGTTGCCCAATAAGAGCGTTCACCTGAACCCGATGAGCCACCACGGCTTAAAATATTGCCTTTTACAGACTCAGAATCAGATTCTGAGGCGTAATCCTGGATGGTGTATTCAGCACCAAAAGCGAAATCAGCTGGACCAGCTGGTAACTCAAATGCTGGACCTGAAATGTTGGCTTGAACGTTTTTCTGAGTCGATTGGGCTTTTTCAAATGGCGTGTACGCAACGCTCTTCACATCATCTTTACTGATTGATGATAATAAAGAACGGCCATTAGTACCTTCTGCTAAATAGTTGAATAATCCACCAACGGTCGCAAAACCACTGCTGTAAACATCAACGTTAGTACGGCCGTAATTGATAGAGGTATCCCATGAGTAATCATCAGCGATCACGCCCTCTAAACCAGCGGTGAAGAAGTAGTTGCGTGTATTGGTTTCGCCACCACGGTTACCAAACTCATGTAAACGACGAATATAGGTATAATCACCATCACCAGCATTTTTGAAATCACCACCTAGACCCGTGGTTTTATCGAATGTTTTGGTGAGAGAACTATCGCTATCAACGCCTAGTGTAATTTTGTCACCAGCAACGTTGACTGTGTAGTTATCAATCCCCATTGGTTCGATAAGTGTTGTCGATTTTGCTTGTGCAAAATCAAGACGTCCAACAAAGCTTAAATTATCAGCAAGCTCATAGTTGAAGTTGGTTGAACTGATAAAACGAGTGCTTTCTGGAGACAAATCACGCATTTTTGAACGGTCATAACCACAGGTTTTACCAGTCCAAAGGAATCCACCAGCTTCACATTCATTTTGTGTTAAAACACGTTGACCTGTTGGCGTCGTTCCATCTGCCGCTTGTTGCGCTGCGATGCGTGCACCATATGAGCTGTACTGTGAATATTTACTGTGCGGAACTTTATCGGTATCTAAACCAAAAACGGCACGGTCGGTGGCTGCTAAGCGTTCAGTATCAGTAAGTTCGATAAAGGTCGATACGTTACCACGTTCAGAAGATGAACCCAGAGATAAGGCGATACGGTCACTTTGTCCACCACCTTCAGTAGTGTCACCATGACGATATTTTAAAGCAACGCCTTCGAAGTCTCTTTTTAAAATAATGTTAACTACACCACCAACAGCATCGGCACCATAGATCGCAGAACCGCCAGATTGTAACACTTCGATTCTGGCAACGGCTTCCATTGGTAAGTTTGCAGTATCAACGAAGTTATCAGTACCGCCTGCTGGCTTAGGATATTGATTTAAACGCTTACCGTTAATCAGAGTTAATGTTCTGCTGGCACCTGCGTTACGTAAACTGATTGATGATGCTGCTGGAGTAAAACCATGTACTGACTGAGTAGTCATTGCACCAGTGGTTGAAGTTAGGCTTTGTAATGCATCTTGCACGTTAGTAAAGCCTTGTTTAGCCATATCATCAGCACTTAATACGGTTACTGGTGTTGCAGTTTCCATATCGGTACGTTTAATACGTGAGCCTGTTACTTCGATTCGTTCAACTTTAGCACCGTCTTCTGCAGCGATGGCAACTGAAGTTGATAATGCTACAGAGGTTGCTCCACCAATTAACGCAAAGCGAATCGCTTTGGCTAATGTTACATTAGCACGCATTTTATTCTCCCTTACTCTTATTGTTCATTTTTATTTTTATTAAATGGATTCTTTTGTAATGAAAGAGTGTTCCATTTAATTAGGCTCAGGATATAAACACAAGAAAATAACAAGTGCAACAGCCGTTATTTTTAATTAAATGTTAAAAAGTTGATTATGAAAATATTTAACAAGATTTCATATTGTTTATTCTGGCATGTTTTCGTCTTTAAATGGGTTGTTTTGTTTCTTAGCTGTTTGATTTGTTGCTCATTTGTTTTGCTTTGGATTTTATTGGTTGTTTAATTGGTTTTTATTTGTTTCTTGGCATGGTTGCGTTTTATTTTAAAATAAAAATATATATTTTATAGTCCATTGTACTGTTTGATTTTATGGTTTTTGAATTTAATGGTTGTCGTATTGTTTATTTTCTCTCTGGACAAGTTTTTAATTGAAAAGGCATCTGTTTATTTTAGATGGAAATTTAAGCAAGGTTTGTGTGTTTTAGATTCTTAAGGAGTGTTAAATAAATATCGGGATTGAATATAAATTCAATCCCGATATTCTGTATGCCATATTATTAAATTATTTTTGTTTATTAATTAATCTATTTAGTTATACGGTTATCTATACTGATTATTTATACTCAACATGCTGGTTGGTAAAAATATAATCAATTGGGTTGGGTAAGTAATGGATTAAATACCGTATAGCGACATAACAAACGACTAAGGTTGCAACACCGAGTTCGAAGTCGGCAAGTAATTTTACCCATTGGCTGAGCTCGTTCATTTGACTAAATTGCGCGAGCCAGTGGGCGGTTTTAAACAGTGCCGTCGCGCCGATCACCATGGGAAAGGTGAAGGCAGCATAGCCAGGACTAAAGGGTAATGTGAGCAGATGGAAAAAAGCGAGATAAATCACTGCAGTCATCAATACTGCAATACTGGCCAATATGGCGACCAAGGCAATCGAAGGTTGCTCGCACACAGTTAAGTAGCCCGCTAACGATAAACTGGCTGGCGCGGCGAGGATAGCAATCGTTGGTTTAGCGGCATCGGGCACGGCCTGACAGAAGATTAATCGATAGAGCATCAATGGCAACATGACTAAATATGCGAGCATGCCGAAGGCCAAGATTAAGTTCACTAACCAAGGCGCGCCATTACTTGGGAAGGATACTGCCGCCACTATGATGCCAATGGGTGGCACAAACCAGCTGGGCACCATATGTTCGAGTTTGAAGTCGATAGCGCGGTAGTAAATAAAGGCGCCTAAAAAGATGACATGGATAACAATGGCGGTTAGCCAAAGGATTAAGCCTGCATGGGGGAAATAATGGCCGAGTAGGTTCGACACTACCATCAAGGCCATGGCGAATGTCGGGATCACACTACCGACGACCGGATGGCTGAGTTCGTTTTTCAGCACTGAAGGATGCAGTATAAATTTTGCCGCAAGCAGCATGAGTAACACTGAGGCAATGGCTGCCCCCATCAGTTGGCCCCAACCATTGAGTGAGGGCATCACACTCTCCCAAGTCCAACCTAAGCTTGCAATCGCGAGGGCGAGTCCGCCCATAGGGCTAGGTAATTTTGCTGCCTGTGCTGTCCAGCGTTTACGTTTTGAAGTCATGTTTGTTACCTCTCAACACTGACATTAATTCGATGTGTCTATCTGTTAATGTCAGTGTATGGTCGAGGATTTGATAAATAAAATTGATTAATTTTATTCATATATTCAAATTTTATAACGCTTAAGGTTTTCGTTTACAACGCAGCAAAGTATGCCCCAGACCAAGGTTGTCAGTGTCTTCATCGACATATAAGCCCGCTTGATGTAGTAACGTTATCAAGTCCTTAGAGTGGTACATACGGCTATTGCCATTAGCCATCGCAGTAAAATACAAGCTAGTCGCATTGACGCAATAGGCTGAGGCGGCGGAGGGTTGTCTGTCCCAGAAGGTTTCGACAATGAACAACTGACTGTTTGGCGTCATCGCCTGAGCGGTGCGTTGCAAAATGCTGAGGATTTGCTCCAAAGAGAAGCAGTCGAGGAACTGGCTCATCCAATAGGTATCGGCGCCTTCGACAAAGGGGCGTGATTCATCGAGCAAATCGGTGGCAAAGGTGTGGATCCGCTCGGCAAAGCCATGCTTGACGGCATTGTCTTTGGCAACGGCTAATTGACCGGGGAAGTCCATCAGAGTGACTTCAACCTCTGGATCAAACTCGCAGCAGCTTAGCGCCCATTTCCCTGTATTTCCGCCAATATCGACTAAATGCTTGGGCAAATGGGCAAACACTAAGGGTAAAATCTGCGGAAAAGCGTGGTCAGAATAATAGTGATCGAAGGCAAACCAGCTGGCTTTAGCCTCAGCAGGTAAATCCTTAAGGGCGGGGTAAATCGTCTGCCAATCGCCAAATACCGCTAAGCCCGCAGGTTTACCCGCGACTAGTGCCTTATCGAGTTGAAACAGTCCCTGATAACATACATCCTGCACAAAATTGAGGTTAATGGCCGTCATATCATCGTGCAGTAAAAAATAGCCTGTTTTATCGAGCACATAGGCATCGCCATTGAGCCATACCAGTCCCATACTCAATCCCATATCGAGTATGACGCCAAGGGCATACTCGTTTAACACACTGGTTTGCGCGAGTTGGGCAATGCTTACCCCTTGCTCGCCTGCTTGGTCAATGGTGGCTAATACTTCAAATTTCAGCAGGCAATGGGCAACCTGAAAACTGATGGGGCCAAAGGCGATTTTTTGCGCCTCAAATTTGGCATCAAAGGCACTTAAGGCTTTCGGGATGTGATAGAAGGACATAAATTGGCTGAGTTTACAAAGAAATACAGCCTTTATAGCGAAGTTAACGGCAAAAGTCAGAGCGGCGATGGAAAACTATGAACTAGCTCCAACTTAGCTTATAAATGCGGATCTGAGGGGCGGTGAAGCGGTGTTAATCGTGATTACCTAAAATTTCGGCCATAAAAATACCCAGACGAGGCTGGGTATTTTTGCAGGCCGAATGCCTGATTACTGAATGTTTTCTTCGTCGCCAAACTGGCCTTGGAACAGTACAGAAGATAAGTAACGTTCGGCAGCTGAAGGCAGGATAACCACAATGTTTTTATCCGCAAATTCAGGTAGAGCAGCGATGCGGTTTGCGGCAACCACAGCAGCACCAGAAGAAATACCGACTAAAATGCCTTCTTCTTGCATTAGGCGGCGCGCCATGTCGATGGCTTCATCGTTGGTGACGGTTTCAACGCGATCGATTAACTCAAGATCTAAGTTACCAGGGATAAAACCTGCGCCAATACCTTGAATTTTGTGCGGACCTGGTTGCACTGGTAATCCCGCTAGGGTTTGGGTGATAACCGGTGAATCTGCGGGTTCTACCGCGACAGAAGTAATGGCTTTGCCAGCCACTTTCTTCAGGTAACGGCTCACGCCTGTGATAGTACCGCCAGTACCTACACCCGCAACAAACACATCCACAGCTCCATCGGTATCGTTCCAAATCTCTGGACCTGTGGTTTTTTCGTGGATTTCAGGGTTAGCAGGGTTATTAAATTGCTGCAGCATAATGTATTTTTCTGGCGCTGATTGACGGATTTCTTCCGCTTTATCGATAGCACCTTTCATGCCTTTTGCGCCTTCGGTCAGCACGAGGTTTGCACCTAAGGCTTTGAGCAGTTTACGACGCTCTAAGCTCATCGTATTTGGCATAGTTAACGTCAGCTTGTAACCACGGGCGGCCGCCACATAGGCTAAGGCAATACCAGTATTACCTGAGGTAGGCTCAATCAGTTCGTGATCTTTGGTGAGCAGGCCTTTTTTCTCGGCATCCCAAATCATATTGGCACCGATACGGCATTTGACACTGAAACTTGGATTACGTGCTTCGACCTTTGCCAGCACTTTACCTTGGCTTACGCGGTTTAAACGCACTAACGGGGTGTTGCCAATAGTATATGAATTGTCTTCGAAAATTTTGCTCATGGATTGCTTGCTCCTATGTTTGCACTATTGAATCATAATCGCCTGTGGCGCATTTAGAAGTGATTGTTTGTTCTTCTTTATTCGATTTGGTTATTAAAGACAATCCTGTTATTCGCAAAGCCCAATTGGCTGTGGGTTTAACTGTGTTAACCTCTTGCTAACATCAATAAAAAAATACGCGTATAAAAGAATAACCACTTGATGTTTCACTTATAAAACCGCTATCGGAACCGGATTGCCACACTATGAAGCAACAACAAACGGACCTGGGCAAAGATCCAAGAACTATGGTCACCCCTAAGGCATTCACTATTGCCGAATCTGTGCTTTACACCCCGCTAGCGACGCCATTAAGGCGGGCGCTGGCGATGTTAATCGACGGTTTATTCATCACTATTTTAGCCGAACAAATGGATTGGCTGTTTGTTCTGCTGGTGGTGGGGATTATTTATATCGAGAAACGCAGTCGCCAATTTGGCCGCTTACTCAAATGGGGCCTTTATGCTGCCATGCTGGGATTAATGCTCTTTAGCTCGGCGGGAAATTTGTGGAATTTCCATCAATCGAATCAATCCTCCCGCGAAAAGGTCTCCGCGCCCCAGGATATTAATGCTGTTGTTAAGGCGATTCCAGATCTCGTCTCTCTCGGACTCTGTGACAATATCGATTGTGCCCGTGAACAGATCCGTGCTTTGCAGCAGACGCTCGAAAATGTGCCCATGGAGGGAATGTCGGCAGCTGAGCGTCGCGATATGGTATTAGATACTTTAGCGAGCACGGAGTTATCCGATGCCGATAAAGCGCAGTTACGTGATGAAATGATGGCGGGCAGCCTCTGGCCTGAGGTGAAGGTGTTTGAAGTCACCCTAGACTCCACCAAGGGCTCTGTGAAAAATTCAACAAAGGATTTAGCTAAGGATCCAAGCACATTATCACCGCCTCCACAGCCAAGTCCGTCGCTCGCAAATCTGTCGCCCGCTGGCAAGCTTGACGCCGTTCCCGTATCTGAACCGCTAACCGATGGATTAGCCCACGCTCAAACCGATAATCGAGCGGCCATGGAAAACGCTCCCTTAGTTCCTGACGCCAACCTCAATCCTTTGCATCAAACCGAAAGCCGCAACAGTGAAGCCAATGATGAGGAAGAGAATGACACCCGCAGTGTGCTGGCGTGGATCAAAGGCTTTATGAGCGATATGGGTTTAGGCTTTGGCTGGGCCGCATTTTACTTCACTGTGTTTACCGCCAAATTTGATGGTCAGACCTTAGGTAAGAAACTCTTAGGCATCCGTGTTATCCAACTCGATGGCGCTAAAATCAGCCTTTGGGGAGCATTTGGCCGTTATGGCGGTTATGCGGCGGGCTTCACGACGGGCTTACTGGGCTTTATGCAGATATTTTGGGATGCCAATCGGCAGGGGATCCAAGATAAAATATCTTCCACAGTCGTGATAGACTTAGCGCAAATGCATAAAAAGCAACAATTAGAGCAGCAACAGGCGCAGGCTGAATACGCATTGGCCGCCGTGCCAACACAGAATAATGCGACGTCTGCTCACCTTACAACAAGCACCCGTTCGGAGCACCTATGAAACAGGTCGTTATTTCTGGCAGCGGTTTATTTACGCCGCCACACAGTATTTCAAATGAAGCTTTGGTGGAGAGCTTCAACGCCTATGTCGATATGTTTAACCTTGAAAATGCAGGGTTAATTGAGCAGGGCCATGTCGAGCCGCTGTCTTATTCCTCCAGTGAGTTTATCGAGAAGGCCTCGGGCATCAAACACAGATATGTGATGGTTAAAGATGGTATTCTCGATCCTGAAATCATGATGCCGCTTATTCCTGAGCGCAGCAGTGACGAGTTATCTATGCAGGCCGAAATTGGGGTTGAGGCGGCAGTGATGGCGCTTAAACAAGCGGATGTGAAGGCCGAGCAAATCGATTTAGTGATCGTTGCCTGTGCTTATACGCAGCGCGCTTATCCTGCGATGGCGATTGAAATACAGCGGGCACTGGGGACCCGTGGCTATGGTTACGATATGCAGGTTGCCTGTTCTTCAGCCACCTTTGCCATTGTGGCCGCCGCCAATGCGATTGCAACGGGCTCGGCTTCACGGGTGTTAGTGATTAACCCCGAAATTTGTTCGGCGCAGGTGAACTATCGTGACCGTGACAGTCACTTTATCTTCGGAGATGTGGCGACCGCTATGGTGCTTGAAGAGCAAAGCCTAGTGGCCGCCAATAAGGGCTTTAACATTGTTTCAAGCCGTTGTTTTACTGACTACTCAAACAATATTCGCAGTAATTTCGGGTTTTTAAATCGCTGCGATCCAAGCTCGGCGCATCAGGCGGATAAGTTATTCCACCAACAGGGCCGCAAAGTCTTTAAAGAACTGTTGCCGATGATCTACCAACATTTAGACGAGCAATTGGCCGAGCAATCCCTCACGCCACAGTCCTTTAAACGTTTGTGGTTGCACCAAGCCAACATCAACATGAACCAATTTGTGGTGAAAAAGCTGCTAGGGGATGAGGTAACGCCTGAGCAAGCGCCCGTAGTGCTCGACGAGTATGCCAATACCGCCTCCGCTGGCTCGGTGATTGCCTTCCATAAATATTCCGCTGACTTTAATGCGGGCGATTTAGGGCTATTAAGCTCCTTTGGCGCGGGTTACTCCATCGGTAGCGTGATCCTGCAAAAGCGCTAAATTGACTAAAGCCCCATTATCACTAATGGGGCTTTAGCTTTTATATCAGCACATTGATAAAACGGCTTGATGCGGTACCTTAACTGAAAATGCCTTTACTCAGACAAGGCAGTTAGCGGCCTAAAAACGCTTTTTCTTTAAAGCCTCAGTAGCAATACGAGAACCTGTCACCATGACGCTTGTTCATCCTGATTCGGAACTTCCGTTTCATCCCAATCCTAGTTGGTTTCTTGGCGCTTTTAATTGTTATGACCGCGAGGAAACGCTCGGGGAAACACTCAATCGCTACGATCCTTTAGATCCCGCGCAGCTGCAAGCGTTGTTCGATGCTTATGTGTTTGATGAGTTTGGTGAACAGTTGGGATTTACCTCTGCCCACAGGGCTGCAATGGCGACAAATCTAATCGCTGCGCTGAGCGAGACAAACCATGATTTCGCCATTTATTTAGCGATTGATGAGAGCGAGGAGGAATGGTGTTTCCCTTCAGCGTGGGTATTCCCTAAGCCACGTTATCCCTTTGAGCAGGCGTATCTTGCGCTGCTGCGACATTGGGGAGTGGAGCTCACCGCATTAGGGATTGCGCTTCCCAGCCCAAGCTTAATGGGTATCCATGAGTCTTAGTTAGCATTCCGATTTAAGCCCACAAGCCTTGCTGCGGGCTTTATGCTCAACCTTTCAGCCTAGAGTAACCAGGCGTAACTTAGCTTCATAAAATAGGTTTTCTCATCCCGAGTGAGCCGCGTGAGCTCATCATCCGAGGTTAAACTGTCGGAATAGCCCAAATAGAACACGCTCTGGGGGTTGAGTTTGTAGCCGTAGAGGATTTCATTCCCTAAGTGTGCCTCTTCGCTATCGGGTGTCGAATACAAATACTGCGCAAGATTACGCTCGATTTGGGTGTAAATGCTCGATAGGCGAATAAAGCTGTGCAGACTCAATTGCCAGTGCAGGCGCACATCCGAGAGATTTGCGCTAAAGAGTTTATCCTGCTCGACTTCCATATATTGATATTGATGGGAAACATCCACCGACAGGCCGTTGGCAATTTTCCATTTGAATATCGGATTGATTAAGGTTTTTGTGCCTAATCGATCGTTAAGGAAGTCAATCTCATCGCCGTAATGGATCTCCAGCTCAAGACTCAGGGCCGAGGTGGGCGTAATCGCGCCGTAAAGCCAGCCTTGGGTTTCTTGGTATTGATTGCTGTTACCTAATACTGCCAGTTGCGCGCTGTCATGGCGTGGGCCGACGCGTTCCCGAGTTTCTATCCCAAAGGATAACTCACTCTGTAGCGCGCCATACATTTCCCAAAAGATTTCAAACTCTTGCTCTAGCTGCTCTCCTGCTTGATTGTGGGTGATATCCCAGTCGCCGCCGAATTTAATCTTGTTAAATACGGTTTCGGGATACCAAATTAAGCCACCACCGGCCATAAAGGTGCGGTAATCAATTTTTTCCACAAAGCCTAAATCGGCGCGAAAATCGGGAGACACGTCGTGGTACTCGCCGTAGGCAAACCAATCGCGGGCGTTGTGTTCATAGGTCAGTTGATACAGGGCGCCACTGAAATCCCGATCCGATTGGCTACGTAACACTTGCTCATTCACTTGGCATTGGCCGAGCTCACAGCTTAACGGCGTTTGGCCGCAGAGTAGCCCTTCTGTCAGTTCTCCCTCCACATTGCCACAAAACTGTTGATACAGGGCAGTAGGGTAGCGGGTCTGCGACTGTGCAACTTGAGCGGTAAAAATATCCTGGGCTGTCGGTTGGTATTTTGCATCTAAGCTCATGACATAATTGTGATAATCATTTTGCTCGGCAAATGCTGTCAGTTGGTTGTCGGCACTGCTCTTGGCCGTGATTAGCCCACCAAAGGAGAAGGTTTTATCCATGTCGAAGCGGTAACGCGCCACCAGATTAAGACTTTCCTCTGCTAAAGAGGTGACCTCAGAGCTTAAATTCCCCGGCATCAAAAAGGTGGTTTGGCTGTCATTAGCGGCCAGCAATGCCCAAGTGTGTTGCTCGGTTTGGCTGGTGAGTTTAAGCCCATAGTCCGGCGATACAATATTGCGGGTATGCAGCAGATTCACTTGGGTATCGAAGTAGTCTTTATTGTCGAGGAAGAAGGGGCGTTTCTCATCAAAAAACAGCGCAAAAGTGCTGTTAATATCGAGCTGGCCAGCATCAGACTCCACCTGGGAGAAATCGGGGTTAATGGTGGCATTTAGCAAGGTGCGTGAGTTGATACCCCAGCGTAAATCGAGCCCGGGTTCATAATTGTTTTTCGCTTGCCAACCATTTTCGCTTTTTTGCTCATTGCGATTGGCGACAAAGGACGGGGTAATTTGCAGATCTTGCCCTTGCTTGGCGGAGGCTAAACCCGTGGCGACGCCGAGCTGACAGAGCTGGCAACTGATGTTGCGATCGATTCTATGGGTGGAGATACGATGGTTTTCATTGCGTGGATAATAGCGGATCAGCTCAAATCCCCATTCTTGAACAGGCTTTTTATCGTCAAAGTTAAATAGCCGTAAAGGCAGTTCGACTTCAACTTGGTAACCCTCGGCGGTCATTTTACCGGCGGTTTTCCAAATGCCATCCCAAGCTTCGCTCTCTTCGCCCGTGAGCTCATTTTCTATCGAGTCTAGTTGCACGCCCAGTGGATTGATAAAAAACTGATAGGCCAAACGCGCGTTGTTAAAGGTATCGAGTTTTATCCCTACCAGATCGTCGCCCCAAAGATTATCCCTGTCCTTGAGGGTGGCGCGGATATGTTGTGGCAGACTGTCTTTGGCGGTAAAGGCCACAAATAGGCTGGTTTGGGTCGCGTAGATTCTGGCCTCGGTGTAAACGGGCGCCGCCGTGTTTTCAGCGGGCTGAGTTTCATAACGTAGCTCGGCCTGCGCCGCGTGCTGCCACACCGCCTCATCAAATTCACCATCAATCTCGGCGGCATCTTCTAAGGTCGGAATCGTTAATTGAAATTGGCTGGCTGAGCCCGCCAAGCTTGGCGAACTGAGAAATACCGCAGTCGATAACACTAAGGGGAGAAACGTCTTCAACAACAAGGCCCAAATCATTCTAAAATGGTGCGCAGTGTGCCAGAAATTGCGGGTTAACAAGAGTGGGTAATTGTTACAAGAATTGTATTAAAAATAGCTGAAACCAAGGTGGCACTGGATGGCGAGCATCCAGTGCTTTGGGGGGATTATTCAGGAGAAACTACAGGATTACGGTAAGCTTCGCGGTACTTGTCGACCCACATGGCGGTGGCACCACAAATCGCGACTGGCATCACGATAAAGTTGACCACAGGGATCATCGAAAACAGGGTTACAGTCGCACCAAAGCTAAAGCTGGTACCGCGGGTCTGATTAAGGGCAAAGCGCATATCCTTGAAACTGACCTTGTGGTTATCAAAGGGATAGTCGCAGTATTGAATCGCCATCATCCAAGCGCTGAATAAAAACCACAGGATAGGGGCTAAGGTTTGCCCCACCATGGGCACTAAAAACAGCAGCAAAAATACCAGCGCACGGGGTAAATAGTATTTGAGTTTGATCCATTCACGGCCAAGAATGCGCGGTAAGTCTTTGACGACGTCCATGCCCGAGCCCGTATTCATCGGTTTGCCGGTCAATAACTGCTCGACCTTTTCGGCCAGCAAGCCATTAAAGGGCGCGGCCAGCCAGTTCATCACCGAACTAAAAACAAACGCCAGCATCACCAACATAGTGGTCACCGCTAACGGCCAGAGCAAAAAGTTAAGCCAACTTAAGTATTCGGGGAGCTGGGCATTCATCCAAGTGAAGAGCACATCGAGCTGCCCAATCGCCACATAGATAACCGCCGCAAACAGCACTAAGTTGATCATTAACGGAATAAATACAAAGGTGCGCAGGCCTTTACGTTTGATTAAACCAAAGCCATCGAGAAAATAATTCACACCACTTTTACCCTGCGAAGGGGAGGAGGATTTCTGTGTCATATCGTCATTCCAAAAAAGTTGAGATACAGCGTGAGATACAGATAAGTGCGATTGTGATCAACTCGTCGCGAGATGACAAGCTAAAAGCCATATGAATTCAATAAAAAGCGTTACAAAATACTGCCTGCTTTGCTAAAGTTGGCCTCAGAATTCTATGACATGACTCGGGCTAATATTGGCCTGCATCCCTATTGGTCATCGCCCTGATGGCTTTTTATACTGAGACGCGCTAACTGGCACCATGAGATTAAAACAAATAAAACTTGCCGGCTTTAAGTCGTTTGTCGATCCCACCAAAATTCCGTTTTTACAGGCATTAAGCGCCATTATTGGCCCAAATGGCTGCGGCAAGTCTAACGTGATTGACGCTGTGCGTTGGGTGCTGGGCGAAAGCTCGGCAAAGCATTTGCGCGGCGACTCCATGAGTGACGTGATTTTTAACGGCTCCAGCGCACGTAAACCCGTGTCTGTGGCGGGCGTTGAACTGGTGTTTGAAAATAAAGAGGGCCGCCTTGCGGGCCAATACGCCAGTTATGAAGAAATCTCAGTAAAACGTCAGGTGAGCCGTGACGGTGAGTCTTGGTATTTTCTCAATGGCCAAAAGTGTCGCCGTAAAGACATCACCGATCTGTTTATGGGCACCGGGCTTGGGCCGCGCAGTTACGCCATTATCGAACAGGGCACGATTTCACGTTTAATCGAATCTAAACCACAAGATTTACGGACTTTTATTGAAGAAGCTGCGGGGATTTCCCGCTATAAAGAACGGCGGCGTGAAACGGAAAACCGTATCCGCCATACCCGCGAAAACTTGGAGCGTTTAGGGGATATTCGCAGCGAGTTAGCCAAACAACTGGAAAAACTCAGTCAGCAGGCCAAGGCGGCGAAGCAATATCGTGAGCTGAAGCAAGCTGAGCGTAAAACCCATGCCGAGCTGCTGGTGATGCGCTATCAAGAGCTGCAGAGCCAAATGGCTAGTCTATCGGAGCAGATTAGCTCGCTCGAGCTGCAACAAGCGGCGGCCCAGTCCTTAGCGCAAACCGGCGAGTTAGAAAGCACCGAGTTGCAAGTCACACTTTCGCACTTAGCCGAGCAGGAGCAGCAGGCGGTCGAAGCCTATTACCTGACCGGAACCGAAATCGCCAAGCTTGAGCAACAGTTACAGAGCCAAAAGCAGCGCGATGCCCAGTTGCATAATCAGCTTGAGCAGTTGAATGAGCAAATCATTCAAAACCAAGCCAAATTAGCCGCTTACCAAGCCAGCTTTCAAGCGCTTGAGGCGGAGCTTAGCCAACTTGCACCGCAACATGAGTTGCAGCAAGAAATGCTCGATGAGCTGCAAGCTCAGTGGGAAATGAGTGTTTCGCGCAGTGAGGCGCAAAGTGAAAGCGCCAGAGTGCTAGCGGCGGCCGTCGCTCAGCATAAGCTGCAATTAGAGTTACACCGCAGCAAACTGGCTCATCAGCAACAATTAAATGCCCATAAAACCCCGCTACATCAAGAGCAACAACAAGAGCTGGCCTCGCTTAATGCGCATGCCCTCGAAGATAGCAGCGCATCACTTAATGACGAGATTGCCCAGTTAGAGCAAGCATTAGCTGAACAAGTTGAAATCAATCAAGAGTTTGAATCCACTCTGGCTGCCGATACTCATGCGTTAGATTTGGCCCGCGGTGAGTTTGAGCAATTATCACAGCGTTTAACCTCGATGCGGGCACGCTTCGAACTGGTTGAACAATGGCTTGCGAAACAAGAAGAGTTAAGTGATAAGCCGCAGCTGTGGCAAAGCATTCAAGTGGAAAACGGCTGGGAAGCCGCTGCCGAACTGGCGCTGCAGGGATTGATGACGCTGCCTGTGGGCGTTAACGCCAATGAAATAGGCTTTTATGCCGATGCGGCCTTGGCGGCGGATGCGCATCTCGATGGCTCTCCCATCTTAGGTGCCAAATTGAACCTTTCCCCTTGGCTTAAGGGACTCAAATGGGCCGATAATTTGGCCAGCGCACAAGCACTGCTTCCGAGCTTGGCGGTCGATGAGCGAATCGTGACCGCCGACGGTTACTTGCTCGGCAAGGGTTTTTTGATTGCTAAACAAGATAATAGTCAATCCTTAGTGCAATTGAGTAAAGAGCAAACCGAGCTGAACGAGACCATCGCTGATTGCGAGCAGGCAAAAGCCATACAGCAGGCAAAGCTCGATGAATTAGCGCAGCAATTAACCCAAGTGCGTGACAGCTTAAGCCAAGGCACTAAACGCTTACACCAGTTGCAGCTCGATAAAGCCACCAAATCGACCCAGCTTAATAACGCAGAGATCCAGGCCAAGCAGCGCGAAGCTAAGCGGGGGCAACTCGCAGAAACTGTTGCCCGGACCCACGCCGAGTTAGCCGAGCTTGCCGAGCAGTTAATATTGCTTTCGGAGCAAGAGGATGAGCTGGCAGAGGCGCTAGAGGTCAGCCTTGAGCAGCAACAGCAACAAAGCCAAGATGCGCAGGGGGATATGGCTCGCCATCAAGCCCTGAAGGCTCAAATTGGCGATGCCGAGCGGCGCTTAACGAGCCTCAATGCCAGTCTGCAATCGATCGCTACTCGAATGGCGGTGAGCACAGAACAAATTGAATTACAGCGGGTACGTGTCAGTGAATTAGTCCACTCACAGGAAACACTGTCAGCCCAACTTGCCAACGTCGCGGCACAAGAGGGCGATCAGCAAACGGCGCAGCTCAGCGAACAACTGGCGCAGTTACTCAATCAACAACAGAGTCAGCAACAGGCACTTAAAAGCCTCAGGTCACAACAAAGTTCGCTCACTGAAACGCTAAACAGTATAGGATTAAAGCAAAAACAAGAGCTTGGTAAGCTTGAGGGCTTGACTCAAAGCCTCAGCACGTTAAAGTTACGTCGTGAGGGATTAAAAGGGCAGGCCGATAGCCAATTAGCGGCGCTGTCAGAGCAACAAATTGTGCTCGCCCAGATTGTCGATTCTCTGCCTGCGGATGGGCATCCCGACAAGTGGCAGCGTGATTTGGATCAGATCCGCCAAAAAATTATTCGCTTAGGGGCGATAAACCTCGCGGCGATCGAAGAATTCGAGCAACAAAGTGAGCGAAAATCCTATTTGGATCATCAAGATGAAGATCTAAATAACGGTCTGGCCACCCTAGAGGAAGCCATTCGGAAAATCGATAAGGAGACCCGCACTCGCTTTAAGACCACATTTGATGCGGTAAACGAAGATCTCGGGCGTTTATTCCCTAAGGTATTCGGTGGCGGACGCGCGTATTTAGCGCTGACGGAAGACGATTTATTAGAAACGGGCGTGACCATCATGGCTCAGCCGCCAGGTAAGAAGAACAGTACAATCCATCTTCTTTCCGGTGGTGAAAAAGCCCTAACGGCTTTATCATTGGTATTCGCGATTTTCAGGTTGAATCCAGCTCCCTTCTGTATGTTAGACGAAGTGGATGCGCCCTTAGACGATGCCAACGTAGAACGATTCTGTCGATTATTGAAGGAAATGTCGCAGAGCGTACAGTTTATCTATATCAGCCATAACAAAATTACGATGGAGATGGCTGATCAACTTATCGGTGTGACTATGCATGAGCCGGGTGTATCCCGTATAGTCGCAGTAGATTTAGAGCAAGCGGTGGCAATGGCCGACGCTTGATAACTAGAAGAAATACAGGGTAACCAATGGAAGATTTGCAACTAGTATTGTTCGTTTTAGGCGCCATAGCCATAGTTGCTGTGCTGGTGCATGGATTTTGGTCTATCAGAAGACAACAACCTAAGTCATTGAAAGATAGTCCGATGGGCAATTTCTATAAAAAGCAGGCCGAACGTGGCGAGGGCGCGCCTAAGCGTGTCGATGCCGATGGTTTCGACGCCGATGGGATTGGTGCCGTCAGAGTCCGTAAAGCGAATGAAGCCCATACCCCAGAGGCACCTGCGTTTAACCCTTATTTAAAGCAAGAAGCTAAAGCACAACCGCAACCTATGGAACCCGTGCAAGTTGAACCTAAGCCACTGTTTAAGCAAGAGCCAAGCATGGCGCAGCCTGATTTTAGTCTGCAATCCCCCACGGCCAAAGAACAACACCGCGGCCCTAAAGCATCACGCCAAGAGCCCGTATTACAAGGACATTCTGCCAATCTAGCCCAAGCCCATGTAGGGCAATCCCATGCGGCCATGGTGGCGCAAAAAGCCGCCGAAGAACAACGTGCGCAGGTGCAAATGCCTACGCAAACCGCTCTTTTCGATGAGGAAGAGGCGTATGAAGAAGAGCAACCTCAAGCCGTTGAACAGCCAGATGATGATTTAGGTGAGCCACGCGACGTATTAGTGCTGCACGTTGTGGCAAAAGAAGGCCAGCAGCTTAATGGCGCTGAATTGTTACCTTGCTTCTTAACCCTTAACTTTAAGTATGGCGATATGAATATTTTCCACCGCCATGTGGATAATGCGGGTAATGGTAAGGTGTTGTTCTCTATTGCGAATATGGTAAAACCTGGGATTTTTGACCCAGATAATATGGAACAATTCAGCACCCAAGGCGTGGTGTTCTTTATGACCTTACCTTGCTACGGTGATGCGCTAATGAACTTCTCCATCATGCTTAACTCGGCGCGCCAATTGGCGGATGATATCGATGCGGTTGTGCTCGATGGTCAGCGTCAACCTTGGGGCGAGTTTACTAAGCAAGATTATTTACACCGCATTCGCGCAAACGCTTAATGCAACGCCGCGAGACCGCGGTGATAGACAGATGGGGCCGCTAAATGCGGCCTCATTTTTTGCAACTTTTTGATGCTTAAGAATTCTGGATAATGAATATGCAAGACATTCAACTCGATAAACGCCTATCTGAACTGCTTTCTCAAGCTGTCACGCCACAAAATGCGCAGCCATTGATGCAGGCGCTCTGCCAATCTCTGAATGAACACAATATTCGTTATTATGTCGATGATGCGCCAAGCATTACCGACTCCGAATACGATAGATTAATGCAGCGTCTGAAACAGCTTGAGGCCGAGTATCCTCAGTTTGTTGCTGCCGACTCGCCCACCCAAAGAGTGGGCGGTATGGCGATTGCAAAGTTTGAACAAATTACTCACCTTAAACCCATGTTAAGTCTCGATAATGCCTTCGATGAGGCGGACTTTAGCGCGTTTCATAAACGTGTCAGCGACAGAGTGGGGCAAGTGAGTTTTTGTTGTGAGCCTAAGCTCGATGGTTTGGCGGTGAGTATTTTGTATCGCAATGGGGTGCTTGAACGCGCCGCGACCCGTGGCGATGGCACTGTGGGCGAAGATATTACCGAAAACGTTAAAACCATTAAGTCAATTCCGCTCAAACTGCGCGGTGACGACTATCCCGAATTGGTTGAAGTGCGCGGCGAAGCCTTTATGCCCAAGGCGGCGTTTGAGGCGCTAAATGAGCGTGCGCGCTTAAAGGATGAAAAACTGTTTGTGAATCCGCGTAATGCGGCGGCGGGCAGCTTACGTCAGCTCGACAGTAAAATTACCGCGTCACGGGCGCTGTCTTTTTATGCCTACGCCTTAGGTGTGGTGGAGCCGATTTCCCATGAACTAGCTAAGACGCATTATGAGCAATTGCAGCAACTTAAATCTTGGGGGCTGCCAGTCAGTAGCGAGATCAAAGTCTGCGACGAACTCAGCCAAGTGTTTGCCTACTATCAAGATATATTGACTCGCCGCAGCGATTTACCCTTTGAGATCGATGGCGTGGTGATGAAGGTGAACGATATCGCCCAGCAGCAAACCTTAGGGTTTGTGGCTAAATCCCCCCGTTGGGCGATTGCCTATAAGTTCCCCGCGCAGGAAGAAATGACCCTGCTCGAAGGCGTAGATTTTCAAGTGGGTCGCACCGGCGCGGTGACGCCAGTTGCGCGCCTAAAACCTGTGTTTGTCGGCGGCGTGACGGTATCGAACGCCACTTTGCACAATGCCGATGAAATCGAGCGTTTAGGTGTGATGGTGGGCGATACTGTGATTATCCGCCGCGCCGGCGATGTGATCCCGCAAATTGTGGCCATAGTGCCTGAGCGCCGCCCAGAAGATGCTAAGGCGATTGCCTTCCCACAACATTGCCCCGTTTGCGGCAGTTTGGTTGAGCGATTAGAAGGTGAGGCCGTGGCCCGTTGCAGCGGCGGTTTATTCTGTGAGGCCCAGCGTAAAGAGGCGATCAAGCATTTTGCCTCCCGCAAGGCATTAGATATCGACGGCATGGGCGATAAAATTGTCGAGCAGTTGATTGATAAGGAGCTGGTTCAAAGCCCGGCGGACTTATTTAAACTTACCGCCTCTATGATGACCATGCTCGACCGTATGGGAATGAAGTCGGCCACCAATCTCGCGCAGGCGATTGAAGCGGCTAAAACCACGACTTTGCCACGTTTCCTCTATGCCTTAGGCATTCGTGAGGTGGGGGAGGCCACGGCGGCGAACCTGGCGACTCACTTTGGTAGCCTAGAGGCACTGCGCGTGGCCACCATAGAGCAACTTATTCAAGTTGAAGATATTGGTGAAGTCGTTGCCCAGCACGTGGCGCATTTCTTTGCCCAGCCCCATAACCTAGAGGTGATCGATGCCTTGATTGCGGCTGGCGTTAACTGGCCAGCGATTGCAGCGCCAAGCGCCGATGAGCAGCCGTTGAAGGGGCAGACTTGGGTGTTAACCGGTACCTTGAATCAGCTTAACCGTAACGATGCTAAGGCACAGTTACAGGCTTTAGGCGCCAAAGTGGCGGGCAGTGTGTCGAAAAATACCGATTGCTTAGTCGCGGGCGAAGCGGCGGGGTCTAAGCTTGCCAAAGCGCAGGAGCTTGGCGTGAAAGTGATTGGCGAGGATGAATTATTGGCTCTTCTGGCTGCAAATAGCTAAGTCGCTGCCGCTTAGTGTATAAAGCCCTGCCTTGCGGGGCTTTTTTATGGCTAGGTCTTAAGCGCTACATTTGAATTATTTATGTTAGCCATTGAATTTAGCCGTTACGCCACCATCTTGTTTATATTGCTTTAGTTTTTACTAAATGGATTGCGATTGAATTTTAGTCACATCACTTGGCTCGATGATAAAGGCCATATCAAACCACCGATTTTTTTATATGCCATTCTGGCTTTTCTCGCCCGTGGCTGGTGTATTTTTATTGCCTCTCTGACCCAAGCCAGTGACAGAGCTGAATTAGTACGGCTCTTCTATCCTGAAAAGTCTGACTTTTTACTCGCACTCGCGGCGGGGCTGGGTGCCGTGGCGCTGTATTTTGTGGTACTGGCGGAGCGGCGGCGTTCGCCCTCATGGCTGCGCCCTGTGTTTGTACACCTTAAATGGGGATTGTGGATTTTATTGTTACTCGATGCAATCTTACTTGCGCAGCGATTAATACACGGGCAATTTTTATTCCATTGGAGTTTAGCCCTCGACGCCTTAGTGCTGTTCTGGTCGTGTTTGTATGTCTACAAGTCAAAACGCCTCGGCTATTATCTAGCCGACTGGCCGAAAGAGACTGTGACGTCGGTAAAAGCAGACTAAGGTCATCTTGTTGTAATTTCAGCTTTTTATCAAATATCTAGTCACTGAGGGATAATTTGTGTGTACTATCCCTCAGTTTGATAAGCATTTTTTCACTTATAGCTTACTGATTTTGTTGAATCATCTATAGTTATATGTACTTAGCTTAAATGTGCGGCCAAAGAAGCCAAAAGATGTGCTTCTTGCGTGCATGAAAGGAGTCATATTGCGTGACAAAAGTTGCCCAACGAAAACTATTACTTTCAGAACTTCAACTTGGCATGAGAGTCAAGTTGCCTTTGTCATGGACGAATCACCCTTTTTTATTTAACCGTGTGGATATCAGTAGTCCGGCTCACATTGAGATGATCCGCGGACTCGGTGTGCCCTATGTGTATCTGATCTCAGGCAATAGTGATGGACTCGAATCGACGGCAGAAGAGGAAGAGGTCGAAGAGATTGTAGAAGCGCCACCGGAGCGTGACTTAAAGGCCGATACCCGTAAGGCGATGCGTTTAAGTCAGAAGCGTTTCTTAGAGAGCGTTAACCAGTGCCGCAATGTGTATGGCAAAGTGGTGAGCGACCCCGAAGGGGCTTATCGTTTGTCGGCCGCCTTAGTAGAAGATTTACTCAGCCATTTGCAGGAGGTCGAGAAACCTTTCCTCACTTTGGTCGGAATGGATGAAAAAGAGGTCAGCGTGACTCAGCACGGCATCTCGGTAGCAGTATTAGCCATGATGATAGGTCAGGCACTCGATTTGCCGGCGCGGGATCTGCGCGATATTGCCTTGGGGAGCCTATTCCACGATATAGGTAAACTCAAAGTCCCCGATGTGATCCGCCGTAAACGGGGCGCGCTCACTCCCCATGAGGCCAATTACCTGCAAATGCACCCGAACTTTGGCTATGACATGCTGAATCGCTCGGGACTCTTTCCAAAGGAGGTGCTGAATATTGTGCTGCACCACCATGAGTTTATTGATGGTTCAGGCTTTCCCGATGGGCTCTCCGGGGCCAAAATCCCCATTATCACGCAAATAGTGAGTCTGGCGAACGATTACGATCAGCAGCTCAGTGGCCAGCAGGCTTCTTCACCGCAGGTGGCTTTAGGTTATTTATTTAAAAATCGTGCGAGTAAACATGCCGAATCCTTAATTGCTGTGTTAGTTAAGATTTTAGGTATCTATCCGCCGGGTACTATCGTCAAGCTATCCGACGACACTGTCGCTAAGGTGATTATGACCACCAAAGAGGTGAGCCAGCCGCAGGTGTGGGCCTGTAAGGAAGATGGTAGCGAGGCCTCATTACGTTTTTTAAGTGATGAAGGGGTGACAGTACAAAAAACCATTCGCGCCGAGGAGTTAACCGAGGGCGCGATCCGCACCTTGCAAATGGACAAAGGCATTAGTTTTTATTTTAGCTCGTTCCAAGCTTGAATCCCGCCACCTGAGTTCCGTATGCTATTGGCCCAAATACCTTGGGGTGTCGGTCAAAGGAAATGGAGTTGAGTGTGGCAGATCAAAAAAGTGTTGCGGTTGTCGGTTGTGGTTGGTTTGGCTTTGCCCTTGCGAAACACTTAGTGCAAGCGGGTTACCGAGTTACTGGCGCTAAACGCCGCACGGAGGAGTTAGCGCCTCTCACTGAGGCGGGGATCCATGGATTCCAACTGCAACTTGGGGATGACGCTGACGTTCTCCCCGACGCGCAGACCTTAAAGGACTTGTTTCAGACCGATTTTCTTGTCGTTAATATTCCTCCGCGCCTCAAACACGGCAATACCGCCTATCTTCAAGAATTACAGCAGTTAATTGCGCTAACCCAAGGCTGGCACTATCAGGGCATAGTGTTTATCAGCACCACGGGCGTTTATCCTTCCCTCGACCAGCCTATGACCGAAGCTGACGCACAGGCTGAATCGGCTTCATCACAGGTGTTATTGGATGCCGAAGATTTATTTGCTCGCCAACCGAATAGCTGCATCGTTCGTTTTGCAGGTTTGGTTGGACCCAAACGTCATCCTGGGCGCTTCTTTGCCGGTAAAACCGATGTGGCGGGTGGCAATGTTGCGGTCAATCTGGTGCATTTGCAGGACTGCGTTGCGGCGGTGAGCTTGATTATTGATGCCAAGGTGAAGGGGGAAAAGGTCGCCGCAATTTATAATCTTTGCGCGCCAGCGCATCCTTCGCGAAGCGAATTTTATGTGGCGGCTGCCGAGTCCTTGGGATTAGCGGCGCCGCAATTTAATGGGCAGTTACAACCCAGTAAAGTCATTCTAGGTGATGCGATAGTCCGTGAGCTTGGGTTTGAGTATCAGTTTGCTTCGCCCCTTGCGATGCTGGCGGCCTGTTAGTGGGTGATTTAGCGCCTATTGTTAACAAATGTTTAAGAACCTTGGCCATCTTTTGAGGTATCTTAATGGCCTGTGCGTGTTGCAAACGACTTACGATTCAATGATGCAGTCACTAATAAGAAGAGAAAATATGATAAGCCTAACTAATTTTGTTCGACCTTTGGCAGCACTGGCCTGTGGATTAGTGTTAAGTGCGAGCTTTGCACTGCAGGCGGCGAGTTTTGAAGAAGGGAAGGATTACGTCACTGTTGCTGGGATCAGCGAAGCACAAAAGCCTGTGCTGCGTGAGTTCTTCTCCTATAACTGCCCACATTGCTACAAGCAGGAACCCTTTATCGCTTCCACGGTAAAACTCTTAGGCAAAGATGTGGCCTTCGAGCGTACGCCGGTGGGTGCGGGGCGTCCGGCATGGGAGCTGAGTCAATTAGCCTATTTTGTCGCGCAAAAGCTGAAAATGACCAAGCAAGTGCACGAAGCGATTTTTAAACAAATCCATGAAAAGGGTGAACAATTTACTCGCCCTGAACAGGTCAAAGCCTTCTTTGTGGCGCAAGGCGCGAAGGCCGATGATGTCGATGCGGCGATGAACTCTGTCGATGCGAAATTTTCCGTGATGAATTACGACTCGCAGGCAGAATTATCGGGCATTAAAGGCGTGCCTTCCTTATTAGTCAATGGCCGCTATTTAGTGACCTCAAAAGTACACAATCCTGAAGAATTAGCCGAGCTAGTAAAATTCTTAGCCGCCAAAAAATAAGCTTGAACTTGCGTCTATGCTGGCGCCCATTTATTTGTTTCCCATAACCCAGCGATGCTGGGTTATTTTTTGCTTTTTTACTGATAATTCTTAGCGGAAATCCTTAGATTCCTGACGGCAATTTATCTCTCTGCAGTACAATATTTTATTTATTTCACAGCCAGTTACTGTTACTCATCTACCTCATCTTGCCATCCAACTAGCATGGCATTTGTGCCGTTTCTAGCCTTAGGATCTTCGACATTGGTCTAAGCTGCTCAAAAAATAACTTTTGCACCAAAATGTAAAATCATTGTTAACTTTATGATTTTAAATACTATTCAATTTTTTCTGGTGTGAGGCACTTCTCAAATTAGACTAAGGTCTTGATTGTGGTCACTCCAGCTGTTGCTAGATTTAACAAGACTTAAAAATAAAACAGCACAGGGGAGTCGCTATGGCATTTGAAAACAACGATAAAGCAAAAGGTTACTGGAATGAGAATTTACGTCTCGTTTTAGGCCTATTGGCTATTTGGGCCGCAGTCTCATTTGGATGTGGCATTCTATTGGTTGATGTACTCAATGAAATCCATTTCATGGGCTTCAAGTTAGGTTTCTGGTTTGCCCAACAGGGATCTATGTATGTCTTTGTTGCGCTTATTTTTGTCTACGCGGCAAAAGCCAACGCCTTAGATAAAAAATATAACGTACAAGAAGACTAAGGAGAACGGAAATGGGTGTACAAGGATTAACTTATCTGATTGTGGGGCTGTCGTTCGCGCTCTACATTGGGATCGCGATTTGGTCCCGTGCGGGCTCGACTAAAGAGTTCTATGTTGCGGGTGGCGGTGTTCACCCCGTTGTAAACGGTATGGCAACGGCAGCCGACTGGATGTCAGCGGCGTCCTTTATTTCGTTAGCGGGTATTGTTTCTTTCGTCGGTTACGACGGCAGTGTGTACCTGATGGGCTGGACGGGCGGTTATGTATTATTAGCCCTGTGTATGGCGCCGTATTTACGTAAGTTTGGTAAGTTCACTGTGCCTGATTTCGTGGGTGAGCGTTATTACTCCCAAGCGGCGCGTACGGTAGCGGTTATTTGCGCTATTTTCATCTGCTTTACATACATCGCAGGCCAAATGCGCGGTGTGGGTGTGGTATTCTCGCGCTTCCTCGAAGTGGATGTGGACACTGGCGTGTATATCGGTATGGCCGTGGTGTTCTTCTACGCTGTGCTCGGTGGTATGAAAGGGATTACCTATACTCAGGTTGCCCAATACTGCGTGCTGATCTTCGCCTTTATGGTGCCTGCGATTTTCTTATCTGTGATGATGACGGGTCATATCATTCCTCAAATTGGTTTCGGCGCTGAAATACTCGATGCTGCCGGCAATAATTCTGGGGTTTACCTGCTCGAGAAGCTGAACAATCTGTCTGCGGATCTAGGCTTTGCACCTTACACCGATGGTTCTAAGAGCATGATCGACGTGTTCTGTATTACCGGTGCTTTGATGGTTGGTACTGCGGGCTTACCCCACGTTATCGTGCGTTTCTTCACTGTACCTAAAGTGAAAGATGCGCGTATCTCTGCGGGCTGGGCACTGGTGTTTATCGCCATCATGTACACTACTGTTCCTGCATTAGCGGCATTCTCTCGCGTTAATATGATTGAGACCATTAACGGCCCTGATCAAAAGGGTGTTGCCTATGAGTCTGCGCCAGATTGGATCAAAAACTGGGAAAAAACCGGTCTGATCAAATGGGATGACAAAAACGGCGACGGCAAAATCTACTATGCCAAAGGCAAAATGGAAGATGCTGCTAGCCCTAACGAAATGAAGATCGACAACGATATCATCGTATTAGCAACGCCAGAAATCGCGAATCTGCCAGCATGGGTTATCGCACTGGTGGCAGCGGGTGGCTTAGCGGCGGCGTTATCTACCTCTGCGGGTCTGTTACTGGTTATTTCGACTTCAGTGTCACACGATTTACTGAAGAAGAACCTGATGCCAAATATCTCTGACAAGAAAGAGCTGATGTACGCTCGACTGGCGGCTGGTATCGGTATCGTGATTGCGGGTTACTTCGGGATTAACCCTCCAGGATTCGTGGCTGCGGTAGTGGCATTCGCCTTCGGTCTGGCGGCATCCTCTCTGTTCCCAGCCATCATCATGGGGATTTTCTCTAAGACGATGAACAAAGAAGGTGCAATCGCAGGTATGGTGATAGGTCTACTGTTCACTGCTGCTTACATCATCTACTTCAAGTTTGTAAACCCAACGGCTAACGTCTCGGCTAACTGGTTCCTCGGTATTTCGCCAGAAGGTATCGGTATGGTTGGTATGGTGGTGAACTTTGCGGTTGCGGCTATTGTCTGCAAACTGACCGCAGCGGCACCAGCCCATGTACAAGATATGGTTGAGTCTATCCGTTTCCCTAAAGGGGCGGGTGAGGCCAGCGGCCACTAATATCATTTAGATTAAGATAAAAGGACGCATAGGCGTCCTTTTGTTTTTATGGCGTCAGCGCAAGCCTAAGGCTGACTTTAGTCGTATATGGCCCAACAATTGTGCGCGCTATAGTGGGATAAAATTCACCTAAAATAAGGTGTTGCTATGAACGCCAGCGAATTACAACCCGTTGTGCAGTTTTTAACGTCTACGGCTCCCTTCGATACCTTGCCAGAGGACACTATTCGCCATTGTGCTAAGTCAGTGATCGTCGGTTATTACAGCAAAGCCTCGGGTTTTGTGAAATTTGATGCCGATGCGCCGAAATTGTATTTGGTTCGCAGCGGTGCCTTTGAGGTACGCGATCCCGAAGGGGTGTTAGTGGATAGGGTTGCCGAAGGGGAGTTTTTTGGCTTTTCGACGCTGTTGTCTGGGGAGAAAGTGGTTAATCGGGTCGCGATTCTCGAAGACAGTTTGGTATATCACCTACCGCAGGCATTGTTTGACCAACTGCGAAGCGAGAGTCGACACTTCGATAAATTTTTTACCCGCGCCTTTGCCAAGCGGTTACGTCACGAGGCGCGGTTTAAGGCGAAAGATCTGACGACCACCAGTCGAATCAGTACCTTGATGTCATCTTCACCCATTATGATCGATGCCCATGCTAGCGTAACGCAAGCGGCGCTCTTGATGCGTAACTCGCGGGTGTCGTCTTTACTCGTCACAGATAATCATAAGCTAGTGGGGATTTTAACCGACAAGGATCTGCGTAATCGAGTGCTTGCTGCCGGACTCGATGGTCGCATCGCTGTGCATCAAGCCATGACCACATCGCCGATTTCGATTTCATCCAATGCGTTGATTTTCGAGGCGATGCTATTGATGAGTGAACATAATATTCACCATCTGCCGATTATTGATGATCAAAATACCGATGAAGTGAAAGCCATTGGTATGGTGACCAGCACCGACATCTTACGTGGCCAAGGTTCGCAGCCCTTGCTGCTGATTGGTGAAATCGAGCGGCAGCGGGATCTCGCCAGCTTAATCAGCGTCAGTAAACAAATTCCCTTGTTGTTACAAAATTTAATCAGTGCCGATGCAAGGGCTGAGGAGATTGGTCGCGTGCTGACCTCGGTCACCGATGCGTTAACGCGGCGCTTGATTGTGCTCAATCAACAAATTCTCGGTGAGGCGCCGATGGCGTTTTGCTGGCTAGCCTTTGGCTCACAAGGACGACAAGATCAAGCCGCCTGTTCGGATCAAGATAACGGCTTGCTGGTGGCCGAGGAAATGGATGATTATGCCAAAGGGTATTTCGATGCCTTGACCCATGCGGTTTGCGCGGGGCTAGATCAATGTGGTTATGCTTTTTGTCCTGGTAATATCATGGCGCAAAACCCCCAGTGGCGGATGTCGCTCAAAGCATGGCAACAGGTCTTTGAAAAGTGGGTGGTCACGCCTGAGCCTAAAGCATTGATGCATGCGAGTATTTTTTTCGATATGCGCTCAGTGTTTGGCCCGCAATCCCTGTTCGACGCCCTGCAGGATAAAGTGCTGGCACAAACCAAAGACAATGATATTTTCCTTGCGGGGATGACGGGCAATTCCCTCGTCGAGTCGCCGCCCTTAGGCTTTTTTCGAAAATTTGTGTTAGAGCGCGATGGCAGTGAGGTAAAAGGCATTGATTTAAAACATAAAGGAAATGCGTTAATCAACGATATCGCCCGCGTGTATGCGCTGTCGGCGGGGATTAAGGAAGTGAATACCGCCAAACGGATCCGCGCGCTGATGGACGCCAATATTCTCAATCGTAAGGATGCGCTTAACTTGGCCGATGCCCATGAATTTATTGCCCATATGCGTTTATCGAATCAAGGTTACCAACATACACAGGGGCTTAAAATCAGTAACTATCTGTTACCTGGACATTTATCTTCTTTGGTACGGCATCAACTACGGGATGCCTTTAAGGTGGTCCATGATGCCCAGTCGGGCATGAAGATGAAATTTATGCGGAGCTTTTAATGGGACCATGGTGGGTTAACGCTAAGCTGAGGTGGCGAGCACTGCGCTGTCAGCATGAGTTATTTAAGGATTACTATCAATCCTTATTGCCACTCTTAGATTTGCCCATTAGCCGGGCGCCCTTGATGGCGATGGATTTGGAAATGACAGGACTCGATCCCTTACAGGACCAAATCTTAAGTATTGGGCTGGTGCCAATTGAAAATGGGGCGATTCCCTTGAAGGGCGCACAGCAAAAACTGGTGCAAATTCAAGGAAGTGTGGGGCAGAGTGCGACGATTCATGGGATCCTCGATAATCATTTAACCGAGGCGGTGACCATTGAAGAGGCGATGGCATGGTTTGTGGCGCAAACCCATGGTCATGTGTTGGTTGCGCACCATTCCCCACTCGATTGCCGTTTCTTACAGCAAGATATCTTGTCGATTTATCATCAAGCGATTGTACTGCCTGCGATTGATACCTTGCTGCTGGAAAAACACCGCTTGCTACGTGAACACTCAGTGCTTAAAGAAGGCAGCTTGAGGCTTGGGGCATGCCGTGAGCGATATGGATTGCCGATTTATGGCGCCCACAGCGCCCTGACTGACGCACTGGCCTGCAGCGAACTGTTGTTGGCACAGGTGGCAAGTATGGGGGGCGTTGAAGAATTAAAGGTGGGTGAATTACTGGCTTACTCACGCTAAACGATGTGTTAGCGCCCTCGCTGCAGAATGATTGTCTCTGCGCCTAAATCCCTTTGTCTGATTTTCTTGAGCTGAATATCTAAATCTAATGCATGTCGTGAGAATTGAGTGCTAACAAAAGGTGGCTTTAGAAAGCGTGCTAAAGAACGCTATTTCGGCTGGCTAGTCTTTCGATAAATCGGCTTCTAATTCAAGACATAAGCGACGTAATTCCTCGATACGCTCGGCATTCATCTTGGAGCGAGCCACCAATTTCTCCGTGAGCTGAGTCGCTTCCTCCCGTAATTGTCTGCCCTTGTCTGTGAGGGAAATAACCTTTTTACGTTCATCCAACTCGGATAAGTTACGGGTGAGTAAGCCCTTTGATTCCAAGCGTTTAACGATTGGGGTTAAGGTGCTGGGATCTAAACGCGTGTCGTTGGATAACTCTTTGAGACTGACATCGTTCACGTACCAGAGTGAGTGCATCACTATGTACTGAGGGTAGGTAAGATCGTATTCGTCAAGGATGGGACGAAAGGCTCGCACTAATGAGTTGGTCGCCGAATAGAGTGCAAAGCACACGTTGTCTGATAATTTTTGAGCCATACCGCTTACCCAGGATGAACAATGAAGGTTGATGTTAACAAATTTTACTTTGTAAAAATAGTTTGCGCGCAAAATATTTTCAGGCGTAACAGTTGATTTGTGCGTCACTTGTGGGTAGTTTATTGGCAAACAGTTTGTGCGCAAACTATTTGCAAGCTAATAAGTTTAGTTCATTGTCGAAATATCACTCCCTGTTTGCAGAGTGTCCGACGTAATAGAGGTTAAGTACATGATAAGCAGTCAAATTCATTTAGCATCACGCCCTATTGGTATGCCTACTCTGGCAAATTTTAAACAGGTCGAGGTGACATTGCCCGCCTTAAAAGCTGGAGAAGTACTGGTTAAAAACACCTGGATGTCAGTCGATCCCTATATGCGTGGCCGTATGATGGACAAAGATTCCTACATTCCACCCTTCCAGATTGATGCGGTTATGGACGGCGGGGCCATAGGTGAAGTTATTGAATCACTCAATCCTCAATTCCCGGTGGGGTCAAAAGTGAGCAATGTCAGTGGCTGGCGCAGCGCCTTTATCAGTGATGGGCAGGATCTCACCTTATTGCCTTCAGCGAATATTCCTGAGCAGTACTTTTTAGGTGTGCTTGGTATGCCCGGATTAACTGCTTGGGTGGGTCTAATGACAATTGCGAAATTAATCCCTAAAGATACCGTGTTTGTTTCAGCCGCATCGGGCGCGGTGGGCATGGTTGTCTGTCAAATCGCTAAGCTTAATGGCTGTAAAGTAATTGCTTCGGTTGGCTCGGATGAGAAGGCTGAATTAGTGAAAAGTCTGGGTGTGGATGCGGTGATTAACTATAAAAAAGTCACTGATTTAACTCAGGCTTTGCGTGACGCGGCGCCCGATGGCATTGATGTGTATTTTGAGAATGTCGGCGGCGCTCACCTTGAAGCCGCATTGAATGTGCTGAACGAATATGGCCGTATTTCTGTATGTGGGATGATTGCCGATTATAACGCGCAGACGCCAGTCCCAGGTCCAAGCAATCTCTTAGCAATCATCACCAAAAAGTTAACCATACAGGGCTTTATTGTGATGGATTACTTTGACCAGTTTGAAGAATTCATCGCTCAAATGGCGCAGTGGCTGCAGGCGGGTAAAGTGAGATCGCAAGAAACGGCTTACCAAGGTTTAGAGCAAGCCCCAGAGGCGTTTATTGGCCTGTTCGAAGGCAAAAACAAAGGCAAAATGCTGGTTAAACTCTAATCTTGCAGTACTTTTACGGCTTAGTATCAAGGTGCAATCCGATGCACCTTGATGTCGTGGGCTATGCCAAACGTGAGTCATGCCAAGTGATGCTGCGGCGGAAGGCACTTGCTGTCGTAAATAAAGTCATCGTTTGAGCTGAAGCCTGTTTTTACAAAGGCTTCAGTTTTCTTTTTCTTTCACAATCAAGCCGGCTGAGTTTGTACTCTGGCTAGCGATTTCAGCTTTAATTCACGCTTATCCCACTACACTGCAACATCGCAGTCCTGAGAAACTCAATGGCCCGTTAAAAGGTTAGTTACCCGTATCATGCTTGGTGACCTTTGCGGGAGACTTGGCAATTCAGTGGAACTGTACTTCACTCTTATTACTAAGAATTCAAAGGCTAAGACGTACTGACACAAGGATAGATTGAATGAACACTAGGTTTAAAGAAAGGTGAGGGTAAGCAGGAGGCGCAAACGCCATCCGACTTTCTTGACCCCTATCTATTAACGACGCATTTTACAGATAACTGATGCCATGAGGGGATGAGGATGCCATTACCGTTACTTTGGCTAGGCAGCGCGGCTATGGGGGCGTTATTGCTCGCCGATGAACGTGAAAAGCGCCAGCAGCTTGAGCGTGACCGTTTATTAGGTAAGGCGCCACGGCTATCGACGGGTAACCAAGCCATGATCGCTGCGCCAAGTCAGTGGCAAAAGGGCTTTAAGCAAGTCTCGCCGCAGCCTGGCAGCATTGTCTGCTGCTATGTGTTTGGGGTCATTGAACATACGGGCATTTGGTTGGCGGATGATTGCCTTGTCGAGTTACATGGCTCAGGGCTGATACGGGCGGTATCGGTAAAGCGCTTTTTAGCGGGGCGCACTGGTAGCCAAATCTATATTGCCTGTAATCATCAACATCAACCACTGATTGCCAGTGATATGGTGAGCCGCGCCGAGCGGGCCATTTATCAATACCGTGAATATGATTTGTTCGACAACAACTGCCATCGATTCGTCTGGTCATGTTTGTGTGGTGAAGAGGTTGCCATAAAAAGCTTTAACGAATTAAATCAAAAACTCGCGGGCTATTTTAAGCAGGGGATTTACTGGGATGAAATGCGTCGCGTACCTGAAGAGATAAAAATGTAAAAGGCCATCCGAAGATGGCCTTTTATCCGTGTTCGGGATTAATTACTTACAGAAATAATCCACAGCACGTTTAACCAGCTCAATGCCACTCAACTCGCAAGGAGGCAGCTGGGCATCACTCACTTGAACCGGCGTTACGCGCTCGCCCCATTGCAATAACAGCGCTGCTGAGGTTAACCCCGCACCGAAAGCACAAGATAGAATGGTTTGGTTTGGCTTAATTAAGCCTTTTTCCAATGCATCGCAGATGGCGATAGGGATAGTGGCTGCCGAGGTGTTGCCATAGTTAGCGATGTTCACGAAGGCTTTTTCTTTAGGGATCTTCATGCGGCTAACGAGGGTATCGATAATGCGCTCGTTCGCTTGGTGTGGGATCACTAAATCGACTTCATCCTTATCGACGCCACATTTCTCCAGCACTTGATTGCTTAACTTATTCATACCATTAATGGCACGTTTAAAGATTTCTTGGCCATCGAATTGAATATAAAAATCTAAGGACTCGGCGGAGAATCTATCCATCGCAGTACCAAAACCGGCTTTTAGGATATCGCGACCTTCAGGATCGTTATTCAGCTCATAACCTAACACACCGCCCGGAACATCCGTCGCTTCAACAATAACTGCGCCCGCGCCATCACCAAACAACACGGCGGTTTCACGGCGTGACCAATCGAGGTAGAAAGATAAACGTTCGGCACCGACTACTAGTACTTTTTTGCACTGACCACTCTTGATCTGTGAGCTGGCTAAGCCTAAGCCATACAAAAAGCCACTGCATGCCGCGTTGATATCGAAGGCTGCGCAACTTGCACCAATATTCGCCTGGACTGTGGAGGCAATATTAGGGATCAAGGTATCTGGGCTGGCGCTGGCTAAAATGATCATATCAATTTCGCTGCCGTCAATGCCCGCCGCTGCAAGGGCGCGTTTAGCGGCAACCGATGCTAACTCAGAGGTATTCACATGGCTGATATGACGCTGGCTGATCCCGGTACGGCTTTTAATCCATTCATCGGAAGTTTCGATAAAAGTAGCAAGATCATCGTTAGTCAAGGTGGCGGGAGGAACACATTTTCCCCAGCCAGTGATAGTGGCGTACTGCATGGTGTTTTCTCTCAAATAAAAAAGGCAGAACCTGAAGTGCTGCCTCAAATCGACAACAAAGCTTATCGGTATAACGAATGACAGTCCGTGATCTAGACCACCTGTTTGGCGACGAGATCCCGAATTGTCATTGCGGCATGCAAAATATGATGTCGCAGCAACGCCGTGGCTTTCTCTGTTTCTCTTTGTTTGCAATAGTTGAGCAGTTCGCGGTGCTCGTGCTCTGCTGCGGGAATGCCTCCTGCGAGCAGCAATTGCAAACGGATATATCTATCGCAGTTAGTATTGAGGCCGTGGACAACCTCTAGCGTATGTGGACGATTGGCGGCTTGATATAAACAGGTATGAAACTGTGTATTTAGCTCGCTCCAACTGGCGACGGCATCTTCATGTTTAAAGGCCGATTCCAATTGCTCCAATACGCGTTCTGCTTTTATTAAATCGTCTTCTTGAAGTCGTGGTATGGCTTTGGCGAGCAGATCGGTTTCGATCATGGCGCGTAATTCAAAAAGCTCAGTCACTTGTTCAACGGATAATTCGGTCGCGGTCGCCCCTTTATGGGGTTCGAACTTCACAAGCCCCTCCGCCTCCAGCTGTAGTAAGGCTTCTCTCACGGGAATGCGGCTTACATGTAAGGCTTCGGCTAAGGCGCTTTGTCTGAGTGGTTCCCCTGCGGCTATATCACCCGAAAGAATTTTCTCTCTCAGCACTTCTACAACTAATTGGGTGCGGGTTTTATGGACTATAGGCGTAGTTCGACTCATTATGACCGTCTGTTTTTAGGTGTTTTATTGTTATCTGTGCAAGGTTACCGTTAAAAACAGTACAAATAAAGGGAAAAGCTCGATTGAATACCGCACCCCTTAAGCCTAAAAAAGCATTATCGGGCGATTTTATCGGCGAAATGCATCGGGATAAGTACGATTTAATACGGTTTTACGCCCGCGTTAGTCGAGATAAGCCGGAACTTGTTCAAACTGCGTCATGTCGCTGACAACTTCGCGGTGCAATTTCTTGCAATGGATGGAATAATAGGGAAATTACGCATTAAGCGCCGTTTTTAGTGAGTGGAGTAGTACTGTGGGTACAGTCAATCGAGCCGTATTTTTAGACCGTGATGGTGTGATCAACAAAGATCATGGTTATGTGCATCAGGTGGATGACTTTGAATATATAGAAGGTGTGTTTGAAGCCTGCCTCGCCTTAAAGCAAATGGGATACAAATTGGTGGTGGTTACCAATCAGTCGGGGATTGCCCGTGGCATGTATACTGAAGATCAATTCCACAGTCTCACCGAATGGATGGATTGGAACTTTGCCGATAAAGGTGTCGACCTCGATGGCATCTATTATTGCCCGCACCATAATGAAAAAGGTCTCGGTGAATATAAAGTCGATTGCGATTGCCGCAAGCCAAAACCTGGCATGCTACTCGATGCGGCAAAATTCCTGAAAATCGATTTGTCGCAGTCGGTCATGGTGGGCGATAAAGCAGACGATATGCTTGCGGCCAAAGCTGCAGGGGTCCCGACACGTATCCTCGTCCGTACTGGTAAAGCAATCGCTGATGATAGCGAGGCGTCTGTAGTGCTCGATAGCATTGCCGATGTGCCGGGATTTTTAAAGAAGTAGCTTATCTTGCTATTTAAAGCGTGTATCAATCGATTTGAACGGCGAGATTGAGCTCGAACCGAGAGCTTAACAACAAAAAGTGCAGTATTTACTTTATCGTTTTGCAGTGTGACCCGTGCTAACGGCGTTATTAGGGCGATAAATATAACCAAAGTGATGGAAATTACAGCGAATTAGGCGCTAAAACCGAAGTTTGGTTTAAAAATTGCGCACTCACGTCGCTTTTTCTCATTATTTTGTCGAAAGGGGTTGCGGTAAAATCTGACATCCCTATAATGCGCATCCACTGGCCCAGCGGGGTCAACGGTGAAAGCCAAAAGCGTTAAACGCCCAAGGCAAATAACCATGCTCTTTAACAATTTATCAAGCAAATCTGTGTGGACACTCACAGGTGTTGAGTTAATCGAAATTACTCTGCCGTTTGGCGAGTAATCAAAAAATTAAATCAATGAATGAGT
>NZ_JAKILE010000018.1:0-98169 GCF_023283775.1 Shewanella seohaensis
TTGCAAACCGGATGGGTCCATATATGGCGAGCTAGCTTTCGCAGGTGCAGGGACGCATCCTTCGGAAGCGATAGCAAATTTGGCAATGAGCACAAGGGGCTTTCAACTCCGTTAGGCGCGGCAAGGGAGATCCAAGAGGGAATTGCTGTTGATCCCCTCTTGGTCGGGTGTGGGGTGAAGCCCCACGACTTTGACTTTGCTTTTAAAAGCAACCACCCGTGCTTGCTGACAAAGCCTTAAAACTTTGCACTCACGACAACACCATTGAAATTAAGACAATCTTTAATTCTTTGCAGCTGAACCGCGCTAAGCGTGTCGATATCATGGAAGGCAAACTCTGAGTGTTCATGGCTCAAGCGAATCACCGCATCGGCAGATGCAAACTCACAACGAAAGATAAAGGCTTGGGATTGATAGGTGCTGTGATAATACACGCCGCTTAGGTAGTGGACGTTCACCGCCAGCCCCAGTTCCTCTTGGCATTCGCGCAGCAGCGCTTCGTGAATGGTCTCTCCTGGTTCTAAGGCGCCGCCGGGTAAGCCCCAGGCGCAATTGCCGTAATTTGCCTTAAGGAGTAACACTTGGCCTGCATCGTTAGTGATCACCCCATGGCTACTGAGCCGAAACCTATCTTCAAATGCCATCGACCCATCCTACGTTGACGCGATTACTGGTTCGCTATTTGCCATTAAATGTATTGCAGCTGGCAAGCTTGCCTGAGGCAAAACCCGTCTTAAACCATTTTACCCTGTCAACCGAACTGCCATGGGTAAAAGCTTCGGGTTGTACGGCTCGGCCAGCCATTTTTTGCAAGCGATCGTCCCCCACGGCACTCGCAGCAGCAATGCCCTCTTCTACATCTCCGGCTTCGAGCAAATTGAGCTGCCTGTCGACATAATGCCCCCACACGCCAGCATAACAGTCGGCTTGCAATTCAAGGGCAACACTCAATTGATTGGCCTGCGCCTTGCCGACGGCTTGCTGCGCCTGACGCACTTTAGTGCTGGTCCCGAGTAGGTTCTGCACATGGTGACCCACCTCGTGGGCAATCACATAGGCGAAGGCAAAATCCCCCGGCGCCCCAAGTTTTTTCAGCTCCTCGAGAAAACTCAAGTCGATATAAACTTTGCTATCAGCGGGGCAATAGAAAGGCCCTGATTGCGCCTGTCCCATACCGCATCCCGTTGAGGTCATATTGCGATAAAGCACCAGTTTGGGCTCGACATATCGCCCCTGCAGCAATTGATTCCAGACGGTTTCGGTGGTGCCTAAGATTGCCGCCACAAACTGAGCATTTTCATCTTGAGCGGCCGTATTGCTGGCCGATTGTGATTGGCTGAACCCCGCTTGATTGCTCGGGTCTAGGGATAATCCGCCAGTAAAATATTGAAACGCAAAATACAATCCGCCTAGCAGCAATATCACTCGGCCGATTTTGGTGCGAAGTAGAAAAGGCAGCAAGCGCAGCAGGAGCGCGCTGGGCACGCCCGCGGACGCCATCTGTTGGTCACGTCTGTCTTCGATATTGGAGCTGCGGTCACTGTCACGCCAACGCATTGGATTTCCTAGGCTATGGGTATGGGAACTAGATTTCAGTGTAGCCGTTATTTGGGATCATTCTGCTCGGCGGGCGCCGCTTTTAACGAGCGTAAAAACAGCCCCAGCCCACCAAAGGCTAACACTAAAATCACGATCAAATCGAAGGCCGACATGGCCCTAAAGTGAAACTGAATCGAGCTTATTACGCCGACAATTAAGGCGACTAAGGAGCCTAAGGTGAGCAGCCAACCGAGCTTGGTCTTGGCATCAAAAAACACCATCACTATCCCGAGGATAAACGGCAGCATCACCATACCTGTGGTGATCGAGAATCCCTGTCCAAAGGCATTCATGCGGTAGAGTCCATAGCCCAGTCCAAAACTGGAACTTACCTGTATCGCATTGAATAACAGATAAAATCCTGCACACATCATGGCAAGTCCAATAAAAAATTGGCCAATACCGCCCTGTGTTCCTCCCGCTCCCTTCATACCAATCCTTTCTATTGACGTTGTTGAATCGCTCTATCTACAGCTTCTTTAAGCTGTTGGTCCTCTGCAGCTTTTTTGGCTTTCTCGTGGGCTGCCAACTGTTTATCCGCCTCGGCCACGCAGCGCTGTTTATCTAGCATGGGTTCATAGGGGTCAACATCCGTCCGGGCAGAACAGGCTAACTCGGCACAGGCGGAGGTCAACAGTGATGCGGACAAGACTAACATAATCAAAGGGGTTTTCATCTTAGGCTCCTCAACAAAATAGCTACACTTAACCAAGCTAACATTGGCAAGCTTGACTTGAGCTGTATCGATTATGTGCTCAACGATATTGACACAGATCCACGAAAGGCAAACACTGAGTGATGTTTTTTTATCCACTCATGACCGACGCCCCATTGGTTGATCACGGGGCTAATTAAGACAAGGACTGCGCTTGAATACTCTACTCTTAGGTAAAGGTGAGCAACAGGTTCACTTAAATCTTAAATATGCCAACCGCCACGGACTGATCGCAGGCGCTACCGGGACGGGGAAAACCGTTTCGCTGATGACCCTCGCCGAAGGCTTCTCCCGCCAAGGTGTGCCAGTATTTATCACCGACATTAAAGGCGATATCTCTGGGCTTGGCGTCGCGGGCACACCAAACGACAAACTCTTCCAGCGGGCCGCCGAAATCGGGATTGAGGAATATCAAACCGAGGCCAATCCTGTGGTTTTCTGGGATTTAGCTGGAGAGCAAGGGCACCCCTTACGCACAACCGTGAGCGAGATGGGGCCGACCCTGCTCGGGCGCATTCTCGAACTCAATGACACCCAAAGCAGTATTTTAGACATAGTGTTTCAACTGGCTGACGACCAAGGTTTATTGTTACTCGATCTCGACGATCTTCGCGCCATGCTGAACTTAGTCGCCGATGAGCGCAAAGATATCTCCGCCAAATATGGGCTTATCAGCGCCCAGTCCCTCGCCGCCATTCAACGCTCTGTCCTCGGTTTAGAGCGCGATGGTGGCAAAGACTTTTTCGGCGAACCTGCGCTTCAACTCGAAGACTTGATGCGCACTAACTTACAAGGGCGCGGCATTATCAACCTGTTAGCCGCCAATAAGTTAATCCTGACCCCTAACCTCTATTCCAGTTTCTTACTCTGGCTGCTATCAGAACTGTTTGAAAACCTACCCGAAGTCGGCGATCTCGATAAACCCAAGTTAGTCTTCTTTATCGATGAGGCGCACTTATTGTTTGAAGGCTGCCCGGCAAATTTGCTTAAACGCATAGAGCAGATTATGCGGCTTATCCGCTCCAAAGGCGTCGGGGTGTATTTTTGCTCGCAGTTTCCTGACGATATTCCCAACGAGATCTTAGGTCAGCTCGGTAATCGGATTCAGCATGCCCTCAGGGCGTATACCCCAAGGGATCAAAAAGCCGTTAAAACCGCGGCGGAGACCTTTGTGCCCAACCCTAAATTGGTGGTCAGCGAGGTGATTTCACAACTTGCCGTGGGCGAAGCTTTAGTCTCGACACTCGCCGAGAAAGGTGTGCCCACTATGGTGGAACGCGCCCTGATTGCACCGCCCCGCTGTCGCATGGGGCCCGCAAGTGCAGAGGAGTTAAACGCCATTCGTGCCAAGAGTCCCATTGGCGGCAAGTACGACACTTTAATCAACCGAGAGTCCGCCTACGAGCGGCTCAATCAACGGCACGCCGAAGCGGCCAATGGCGCTACTAGCACCAAAACCGCAAATACGCCCACCGCCCAAGAAGCGGATCAAGGCTGGTTTAGCGAACTGATCTTTGGCAATAAACGCCGCCAAGGATTGGCCGAGACACTCTCCAAACAAGCGGCGCGAACCGTGGGTAATCAACTCGGCAAACAAATATTGCGCGGACTACTCGGCGGCATACTCGGCAAGTCGACCCGCAGGTAATGGCGCGGGGCTAAAACCGTGCGCTAAACCGCATATTTTATATACACATTGGCACTACCATTAGCGTGAATTATTCTAAGTAGTGGGTGGATCTTAGTTAGGATTTAGGTGATAAGATTATTTTGCGAGTACCGCTCAGAGAGGCAAATAAATTCAAGTAATTTACCAATAGTTTTAAATAGTTGTGATTTAAAAATGGTGTAATTCGAGTTTAATCGTTTCGCTTTAATCAGGACATCATGGAACGGGTTTTACGCAAATGGCTTACATGATTAGCCTGATGAACAACCACTGAAAGTACATGGAGTTAACTATGAGTAAAGAGCAAAAAAATCGCAAAGAGGCCAAGAAACAGCCGTTAATGACGATGAAGGAAAAACGTGCCGCAAAACACGCCAAAAACGCGTCTAAAGGTCTCCTCGATAACGTTAAATAATATTGTGGCACTTTAGGGTGCGCCTCCAATATCGACAATTAAGGGTTAACTGCGGTTAGCCCTTTTTATTGGCTCGCTCTCGGTTTTTGGTTATTTATCCCGCAAACAACACAGATTAAGTTATCAATAAGGTGATGATTTAATTAGCCTAAGCCCTAAACTGAAAATGTCACCTAGACTAAAGCAACATGCACATTGCTTGAGTCTTTTGCTAAGGTTTTATTTACCTAGATCACCCAGAACCACAATCGCAGCTAAGTTACCGATTTATCAGCTTATTCCATTTTAGCCATCACAGCACCCGACGCTCGTTAGCCCTATTGGAATATTGGTTATACGCCTAATAAATCACGATTTAGACTGCATATAAACTCGTGACAAAGCCTGTATTTTGAGCAGATTTGGGTATATAAGTAGTGATACTAAAGTAGCAATCAAACAGTCCGATTTACCTTACCCTATATAACACAATAAAAAATAAGGATATTTCAGCATGAAAATCAACAAACGTTTTATCGCCGTTGGCGCAGCATTAACGCTCTCACTCAGCGCAGCCTCAATGGCGGCCGCACCTGCCTTTATCAATATCTTAACTGGCGGCACCAGTGGCGTGTATTACCCCATTGGTGTGGCACTGTCGCAGCTCTATGGCTCAGGCATTGAAGGCGCCAAAACCTCAGTGCAGGCCACTAAAGCCTCGGTTGAAAACCTCAACTTGCTGCAAGCGGGCCGTGGTGAATTGGCCTTAGCCTTAGGCGATTCGGTAGCAGCAGCCTATCAAGGCGATGCCGATGCAGGCTTTAAAAAGCCATTAGATAAGGTGCGCGTGCTCGCAGCCGCTTACCCTAACTACATTCAAATTGTGGCCAATAAGGAATCTGGTATCAAAACCTTAGCCGATTTGAAAGGTAAACGTATTTCTGTCGGTGCGCCTAAGTCAGGTACTGAACTCAACGCGCGCGCCATTTTTAAAGCCGCGGGTTTAAGCTACGAAGACATGGGCAAAGTGGAGTTTTTACCCTATGCCGAATCGGTCGAGCTGATTAAGAACCGTCAGTTAGATGCGACCCTACAATCTTCGGGCTTAGGTATGGCAGCGATCCGCGATTTAGCCGCGACTATGCCAATCAACTTTGTGGAAATTCCCGAAGATGTGATCGGCAAAATCAATAACCCAGCCTATCAACATGGGGTGATCCCAGCAGCCACCTACGAAGGCCAAACCGCCGATGTCTCTACGGTTGCGATTCAAAACCTCTTTGTGACTCAAGCCGGTGTGTCTGACGATTTAGCCTATCAGATGACTAAACTGATGTTTGAGCATTTAGACCGCCTCGGCAACGCCCACTCAGCGGCGAAAGCCATTCAATTAGACAAGGCAACCAAAAACCTGCCTGCGCCACTGCACCCAGGTGCTGAGCGTTATTTCAAAGAAGTTGGCGCACTCTAAGGGTGTAACCTCAATCTGTGCGACCCGTTTTTCACCTAAGCACTTGAGTGATAACGTCACTCAAGTGCTGCGTCGCCCTCTGTAGTCTAATGCTGTGAGGCATAAATATGAGCGATTCCGAACAAGGACTAGGCGCTAAGACCAGTGACTGGCCCAAGGCGCTGTTTTACACCGCGCTACTTTTCTCTATTTTTCAAATCATTACTGCCGCCTTTCATCCCGTATCGACCCAAGTTTTGCGGGCAACTCACGTAGGCTTTTTACTGTTAATCGTATTTTTAAGTTATCCGGCGGTGGGCAAGTCTCGCCCTTGGCAACCCTTAGCCTGGGTACTTGGTCTTGCGGGCATGGCAACGGCCGCCTATCAATGGTTTTTTGAGGCCGACTTGATCCAGCGCTCCGGTGAACTCACCGATGCCGATATGGTAATTGGCGTTGTGTTAATTGTCTTAGTGTTTGAAGCCGCGCGGCGGGTGATGGGCTGGGCACTGCCGATTATCTGCTGTATTTTCTTGGCCTACGGCTTATTCGGCCAATATCTCCCCGGTGACTTAATGCACCGTGGCTACGGCGTTGACCAAATTATCAATCAGTTATCCTTCGGTACCGAAGGGCTCTACGGCACACCAACCTATGTGTCGGCTACCTATATCTTCCTATTTATTCTCTTTGGTGCCTTTTTAGAGCAGGCGGGGATGATCCGTCTGTTTACCGATTTTGCCATGGGTTTATTCGGCCATAAGCTCGGCGGCCCGGCGAAAGTGGCCGTGGTTTCTTCGGCGATGATGGGCACAATTACAGGCTCGGGCGTTGCCAACGTGGTGACCACGGGGCAATTTACCATTCCCTTGATGAAACGCTTTGGCTACCGCCCCGCCTTTGCCGGCGGTGTAGAAGCCACTTCCAGTATGGGCAGCCAAATTATGCCGCCCATCATGGGCGCGGTGGCCTTTATCATGGCCGAAACTATTAACGTGCCGTTTATTGAAATCGCCAAAGCGGCGTTAATCCCCGCATTGTTGTATTTCAGCTCAGTGTTCTGGATGGTGCATCTGGAAGCCAAACGCGCCAATCTCTGTGGTTTGCCTAAGGACCAATGCCCCGATCCTTGGGCGGCAGTGAAGGAGCGCTGGTATCTGCTGATCCCACTGTTTATTTTGATTTACTTGCTCTTTTCGGGACGTACGCCACTGTTCTCCGGCATGGTCGGTTTAGCTCTGACTTCGATTGTGATCTTAGGCTCTGCAATTGTGCTGCGCCTACCTTCTAATGCGATGCGCTTTGCCTTTTGGATTGCCCTTGGGGTGTTGTGTGCTGGCTTCTTCCAGATGGGTATCGCCGTCGTCTTTGGGGTCATCGCCTTACTTGTCGCTGTCTGCTGGTTTATCAAAGGGGGCAAAGATACCCTGACCATCTGCCTGCACGCTTTAGTCGATGGCGCTCGCCATGCGGTGCCCGTGGGGATTGCCTGCGCCCTTGTTGGGGTGATTATCGGGATCGTCTCGCTGACGGGGATAGCCTCAACCTTCGCCAGTTACATTCTCGCCGTGGGTCAAGATAACCTTTTCCTCTCGCTGGTGTTAACTATGCTTACCTGCATGGTGTTGGGCATGGGCATCCCGAGTATCCCTAACTATATTATTACCAGCTCGATCGCCGCCCCCGCCCTGCTGGACTTAGGTGTGCCGCTGATCGTCTCCCATATGTTTGTGTTTTACTTTGGGATTATGGCCGATCTCACGCCTCCCGTCGCCTTGGCCTGCTTTGCCGCCGCGCCAATCGCAAAAGAATCTGGGCTGAAGATCAGCCTATGGGCGATTCGCATCGCTATCGCTGGCTTTGTGATCCCCTTTATGGCGGTTTACGATCCGGCGCTTATGCTACAAAGCGATAGCTGGCTTGCCATCGGCTTTGTGATGTTAAAAGCCACCGTGGGCATAGGCATCTGGGGCGTGATCTTCACCGGTTTCTTACTGCAAAAACTCTATTGGTGGGAGCGTGTTATCGGCTTCCTCGCCGGAGCCAGTTTAATCCTTGCGACACCGCTCAGTGATGAAATCGGCTTTGGTCTGGCGCTACTCTTTATCGTGCAGCACAGCCTTAGAGCGCGCAAACTGAAACGTCTTGCCGAGCAGGGGTAAGGTTTTGAGTGTATGCAAAGGTAAGGCAATAAGATGCTAGGTCTATGTTTAGGCCTAGCGGGCACACTGTGGGCGCAAGTGCCCACAGAGCAATTCACCCTCGCGTGGAACCACAGTATAGAAAAAATCCGCTGGGAAGAAGACTATCAAGTCACCACTCAAGGATTACGCCTCACTGAGGCCAGAGTCAAAGGCACGGGCGCGGGAATGGAAATCCCCGATGATGCAGTATTTAGCAATGGCAGTTGGCATTATCAACCTAAGTTGCCCGTGCTGCCGAGATTACGCCTAGGGCGCACACCCGAGGCGGGGGATTTTGAGCTGTGCTTCACTCAGGCTTCGGGGGAGACGCAGTGCCAAGCTATGAGTCATTGGATTGGCCCGCCGAACAAACAAGATGCCGCCGTTGAGGTGTGGGGCTGTCAGCTGTGAAATATCACTTTATAAAGACGCGCAAGCTAGGCGCATCTGCCGCCGATTAACGGTCAATAGCGCGCTCATTCCGAGAGAAGCTGTAGCCGTTTTTCCCTTGGTGTTTAATACGATACATAGCGGCATCGGCGCGATCGCAGCTTTGAGCAAAACGATCACCATACTCAAAAATATCGATACCGATACTCAGGCTAATCGCCACCTCGCAACCATCGAGTAAGAAACGCTGTCGATAAACATCCAATAAGGATTGCGCGAGCATTCCTAAGGCTTCGATATCCGAAGTGGGCAGGACAATCACAAACTCGTCCCCGCCGAGCCGCGCGATCTTCGCCTGCGCGCCCGAATGTTCCACTAAGGAATGCGCCACATGCACCAATAAGTTATCGCCAAACTTGTGGCCATGGTGATCATTTAAGGCTTTAAAACCATCAAGATCGATAAAGAATAACGCCCCGCGCTGGCCGGGTTGCAATAGCTCATCGAAGGCAGTGGTGATGGCTTGGCGGTTCATCAGGTTGGTGAGCGGATCGCTATGGGCTAACCTTGCTAAATCCAGCTCGTAGCGCTTTTCTTGAGTGATATCGATATGGCTGCCCATCATCCGCAGCGGCGTGCCGTCGGGTAGACGCTCAACAATGCGGCCACGATCCGACACCCAAGTGATGCTGCCATCTTTGTGCAGCATGCGGTGTACGACCTGATAATAATCGGCCTTGCCATTCACATGGTCTTCAAAGGCTTTGATTACCCAGTCTTTATCCTCTGGATGAAGTTTGCTTTTCCAGCTGTCGACATGGGCGCGAAGCTCCTCGCGGCTAAAGCCGAGCAGTTCGCCCCACTTCACATTGAAAAGGGTGAGATTGCCACTGGGAACATGCTGCTCCCACAAACACAAGCCATTGCCATCGAGGGCGGCAAAGAGTTTTTCTTCGGCGCGATTATTGAGCGCCGTTAACCGCGCATTTTCACGTTTAAGCTCGGCGATTTCGGCCTGAAGTTGCTTTATTTCTGCTGCAGAATCCGCTACCACGAAAAGTCTCTGTTGTTAAATTGGGGGATTTTCGTCCAGTGTAAAACAGTTAATGCCGAAGGGACATAGTAAAAAGGATAAAGCCAAAGGGGAGCAGGCAAGCCGCACAAAGGAGTCAGCCAGATGCTGACCCCATCAAGCTAACGCTTAATCGCGGGTGAGCACTTCAAGCAATTCAATCTCAAAGGTGAGGTCAGAATTTGGCTTGATATGGGCACCAATTTGACGCTCGCCGTAGGCTAAATGCGCAGGGACGAATAACTTACGTTTTCCGCCAACCTTCATGCCCATCAGTCCTTGATCCCAACCTTTAATCACTCGGCCAGTGCCAATCACGCATTGAAATGCCTGACCACGGTCATAGGAGGAATCAAACTGAGTGCCATCCTGCAAAAAACCGCGGTATTGAGTGGTGATCAACGCGCCTTTTACGGCCTCTTTTCCTTCGCCGATAACCAGATCGACAACTTCTAATTCAGTCATTTAATTAATCTCTTCGTCTTCACTTACATACAAGTGATTCATCAAAGAGCCTATTCTAACATCGCCAACCGAGCTTGTCGGTGCAGCTCACCCATTTTGTGGTGCAGGTTTCGATACGCCTTTAACTCCCTTTAAATTTGCCACGACGTCCCCATATCTACAGCATGCATTGAGCTAAGGAGCCATCCCATGATTATCGCCTGCCCCCACTGTGACACCTTAAACCGCGTGCCCCAAGAGCGGTTAACTGAGCAGCCTACCTGCGGCAAATGTAAACAGAATCTGTTTACGGCGGCGCCCATTGAGCTCACGAGCGCCAATTTTATCAATCATGCTCACAAGTCAGAGTTGCCAATCGTTGTTGATTTTTGGGCGAGCTGGTGCGGCCCCTGCAAAAGCTTTGCGCCCACCTTTTCGGCGGCAGCCAAAGCATGGGAACCACAATTTCGCTTCGGCAAGATTAATACCGAGGAGCAACAGGCGTTGGCGGCGCAATTTGGGATCCGCTCTATCCCTACGCTGATGATATTCAAACAGGGGCATCTTATCGCCCAGCAAGCGGGCGCCTTACCCAAGTCGGCGCTCGACCAATGGCTGCAGCGTTATTGCTAGAATCTATAGTTTCGCCCATAAAAATACCCAGCCTAGCTGGGTATTTTATTTGAATGAATCAGGCGCGTTTACACTTCCCAGAAGGTGTGGGCAATAATGCCCAGCACTATCATGCTGAGGAAGTTAACTATCATACCCACTCGCACCATTTCCGATTGCTTAATATGGCCAGAGCCGTAAACAATGGCGTTAGGCGGCGTCGCCACTGGCAACATAAAGGCGCAGGAAGCCGCAATACCAATCAGCACTGAGAGCATCACAGGCGATACCCCTAATGCTTCGGCAATCGCCGCAAATACTGGCACTAACAGCGCGGCACTCGCGGTATTACTGGCAAACTCGGTCAGCATCACCACGAAAGCGATTACCGCGAACACGAACAGCGACATATGGGTGCTACCAAAAATATCCGTCATCCAGTGCGCGAGGAACACGCTGGTACCAGTACTTTTGAGCACGGCACTCAAGGTTAAACCGCCACCGAACAGGATCAATACGCCCCAATCTGTGGTCGATTCGATCTTCTTCCAGCCTACGAGCCCAAGTCCTGCCAGCAACACTACAGTGCCAAGGGCGACGACGGTATCAAATTGCGTGATCCCACCGAGCGCTTTGGCCAGCGGCACACTGAAAATCCAGCAACAAACCGTCGCGAGGAAGATAACTAAGGTGAGTTTGCCTTGGAAAGTCAGTTTTTGTTCTTCAACATCCAACTTACATTGCGCCGATAGATCCGGCTTAAAGTACCAGTAGAGTGCCAAAAGCATCATAGGTAACATCAAGATCACCGTAGGAATGCCAAACTTCAGCCAGTCGCTAAAGCTTAGGCCGACCTGCGCCGCGGCAATCGCGTTTGGCGGGCTGCCGACTAAGGTACCAATGCCACCAATGTTGGCGGAATAGGCAATCCCAAGCAGTAAGAACACATAAGTGCTGTGGTACATCTTGCGATCGAGCTGCTGCAAAATCCCCAGCGCGAGTGGCAACATCATCGCCGTGGTTGCTGTGTTACTGATCCACATAGACAGCAACGCCGTCACGCCAAACAGCATTAAACAGGCAATACTGAGTTTACCCTTGGAGGCCAGTAATAATTTTTGCGCTATCAGGGTATCGATCTTTTGATGGTGCAGCGCCGCGGCTAATACAAAACCACCGAAAAACAGATAGATAATGGGATTAGCAAAGTTACTCATGGCTTCTTTGGTTTCAAACACCCCAAAGAATACCGCCAAAATCGGCACTAAAATCGCCGTGATACTGATGTGAATCGCTTCGCTTAACCACAAGATGGCGGCGAACACTAAGATAGCCAGCCCTGTATTGACCCCTTGGTCAAAGGGTAAACCGTAATACAGCGCGAATAGCAGCAGAATATCCGCCACTAAGATCAGCATTTTTTTCTTTTCAAGCCCGGCATTCGCGGGCGAATGATTGGGGGGAACCGACGTTGATTGCTCTAAGGACATGGTGACAACCTTCATACCATTATTTTTTTAGGCAAATTTAGGGCATAGGTCACACTTGGCAAAGCAGTTTATTTTGTACTTTTGCCACCAAGCAACCACAAATACTGCAGACAAAAGGCGCAAAAATGCCATTTTCGAGATAAAAATCACCTGTTTTTGATCTGAACTTATGTACAAAATTTTCAAACGTACAAAAATACCGCAAAAGTTTGCCAAAGCTGTAATTGAATAAATGTTTAAAACTGTGACATACATCAAACTTTAGTTTTCGACCAAGTGATAAAGGCTGAATTTAATCTTAAAAACAGCAGTTAAAACCAAAATATCTAAACCATTTACACTTTTACAACCAAAAATCCCACCAAAGACAATCGCTGCATATTTTCCAATTTATTCACATTTAAACAACCACTCAATTTAACGGCTCGCCGAACAACAACCGTCTGAGCCCCGAGATGATGCGGATTTTCAAGCTATCTCCCCCTTCGCGCGGCCCTATCAAGTTGTGTCAGCTTGAATGCAAACAAGAGATTCTTTAACCTAAAACCAACAAAGATTGCAGAGCGTGCAAACTCACTCTATATTGCAGCTAGAACCTTATTTAGGCATTTAAAATATTGCTTTAAATGACCAAAGGCGTTTAAGGGAGGGGATAGCGATGGACAGATATTTTAACCCCTTGAGTTTATCTGATAGTGCCAAGGAACATCAGATTAGCTTCCCCGTGGACTTTGTGCAGGCGCTTGCCGTGGCGACCTCACTCCAAGAAGTGCTCGATACGGTTTCCCAATGGATCTATCAACTCTTTGATGCACAACGAGTCAGCATCACCTTAAAGGACGATGCCGACTACCTAAAAATCTATTCCATCAGTGGCGATAAGGCTATTCCACTCGACTTTAGAGTCCCGATTGCTAACACCTTTGTTGGGCGCGTATTCACTAACAAGACAGTACTGATTTGCGATGATCTGACGACATCCGCAGATCTGGACTGCATCATGCTTGCCCAGAGCGGCATGAATACCTGCATGGACGCCCCATTACTCTATGGGGATATTTGTTTGGGCACACTTAATGTTGCCCATCAGCAATCCAATTATTACACCGATTTACACGCCTTAGAGTTACAGTGCTTAGCCAATTGGATTAGCCTGAACATCAGCCTGCGTCTACAGCTGAAAGAACTCGAATACCTTGCCTCAACGGATCATTTAACAGGTGCGGCCAATCGACGGGTGTTTACCCAAAAAATCCAACAAGCCATCGCGGTGTTCCATGAACAGGGACAAGCCTTTTACTTTGCTTTGATGGACATAGATCATTTTAAGATGCTCAATGACCAATTTGGCCATACCGCAGGGGACTATGTGTTACAGCGGATTGTCGCGATTACCGAAACCCTGATGACGAGTCCAGGTAAATTCTTTCGGATCGGCGGTGAGGAATTTGCGATAATCTTCCTCGAGCAAACTGGGTATGATGCCCTGCAGTTTTTTAACGATATCAGGGAAGCCATTGCCAAGGCCGCCATGGAATATGATGATGTACAGCTCAGCGTCAGTGTCAGTATCGGCTTTACCGCGATGAGCGCATTAGACGAGGCGCCAGAATCCCTGCTGCGCCGCGCGGATAAGGCGCTGTATCAGGCAAAACTGGCGGGGAGAAATCGTGTAGTGATGTTTAACAGCACTCAAGTATAATTACCCGACATGTTTAATAACCCTTCATTCAACGTCGAAAAAACGCACAACAAAATCGCAAGCTTGTAACATTTAAAGCTCATTATCTCTATGAATAATAAACACAAATATTATTCACCATCTCAGTCAATCTAACTCACTTTACCCTGCACAAAATTCGGCCTAAAGTCGCGCCCGTAATCTCACCTCCCGCTAATGATTTATCCATTTTGGTACCGCTTGTGGAAAATAGTGCATTAACTCCATCGACTCAAAAGCCAGGGCTGTTTGTGCCTGTTGCTGGCTTAAGCCTATTTGCCCTCGCTTCGGGCTATTTGATGAGTTTGATCCCGCTGTCTCTCAGTTACTTTGAGCTCAGCTCCGATCTCGCACCATGGCTCGCGAGTATTTTCTACCTAGGCTTATTGCTGGGCGCACCTTGCATCGCGCCAATCGTGGCACGTATTGGCCACAGCAAGGCATTTATTTTATTTCTCAATATCTTATTGTGCAGCGTTGTGGTCATGGTACTGCTGCCACAGGGCGATATCTGGCTCGCTTCGCGACTCGTTGCTGGTGTCGCGGTGGCAGGGATTTTTGTGGTCGTCGAATCTTGGTTGCTGATGGCCGATACCCAAAAACAACGGGCCAAACGCTTAGGCCTATATATGACCGCCCTCTACGGCGGCACGGCAATCGGACAACTCGCGGTCGATTACTTAGGTACCACGGGCAACCTTCCCTATTTAGTGGTGATAGGTTTACTGGCCGCCGCCAGTTTACCCGCGCTCTTAGTCAAACGCGGTCAACCACAATCGAGCGAGCAACACTCGATTGCCCTCTCGGATCTTAAAAACCTGAGTAAACCCGCCGTAGTCGGTTGTTTGGTCTCGGGATTATTGCTCGGCCCCATTTACGGCCTATTACCTGTTTATGTGTCGCAGGACATGGGATTTGCCCAGCAGACAGGGCAATTTATGGCGCTGATCATTATGGGCGGCATGATTGTCCAGCCCTTAGTGAGCTATTTATCTCCACGCTTCCAGAAGAGTGCATTAATGGCCGCCTTCTGCTTAATTGGTGCAGCGGCACTCTTTTTACTGACACAGAAATCCCTCGTTGGACTCTGGTTAGGCTTTGTGTTGCTGGGCGCCTGCGCCTTTGCCCTCTACCCTATCGCCATCAGTCTGGCCTGCGATCATCTGCCCAGCAGCCAAATTGTGTCTGCAACTCAGATTATGTTGCTCAGTTATTCCGTCGGTTCGGTTATCGGCCCGGTTGCTGCGAGTCGCTTTAATCATATCGAACATGGCCTACTGCTCTACTTAGCCGCCAGTTTTGTGCTGACCTCTTGTTACCTTGGCGCGCACTTACTGGTGCGAAGCAAACCTCGCTTGCCGACGGCAAAAGCTTAAGGCCTATTGCTAAATAACAAAAAGGGCGCCGATAAGGGCGCCCATTTTTTAGACCGTTTTTAACCTGGCTTCTTCAGCCACAGGCTCCTTGTTGGGAATGGCCCAGACACTGTCCTGCGGGCCATTGAATACGCGATGGCGCGTGAGTCGGTATCCATAATAGAATACGCCGCTAAAGCCGAGCGCCACCAGATCGACCCCGAGCGTTGCCGCCGAATGGGGCGCCCATAAGCCAAGATTCGGCACTAACAGCCCAATCACAGAGGTAATAGGCATTGCCAGACTCGCCAAGGCGCACAGAGGTAAAATCAGCAGTGCCGCCCTCGCCGCGCCGCGCCAAAAGGCATAGGCCACTAAGGCGGCGAAGACGACATAGTACAACCACAGATAGAGATGATTAATATTGCTCACCTGTGAGTAGAACCATTTGCCCAGCAACATGCTCACCGCCAGAGCGGCAACCGAACCTAAGCAAATCCCCACGGTGGCGCTCGCCATTAATCGGCAAGCACGCGTCTGCTCACTCGCCTGTTTTTTACGTCGCTTTTCCAGCCAAAGCAAGTTGCCGCTGTAAAATAAAAAAGCGCCACTCAAGCCTAAAAAGAAATACACCCAACGCCCAAGATCGCCCCCGTAACTGCCAAAGTGCAGCCCAAAGAATACCGCGACCGTTCTGGCCCAAATGCCCTTGTCACTCTGGTCAATGGTGCTGTTGGTTATCTTGAGGCTATAGGGATGCAGATATAAGTAATCGGTAACTGGCCCGCGCATAAAGCCGTTAGGGTTGTACAGGCCTAAACGCAAGGTCGCACGGGGATTATTCAAGTTCATAAAGGTCATTTCATGCACTTGATACTCGGGGGCGAGTTCCTGCACCTTAGTCAGAACTGTGCTGACCTTGGGCAAATCGGCGAGCGTATAGGGCGTTCTGTCGGGTGCGGGTTGGGCAAACAGCGGTTTTTCACCGTAAACCACCTGCTTAAGCCCATCGTAAAGCTGATCATGGAAGGCAAACACTATCACGGTCAAACTGATCACCAGATGAAATGGCAAACTAGTGATGCCGACTAAGTTGTGGGCATCGAGCCAGAAACGACTCTCGCCCTTATCTTTACGTAGAGCGAAAAAGCTTTTAGTTAAGGTGGGCAGTAAGAAAATCACTCCAGAAACCAGCGCCAAGAAGTATAAGAAGGCGGCGACGCCGAGCACATAGACGCCCGCTTGATCGTGACCCACTTCACCAGCAATCCCCGCAGTGCGGTGTAATTGGTCAATCAGCTCGGCCAGCTCGCTTGGGGTACTCAGTTGAGTCACTAATTGCCCCTGCTCGTCGAGGCTGGCATGCCAAAGCTGGTTGCTCATGCTGAGTTCACGCTCCGAGCCCTGCTCATACCAAGTCATCGGCGACTGATGTTCATCATTCAAATGCAAACTAAAGCCATTTTTCGCCTTATCGTCCCGCGCTAACACCTGCGACACTAGCTCATCGAGCCTATCGGCAGAGACTTGCGGTAAAGTCACTGAGGGCGGCATTGACCAAGCGTCAATCGCGCCTTTAAACATCGTGAGCGATCCGGCATAGAAACCGATAAACAACACTATTCCGGCGATGATCCCAGTCCAAATATGGATAGACTGATACACCCGTAACACATCACTGCGCACTTTCATCCCTTATCACCTAAAGGTATATAAAACTATATAAGTCAAAATGTTAAATAGGCCCAAGTAGCCGATTGCCCTGAGTCCGGTTTTAAACAGAAAGCTAAAACTTAAGATCAATAACCAGATAGGCGTTATCAGCCACATATTGACCTGCACCTTAGTATCGGCATCGATTCCGCCCGGACCAAACCAAGCAAATAATCCCACTAGCCCTAGGGCTAAGGTAAAACCTAACACTAACCCTGCCAGTGACTTAGTCCACCAGTCGGGTTGTAACTTGTCCTGTTCAGCTAAACGCGTCATGGCTTATTTCCGACCGATAAGAGAGATAAAAGGCACTAAGCCCGAAAGCAACATCAACAGGGCTATCCAGATAAACATTGCGGCACTGAAGGTGAACAGACTCAGCCAACCAATCAAGCTGGCGAGGGCAAGCCCATAGGCGAGTAACCGCCAAGGCCGCTTAGGCAAAGGGCGAGCTAATCGTTTTTGCTGCTTATTGGTCAAATAACACAACAGGCAAGCCGTCAGCGTCGACAACAAAAAGATGAGTTGCAACACGGGGATTTATCCTCTCACGACAAAGTGTTAGCACAATTAAACCCACTGAAATCTATCGCCTTTTCGCCTGATTTCCGCAAAGTAACAACGGGGCGAAATGATAGAAAATTGGGTTAATTTCGGGACTCTAACTTTGGTGAGAATAGTTCGCAATAACATTTACACTGTAAGGATAAGCAATGACATCTGGGTCACACATCGACAAGTCCAATGCAGTCTTGTTGCCTCACGTTAACCATTAAGATACATTTTGCTGCAAAATGTAACGCCAAGTGATTAAAACTAAACCGTATTCCGCCCCAATAAATTCGCCATCGCAACATATCAGCAAAGGACGCGACATGATAAAAACTGAACTTAACCTGCCAAGCTCTATTGGCCTCTCTAAAATCATCCCCCTGGTGATTTTACTGATCCTCTTTATTTCACTCTTTGGCAGTTGGTACACGGTCGACCAAGGTGAGCGCGGAGTGATTCTGCGTAACGGTAAGATCATCGGCACCGCCGAGCCAGGGCTCGGATTTAAAATGCCACTGTTCGATACGGTCGTGAAAATCTCAACCCAAACCCACACCACCAGCTACAGCTCATTACAAGCCTATAGCCGCGATCAGCAACCCGCGACCCTCAACGCTTCAGTCACCTTCAACGTGCCGCCGGATCGTGTCGAAGAAGTCTATGCCAACTTTAAGAGTATCGATGCCATGGTGGCTCGCCTACTCGACCGCCAAGTGCCAACGCAAGTTGAGAACATTTTTGGTAAATACACTGCGATTTCGGTCGTGCAGGAGCGGATCAAATTCGGTATCGATGTCACCAGCGCCATCACTAACTCGGTCAAAGGCCCCATCGAAATCACCTCAGTGCAGATTGAAAATATCGACTTTTCCAATGCCTATGAAAAGTCGGTAGAAGACAGAATGCGCGCCGAAGTTGAGGTACAAACCCAGCTGCAAAACCTCGAGAAAGAAAGAGTGAGCGCACAAATCGCCGTGACCCAAGCGCAGGCAGAAGCCGACTCGCAACTCGCCCGCGCTAAGGCCGAGGCCGAGAGTATTAGGATCAAAGGGGATGCAGAGGCGTCTGCCATTAAGAGCCGCGCCGAAGCTCTGGCACAAAATCAAAACCTTGTCGAACTGACCAAGGCCGAAAAGTGGGATGGCAAGTTGCCCACCACAGTGCTACCAACGGGCACTCTGCCGTTTATCGATGCTAAAAAGTCGAACTAATAAACGACTGAGCATCACGCGTCGCTCTGCCGCGTGACCAGCACCATTAAAGTGTCACAATAAAAAATCCCCAGTCATTGCTGGGGATTTTTAGTTAGCGTTAGCACTATGAGCAGCAGTCGCTGCGGCGCAGCCAACTTCTTGGAATTTTCTCAAATACCACTTTCGCCATCAGTAGTGCGAGCACTATGCCTGAGGTCGCGACTAGCCACTCTGGCAACATTTGATGTTGCTCACCAATCTGTGGCATCACCTCAAAACCAAAGTTAGCAACCAGATAGTTCACTAAAGCGCCAGCGACTAAGGCAACCCCCAAGACACCACCAAGATAGCCATAGAGCGCGCGCTTACCCAGCTCCTTAGTCACCACGCCTAAGGTGGCGATATTGGTTGCAGGACCTGCCATCATAAACACTAGCACGGCGCCAGGGGAGACACCCGCCAGTAGCAAGCCCGCTGCAATCGGCGTTGAAGCTGTAGCGCAGATATACATAGGCACAGACACTAGCACCATCACCAACATAGCAAGCAATCCATCGCCCCACTTAGCTAAAAAGTCAGCAGGAACATAGGTTTGCACTATGGCTGCGAAGAATAAGCCCACCAGCAACCAAAGTGTGGTGTCACGCACCAGATCCGTCGCCGCATATTTAAGCCCTATGCCTACTCGTGCAATAACAGACTCAGACTTAAGCTCGGTTGCCATATCCTGTGTAGATGCGCAGCAGCTCTCGCCTTCGACTTGATGGCTGTCAGCCGTTTTCGCGCTTGAGCTACCACAACAAGCGCCCTTTTTCACTACGACTATTTTTTCAGGCGCGGCAGTTTGAGTGCCACAGCATGATCCCGCAGTCTCTGCATTTACGGAATGGGCTTTAGCAGCATTAACCTTAGCAGCATTAACCATAGTGACAGCGCCCATGCTTGAGCCGCCAGTTGCCATTAGACTTGGCGCCGCCATCGGCGTCATTTTGATTTTTGGCTCGGCTGCTGGCGTTTTCGCGTTATCACTGCCGCAGCAGGAAGACTTAACTGGCGTGATTGCCGGCGCCTTAGTCGATGAACAGCAGCTTTTTACCGCTTCGGCTTTTACCACTTTCTCCGCCGACAAAGATTTTGAAGCACAGCATGAAGCGACTGGCGCAGTGCTAGCTGATGCCTTGTCTGACTGAGCCGAGTCTGACAGGGCCTCGGCCTTAACAGCAGGTTTGCCATCGTCATCATCTCGCCCGACTAAAAGGCCCGCAACAATAGCGCTGGTGATCGCCGCAATCGGCCGTACTATCGCCATAAAAGGGCCGAGCAAAACGTAAGAAACCGTTACAGAGTCGACCCCAGTTTCAGGGGTGGAAACTAAAAAGGAAGTCGTTGCCGCTTTCGATGCCCCTGAGCGGCGCAGCCCAACGGCTGCGGGGATGACACCGCAGGAACACAGAGGTAATGGCGCGCCTAACAACGCCGCCTTCACCACGGTTTTAAAGCCATGCCCGCCGAGCTGCTTTTGCATCCAAGCCATGGGCACAAACACTTTGAGTAGGCCCGCCAGAATCAAGCCGAGCAACAGCCAAGGGGCGGAATCTAAAAACAGATCGATAAAATTCTTCAATAACATAGTTAATTCCCTGACTTATCTAGGGTTGTCGCATCTGGAGTTTGGCCATGGTCGTGCTCCACACGCACTCGCTCTGTGCTCGACTCCAGCGCTTCTAAAATCGAGCAATGTTCGGCGCTACGCGGCCCGCCGCAGCAGGCATCCGACAGTTTTTGCAAACTGGTTTGAAAATGCAGCAACTCGGCAATCTTAGTCTGCACCTGAGCCAACTTAACGTCGACCATGCCCTTCACATCGGCACAAGCCCAATTGGATTTATCCAACTCGATAGAAAGCAGCTCGCTAATTTCACTCAAGCTAAAACCTACCGCCTTCGCCCGTAGAATAAAACGCAGCCGTGCGGCATCGGCATCGGTATAGACCCGATAGCCAGAGTCGGTGCGGCTCGAAGGCGAAAGCAGGCCGTGTTTCTCATAAAATCTAAGGGTATCGGCTTTCACTTCGCATAAATCGGCTAACTCACCAATGCGGTACATAGTTCTATCCTTTGCAGCTTAGCTTGCCTCATGCCAACCTTCGCTGACAATCAACATCATAGGGCGAGTATAAACCTTAGAGCCTACTCCAAGGTCAAGGGCTATTTTTAAATTTATCCTTCAGTCAAAAACCACGGCACTTTGTTCTGATATCAATATTGTGAAATCGCGCAGAAAAAACACCCGTAAATCCAGTTTTACGGTAGAATACGCGCGCCTGACGCTGGGACAAAAAATATAAGTAGGACCAAGGGGCTTTTGGAAAGCAGAATCCGATAGAAGTTGTTCTGTTTTCCGAAAGATCCTTGAAACTAAAATAACTGGACCCTGTACCCAAATGACTGTTGCAAATAATGCCAGACCCATTCGTCGCGCGCTGTTAAGCGTTTCAGATAAAACCGGAATTCTCGAATTCGCCAAAGCATTACACGCCCAAGGCGTTGAACTGCTGTCAACGGGCGGCACCGCTCGCTTGTTAGCGGATAACGGCGTGCCTGTTATCGAAGTATCTGACTATACAGGACACCCTGAGATCATGGATGGTCGCGTTAAAACCCTGCACCCTAAAGTGCATGGCGGCATTTTGGCGCGTCGCGGTCTTGATGAAAATGTCATGGCTGCCAACAACATCAATGCAATCGATCTGGTTGCGGTTAACCTCTACCCTTTTGCCGATACCGTTGCTAAAGCCGGTTGCACCTTAGAAGATGCGATTGAAAACATCGACATCGGTGGCCCGACTATGGTGCGCGCTGCGGCGAAAAACCATAAAGACGTGACTATCGTGGTAAATGCGGCCGACTATAACCGCGTATTAGCCGAAATGGCCGCCAACAATGGCAGCACGACTCACGCGACCCGTTTCGATTTAGCGATTGCCGCCTTCGAACACACTGCCGGTTACGATGGCATGATCGCCAATTACTTCGGCACTATGGTTCCTGCGCATAGCACTGATGAGTGCTTCGAAGACTCTAAGTTCCCACGCACCTTCAACACTCAATTAGTGAAGAAGCAAGATCTGCGTTACGGTGAAAACAGCCACCAAACTGCAGCCTTCTACGTTGACACTAAGATCGATGAAGCCTCAGTCGCAACGGCAGTTCAACTGCAAGGTAAAGCACTGTCTTACAACAACATCGCCGATACCGATGCCGCCCTTGAGTGCGTAAAAGAGTTCAGCGAACCGGCTTGCGTTATCGTTAAACACGCTAACCCATGTGGTGTTGCACTGGGTAAAGATCTGCTCGATGCCTATAACCGCGCCTATCAAACTGACCCAACGTCAGCCTTTGGCGGCATTATCGCCTTCAACGGCGAGTTAGATGCAGCAACCGCTAGCGCTATCGTTGAGCGTCAATTCGTTGAAGTGATTATTGCGCCAGTCGTGAGCCAAGCTGCCCGCGATGTAGTGGCCAAGAAAACCAACGTGCGTCTGTTAGAGTGCGGTCAATGGGATACTAAGACCAAAACCTTAGACTACAAGCGCGTGAACGGTGGTCTGCTGGTGCAAGACCGCGACCAAGGCATGGTTGGCTTAGATGACATTAAAGTCGTGACTAAGCGTCAACCGACCGAGAGCGAGCTGAAGGACTTAATGTTCTGCTGGAAAGTGGCCAAGTTCGTTAAATCTAACGCCATTGTTTATGCTAAAGACGGCATGACCATCGGTGTCGGCGCCGGCCAAATGAGCCGCGTCTACAGCGCCAAGATTGCCGGTATCAAGGCGGCCGATGAAGGCTTAGAAGTGGTTAACTCTGTGATGGCGTCCGATGCCTTCTTCCCATTCCGCGACGGTATCGATGCCGCAGCGGCGGCGGGCATCAGCTGCATCATCCAGCCAGGTGGCTCAATGCGCGATGCTGAAATCATCGCCGCTGCCGACGAGCACGGCATGGCCATGGTAATGACGGGCATGCGCCACTTCCGTCACTAATGCCACCTACAGCCAGCACGCCATGTGCTGGCTGTTTCGTTTATCGCACTCTGTAGCGCTAAAAATCTAACCACAAGAATTTAAAACTCAAAGGGATGACTTAACATGAAAGTATTAGTTATTGGTGGCGGCGGCCGCGAACATGCCCTAGCTTGGAAAGCGGCACAATCCCCACAGGTAGAGCTGGTTTATGTTGCACCGGGTAACGCGGGCACAGCCCTCGAGCCGAAGTTAGAAAACCTCAACATCAGCGCGACGGACATTCCTGCCCTGCTCGATTTTGCTCAAACCAATCAGATCGAACTCACCATCGTTGGCCCAGAAGCGCCGCTGGTATTAGGCCTGGTCGATGCCTTTAACGCTGCGGGTCTACCCATTTTCGGCCCAACCAAAGCGGCAGCACAGTTAGAAGGCTCTAAGGCGTTCACTAAGGACTTCTTAGCACGCCACAATATCCCAACGGCGGGTTATAAAAACTGTACCGAAATCCAAGACGCTAAAGCCTTCGTGCGTGAACTGACGGGCAAGACAGGTTACCCAGTCGTAATCAAGGCCGACGGTTTAGCCGCAGGTAAAGGCGTGATCATCGCCCAAGATCAAGCCGAAGCCGATGCCGCCATCGAAGATATGCTCGCGGGCAACAAGTTTGGCGATGCCGGTTCTCGCGTGGTTATCGAAGAATTCTTAAAAGGCGAAGAAGCCAGCTTTATCGTGATGGTCGATGGTAAAAATATCCTCGCCATGGCAACCAGCCAAGACCATAAAGCCCGTGATAATGCCGATCACGGTCCAAACACTGGCGGCATGGGCGCTTACTCCCCTGCACCTGTCGTTACCCAAAGCGTGCACGATTGGACAATCGCTAACGTTATCCGCCCAACGGTTGATGGCATGGCGGCTGAAGGCAATGTTTACACTGGCTTCCTGTATGCGGGCCTGATGATCGCACCAGACGGCAGCGCCAAAGTACTGGAATACAACTGCCGCTTTGGCGACCCAGAAACCCAACCTATTATGATGCGCCTCAAGTCAGATCTGGTTGAGCTGTGTTTAGCCGCGACCCGTGGCGAGCTGGATAAAGTTACCGCCGAGTACGATTCACGCGCCGCAGTCGGTGTTGTATTAGCCGCAGGCGGTTACCCAGACGACTACCGCAAGGGCGATGTGATCCAAGGTTTAAGCCTAGGTAATCACGATGCCAAAGTCTTCCACGCAGGCACTGAGATGAAAGACGGCCATGTAGTTACTAACGGTGGCCGCGTACTATGCGCTACAGCCCTAGGACACACAGTGACCGAAGCACAAAAAGCTGCTTATCTGCTGGTTGATGAAATCCACTGGGATGACGTGTATTTCCGCACCGATATCGGCTATCGCGCCATTGCCCGCGAACAACAGGGCTAAGCTTTAATTCATTAAAAAAAACCGGCTATGCGCCGGTTTTTTTATGACTTAAATTTGACGAACGTCAATTTTAAGTTAATGATTTATATCAATTTTAAGCAATCAAAACCTACTTTCACCCGCATTATTCCTATACAATGCTACGCAAATGTTAACTACCTACAAATGCTAAGGACTCTCCATGGAGATTAGACTCATTTCTGCCGCCATCGCCTTGATACTCGCGGGTTGTGGCGGAGGCTCAGAGGACTCGGGTAGCACAACCCCTCCGCCGGAGCCGCCAGTCCAACCTCCTGCGGTGACTCAATATACGGCGAGTACTAGTTCAGTCTTGGGTGGCAAGCTCATCCCTAGCAGCCAGAAGGTAGATGCGGGTAAAAGTGCCAGCTTTAGCATTCAAGCCGACAACGGTTTCGTGCTGGATAGTATTAGTGGCTGTGGCGGCGCGCTGACCGAACTGACCTACACCACAGCGGCGATAAGTGCCGATTGCACTATCACCCCAAGCTTTATCAGCAATGCTGAAAATGCCATTCGCCATCAAGACCATACCCTTGCCAGCGCTAACGAACTGATTGATTTCAGCACTGCGGAACTTGCCAAAGTGGACGCTGCCCGCAAAGCGAAAATCACCGAACTCTATCAAGGTGTCGGTAACAGCATCAGTTGGCATCCGACCCACGATTCCATCACCTTTTCGAGCTTTATGCCGGAAAATACTTTTACCTTACTGCCATCCAATGTTGATGGCAGCGGCGCCAGCGCCGTACGCGGCTTAGTGATGGCGGGCGAACAACAAGGCCAGCGTTATGCCGCCATGGGTGGCAACCTGTTTGCGGTTAATAATTCGGATCAGAGTGATAAGCTGCTGAAAAACCTTATTGGATGGCTAACCAAAGGCGGCGATCAGCAGAATGGCTTGAGCATAGTCACGGCACAGATGCCAAGTCGCGCCGACAGTTGGTATTTCCCCCATAACGAAGGGATCCGCACTTGGCTAAGCAAGTACTACCCCGATGCCCACAGCATCAACGACGCCAATAGCTGTGATTACACCGCCCTTGCCAGCTGTATCGATACCTTAAAACCCGATTTAATCGTTATCAGCGATATTGACCGCGATAACCTAGGTTACGCGGGCATTCAAGCGGCCATCACTAAAGCTAAGGCGGCAGGGATCCCGCTGCTGCTGTCGAATTATCGACGCGAACAAAGCGCTATGCTCTCACCGCTCTACCTTGAGATGGGGCTCTCTACTGCAGGAAACTATTGGTCAAAACTCAATGCCAATAACCTGAGTATCGACACTATCCTAGCCCAAGATAAGACGCTCGCAGATGTCGACACCCTGCTGGCAAATTTGCGTGAACAACGCTTCGATACGCAAGTGCTCAATGACTGCGGCGGCAACTATTTAAGCTGTAACAGCAGCGCCTTTGTCGAGACCTTCAAGGCGGGCGCGGATTGGTATCGCAGCAATGCAGAAACCTTAGATAACAATGATATCGATGCTTTTAACAGCCCTAATTTTAGCTTGATGAAAGCGGGATTACTCCTCGCCGACAAGTATCGCAGTGAAATCGATTATCCCATCGCCTACAGCGAATCCGCCCAGTGGCAGCAAGCCCTGTTTGCCGATTGGACTGTCAGCTACGCCCGCGCCCACAACCTCGCCCAAGCTGACTTAGGTGAGTATGTCACCGACAGGACCAATCTGAGCAAGGGCAGCAATGCCCATTACGCCTACCCTGCCACAGTGACGGAACGTAAAAGCATCACAGTGCCTTACTCTGGCCAGTGGACAACTACGGGCTGGTACGCCCTACCTGGGCAGAGCATCACCCTCACCCGCTTAGATAATACTGATACTAATGTTGAAATTAAGCTGAATTATCATAGACGTAATACTAACCGCGCCTATGAGCAAAAGGTTTACCGCGCGCCACTGGAACTTGCCCAGCAACGCCTCAAGCTCGCTAAAGGGCAAAGTCTTGAATTCTCAACCCCCTATGGCGGCCCTATTTATCTCTATATCAGCGGTGGCGAAGGTGCGCTCAGTGTTGATGTGCAAGCCAAGAATGTGGCAAAGCACCCCAGCATTATGGATTTTTCCAATCCTGCTGAAATCACGGCCTTTAACGATAAGATCCAAAATACTGAGCTACCCCATGTTGATCTTCGCACCGATGGCGCCGAGCAGCATTTGCGCCGTGACCGTTTTATGAATGCAATTGGCGGTAAGATCCCGGATGTCAATGCGTTGCTCAAGAGCATTGTCGAGGATCATATCAACAGCGTGTATACCCTTGCAGGGCTGAAAATCCAAGGGAAGAGCTTAAGTGAATCTCTCCCCTCGGATGTGCTTTCAAGCTGTCAGGCACTCTTTGGCGCAGACTGTACCGATGCCAGTTTGCATACCCGCAGCATCATCCAACACGCTAACTATGACCAAAACGCCCACTGCGGCTCGGGTTGTAGCGGTAATCCATGGGATGCGGCTTGGAATATTTCGCCAACGGGTTGGGGAGATAACCACGAACTCGGCCACAATCTGCAAACCAACCGCCTGAACGTGCAATACGCTACTGCTGCCAATCGCGATAATTGGGCTGGCTATGGCAGCCGCGCGGGGGAAAACTCCAACAATATTTTCCCCTATGTGGTGTTGTGGAAGACCCATTATCTGCGTGACGGCAACACGAGCAGCATCACCGATGGTCATATGAATCACAAAGATCTCTTCTATGTGTTTATGTCCGATGCAGCAGGCACCACGGATACCAGTGGCAAACGCGTGGTCTTTGGTGCTAACTGCAAAGTGCTCGATGTGGGCGAAGACAGATACACAGCCCCTTGGGCCAGCAATGCCTATGCGATACATAACGGCTATCGCATGGCCTTTTACATCCAAATGGCGCTAAAAGCCCATGGTATGACGCTTAACGACGGTACCAGCCTAAGCAATGGCTTCAATATCTTCACCCTGCTGTACCAACACAGCCGCATCTTTGGTAAATATGCAAATAATGCCAGCGACTGGGAGGCTAACCGCAGCAAACTCGGCTTTGAACTCTTCCCATACGAGGGCCATAGCGTTTACGGCGGCAAAACGGTGAGGGATATTCCGGGCAATGACTTTATGCTTGTGTCCCTGAGTAAGCTCACAGGAAAAGATTGGCGCAGCCATTTTGATATGTTGGGCCTGCGTTACTCAAACCTCGCCGCGGCGCAGGTGACGGTAAACGCCAGCCAAGGTGCGGTCCCTATGGGTATGTATGAGCTTGAAACCGATTTACCACCAGCAAATATGAGCCAAGGCTTAACCTTTATCCCTCTGTCAGTTAGCGATGGCAGCACTCTGTGGAAAGGCACAGGCTCACCTAGCCAATGCGCTAAACCTTAATGGGTCATAGATGTCGATAGCCTCAACCTAATCCCAATAAACCTCGCTTATGCGGGGTTTATTTTTGCCACAAAGCGTGAGCTAACGCACACAAGTCCCCGTTTGGCAGGCGCACTATCTAGACCCAACAAAAATATCAGGGCTTATTTATGGGATATTCAATCAAAGACATTATTTATCAAGGGGAAAAGTCTGGCGTGCACAATTGGCAGACGCTATCGGGACAGAATTTTTACTGGCATCCAGACTGGTTACATATCGCAGAGGATCTCACCGGCCACAAGGCCACCGCCCATATTCAGGCCGATGGCGATAAGGCGACCCAAAGCGAGGCAGAGCAAGCTATTGTGAAACACCTTAATCGCGGCAAATAAGCATCAATGGCCCGACGCAATCGCCTTGCGGGCAATTTTATCGATTAATCCAGGTGCAATCAGCTTTAGCCAGCGCCCGAGTCGGCCACGTAGCGACGTAATAAGCTGCCGACCTCGGGTCGCTATCACAGGGAGCATCATGTTCGCACATTGCTCGGCGGTGATAATTTTGGCTTCTTGCATTGGGGATTTCCCAAGCGGCTTACCCTCGCCATCGAGGGCACGCTTATGAATTTGTGATACGACAAAATCGGGACAAATTACAGTCACGGCCACATTATCATCCGCCAGTTCAATCCGTAGCGAATCAAAAAAGCCGATAACTGCATGCTTAGAGGCAGCATAGCCACTTCGCGTCGGCACGCCCGTTAACCCTGCTACCGAGGCCACAACCACCACCTGACCTTGGCTCGACTTTAAATAGGGTAAGGCGGCATGAGTTAAATACGCTGGCCCTAAGTAGTTGACTCGCATGATATCTTCCAGCACAGACAACTGATTAAGCTCATCGAAACGCGACCACATAGTCATACCCGCGTTATTCACTAGAATATCGAGGCGACCATAATGGGCAATCGTGGCTTGAATTAAGGCTTCGCATTGGGAGGCGCTACTGACATCGGCGGCAAATACAAAGGGAGTCGGACCATAGTTCGCGATTTCGAGGGCAAGGGAGGCTAAACGTGTTTCATTGCGGGCACTGAGCACCAGTTGGCAACCCACCCGTGCCATGGCGATGGCCAGCGCACGGCCTATTCCCTCCGAAGCGCCCGTAATAATGACCACTTTACCCGTCAGTCCATCCATAACCATTCCCTTGTTACCAATGTGTTAATTATGCTCCGAAGTAAATTGGCATAATCATCTTAAAAGCGCAATCCCCTATGCGCGTTGTGCGTGCGGCACGCCAAGCGGCTCGCAATAACTGCTCAGGGGTTGCGGTCGTCCTATCGCATAACCTTGCGCGTAATTAATCCCAATCGCCTGTAATCTATCGATAATGTCTTGGTTTTCGACAAACTCAGCCACAGTCTCAATCCCCATGACGCGACATACGTCCTGAATCGATTTGACGATGGCGTAATCCTTGGCGTTGACCGCAAGGTTCTTCACGAAGCAGCCGTCAATTTTGACATAGTCCACCGGCAGTTCACGCAGATAACCATAGGACGCAAAGCCACTACCAAAATCATCCAACGCAAAAGAAAACCCGAGTTTACGCAGCTGCCGGAGCATTTCCATGCCGCGGTGACGATTTTGAATCGCCGTGGTTTCGGTGATTTCAAAGCACACACATTGGCTTGGGATTTCAAAAATCTGTTGCTGCAAAGCAATATATTCCACCATGCCTTCGGCACCTAAGCTATTGCCTGAAAGGTTGATTGAAATACAGTGATCCGGCCACAACTGTGGATTTAAGGATAGCCATAAGAAGGCCTTACGTATCACTTCCTTATCAATTTCAGGCATGAGCTTAAAACGCTCCGCCGCTGCGATAAACTGTGCTGGCGCTAAAATACGGCCGCAGGGTTCTTGGATCCTGAGCAGAATTTCCATCCGTTGCCGTTTAGAACTCGCCCCTAAACCGCGGATCGGTTGGTAGTAGAGCAACAGTTCATTTTCCTCAATCGCTTGCGCGATACGCACCGCCCACTTGGGCGCGTTGCGCTGGTAGGTCAGCTCTTTATCTTTATCGTCGTAAAAATGGATTTGGTTTGTTCCCTTAGCCTTAGCGGCAATACAGGCAATATCCGCATCCTTAAGTAGCTCCAAGGCATTGATATAGGGTGCACGGCCAAAGGCGACTCCAATACTCAAGCCAACCTTATAGTTACAGTTTTTATCGTGCAATACCTGCAGCGAAACCTGAGCGATAATTTGTTTTAACTGCTGGGCCACGGCCAAAGCAGTGCTATCGCAAATAACTAATCCAAATTCATCGCCACCTAAGCGAGCCAGTAATGCCTGCGGCCCAAGGCACGATTGAATCGTCCGCGCCACTATTGCCAACATGCGATCGCCGGCGGCATGGCCACAGCTGTCGTTAATCAGCTTAAACTGCTCTAAATCCATGTAACATACCGCGAGGCGCTTAGCCTGACTGGCAAACTGCGGCAACCGCTCCTCGAAGGCTTGCCGATTGAGCAAACCTGTCACGCTATCGAAGTTGGCGCGTTTTTGCAGCTGGTGCTTAAGTAGCTCTTCCTGGGTAATATCCCGCAGCACCACCACAGTGCCGGTAATTTCTTTATCATGATTCAACACGTTACTGATGCTGCGCTCAATAATCCGTGGCGTGGCGGTTAATAGCTTGATTTTGGCGACTCGCGGCGTGGTCTCGCCCAAACGCATGCAATGGAATACCGCTTGATTTAACTGCTCCCCCGCTTTTAATAACGACGCTAGGCTCTGGCCAACGGCGTAACAACTGGCAACATCGAGCAAAGATTCAGCCTTGGGATTCATATAGATCACTTTGGCATCAATATCGGTCAGGATCACCGCCTCGGCAATCGACTCTAGGGTAGTCTTACCGCGTTCTTTCTGCTGGTATATACGGGCAAGTAAGCTGTTAACCCGGCTGGCTAACACTTCTAACTCGACGTTACCTTCACCGCTCACAGGGCGATACACGCTGGCCGCAGGGTCGACCAATGCCAGCTGCTTCATCATGCTTTTAAAGGGTTTTAACAGGCCTGCGCGCAGCCAAATGTACCCCAGCGCCACAATCAACACGCCGAGTAGAATAATCCCCACAGAAACCCAATCGAGGTCGAGCTTTACTTCTTGGAAGGGTTCAGAAGAGAACTGTACCTGCAGATACAATGGCGAGTTTTCCAGCAAACTCGGGACTGGCACAAAGCTGAGGCGATCTTTCGCGGCCGAGGTGTTGCTGCGACTCATCTGCACCTGAGTGACTAATGGCGCTTGGGCATATTCTAATAAATCCTGCGCCGATAACTGGCGTACCAAGAGCACGTATTCTTCGGGGGCGACGGCTGCGGCGGTGACAACAAGCCCAACATCCCCCGCAAGATACACCCCAGCTACTTTAGGTTTACCAGCGGCAAGTACCGCATCGGCAATTTGCTGTTGTGTCGCTAAGGCAATACTGGAGGTGTTGGCGAGAACACTTTGCAGCTGCCCGCCTTGCAGAATAAACCAGTGTAAATTGGCGGACATGGCGCTCTCAAGCCATGATGACTCGATGGATTGCAGCAGTTCGCCATCGACCCGAGACAGCGGGGAGGCATAGATATTAGTGAGAAAACTTAAACGGTCGATATCGATGAGAAACTGCTGCTGGATATTGGTCAGCTCATGCTGCACATTATCTTGGCGCAGCAATTCGACCCGATGGTCGAACCAATAGCCGAGGCAATAGGACACGAGCACAACCGCTGGTAAACAGAATCCTGCAATAAATACCAATATTTTGTTGCCAATGCGCATCTCTTACCACGGCTTTTGTCATTGAATAGATAAACGGCTTTACATAGTCCCTTATAGCGTCATGCAACATATCTCATTTGCAAATAGTATTAAATATCACTTTGCTTTATCCGTTGCTAAAGTAAGCAATAGCATGCATTTAATTGTGTTAAACGCCTTTGATTTAGCGCAGCTATTCGCTAAATAAGTTTTAAAAAGTTAGATGTTAATCAATATCCTATGTTCTAAAGCCGCTTGTAAACACCTTGTAATGCCTCGGCTTTACGTTTGGGGAGAAAGGCATAACTCGAGCCGAGTTGACGTTAAGCTCGCACTGTTTAGCATGGAGTTACAACATAAAAAAACGGACCCTTAGGTCCGTTTTTCTTCAGTATCGTTTACTTATGATACTGCTTAGATTGAGCATGAACCGCCTTGATAAAGGCACCCGCATGCTCTGGGTCAACGTGCTGATGAATACCGTGGCCTAAGTTAAACACGTGGCCTGTACCTTCACCGTAACCCGCCAGAATTTGAGCTACTTCTTCTTCGATACGTGGAATTGGCGCGTACAACATAGAAGGATCCATGTTGCCCTGAAGCGCCACTTTGTGACCGACACGGCGACGGGCATCGGCAATATCGACTGTCCAGTCTAAACCTAAAGCATCACAGCCCGTTTCAGCCATGGCTTCTAACCATAAGCCACCGCCCTTAGTGAATAAGGTCACTGGTACTTGGCGGCCATCGGCAAAGCGAGTCAGACCATCGACAATCTTCTGCATATAACGCAGTGAGAATTCACGGTAAGCCGTGTGCGATAACGCGCCGCCCCATGAGTCGAAGATCATCAGCGATTGAGCGCCGTTAGCAACCTGCGCATTCAGGTACAGAGTCACAGAATCGGCTAACTTGTCGAGTAACATATGCAGCGCCGCTGGCTCTGCGTAGGCCATTTTCTTAATTTTTTCGAAGGTTTTGCTCGAACCGCCTTCAACCATGTAAGTCGCGAGCGTCCAAGGAGAACCAGAGAAACCAATCAATGGCACTTGGCCATTCAGTTCACGGCGAATAGTGCTAACCGCTTTCATCACATAACCCAGATCATCTTCTGGATCGGGAACGGCTAATTTTTTGATGGCATCGATAGTGTCTGTTGGGCGCTCAAAACGTGGGCCTTCGCCCGCCTCAAAATACAGACCTAAACCCATCGCATCGGGAACTGTCAGAATATCGGAAAACAGAATCGCCGCATCCAGCTCGTAACGACGCAGCGGTTGTAGCGTTACTTCACAAGCCAATTCATGGTTTTTACATAAAGACATGAAGTCACCCGCTTGAGCGCGAGTCGCTTTATATTCAGGAAGATAACGGCCAGCTTGACGCATCATCCACACTGGGGTCATATCAACAGGCTGTTTTAGTAGGGCGCGTAAATAACGATCATTCTTTAATTCTGCCATTTGGCTTGATTCCTAGACTTATTGAGATCCGCTGGGTCGGTAGTTTAGCATTTACGCGGATAATGTAACCTTTAAGTGCAAATTTATGTGAGCTATTCCCCATCATTGCTGTCCATTTAAGCACTTATCGTCAAAATGCTAGCAAGATAACATACTGTTTAGTAATCGAACCCAAAGTCACACTAAGACAGAAAAAAGTTGCGCTGGTTTCCTGCCTTTGGTATAAAAAGTTTGCGCTAGCAAGAACAATCAAGAAGCTCGTCGCATCGAGCCTGCTATATACATTACTCGCCCAACGATAGGTTTCTATCGTTGGGCTTTTTATTTCCGCATTTTTTTATACAAAACAGCTGGTTTGTCCATCTGCCAATTCTCGCAAATCCCGATAAAAAGGGTTGATCCAAGAGCTATTTCTCCCCTACATTAGAGTCATGTCCTGGCACTTAAATGGAATGCATCATGCTGAGAGAACTCGAAAAAGCAGAACAAAAGTGGGGCGGTTCAAATAAGCTTATAGATCAATGGCTAGAAAATCGTCGTAAACTCTTGGTGCATTACTGCCAGATAGCAGGCCTTCCTCCCTATGGGAAAGCCGAAAAATCCCTTCCCTCCTTCGATCATGTGAAATCCTTTTGTGATTTATTAGTCGATTACGTCTCCGAAGGCCATTTCGAAGTCTATGACCAAGTGGTCAATGCCTGTGAAAAGTTTGGCGCCTCGAGCAAAACCTTAGCCCAGCAAGTACTGCCAAAGATCACCCCAACGACCAACGCGGCGTTAGACTTTAATGATAAGTACGCCGAAGCGCAGGATGACCAAGTGTTATACCAGCTCGATAAAGATCTTTCCGAACTGGCCCACACCATGGAAACCCGTTTCGAGTTAGAAGATAAATTGCTCGAAGTGCTACATAACCAGTATTCAGAGCACGCCCAGCAAGCCTAATTAGCGCTAACCGTTATGCACCGCGAGTCGCATGATTGCGCCTCAATGGGTCAAGTCGCCACCCTTGATAAATAGTGTTTGAGATTAGCAGTCACTTCTTAATCAACAGCTTATTAGCGATAGAATTTACAAACAAAAAAGCCAGCTTTCGCTGGCTTTTTCATTATCATATCAATCGATTATACAGCTGATTGAAAGATCACTTGTGATGCTTTCTGAGTGTAAGAATCGATTTGATCGAAGTTCAAGTAACGGTAAGTGTCAGCTGCAGTTGCATCTAACTCTTTCGCGTATTCTTGGTATTCTTCAACCGATGGCAGACGACCTAACAGGGCTGCTACTGCCGCTAATTCCGCAGAGGCTAAGTAAACGTTAGCGCCTGTACCTAAACGGTTCGGGAAGTTACGGGTAGAAGTCGATACCACTGTAGAACCTTCAGCCACACGTGCTTGGTTACCCATACACAGTGAACAGCCTGGGATCTCGATACGCGCACCCACGCGACCGAAAATACCGTAGTAACCTTCTTCGGTCAGCTGGTCTTTGTCCATCTTAGTCGGTGGTGCAATCCACAGACGAGTTGGCAGTGTCTTAGCGAACTTGTCTAACATCTTACCGGTCGCACGGAAGTGGCCGATGTTAGTCATACAAGAACCTACGAACACTTCGTCAATCTTAGTTTGCGCAACAGATGACAGTAATACTGCATCATCTGGATCGTTTGGCGCACACAGGATTGGCTCTTTGATCTCGTTCAGATCGATTTCGATCACCGCAGCGTACTCAGCATCGGCGTCTGCGCTCATCAGCTCAGGATTCGCTAACCACTCTTCCATGCCTTTGATACGACGCTCTATCGTGCGACGGTCACCGTAACCTTCGGCGATCATCCACTTCAACATAGTGATGTTCGAGTTCAAGTACTCGATGATTGGCTCTTTGTCTAACTTGATAGTACAACCCGCTGCAGAGCGTTCTGCAGAAGCGTCAGACAGTTCGAATGCCTGTTCTACTTTCAGAGTTTCTAAGCCTTCGATTTCCAGTACGCGACCAGAGAAGATGTTCACTTTACCTTTCTTCTCAACGGTCAGCAGACCCATTTCAATCGCTTTTAATGGAATCGCGTGTACTAGGTCACGTAGAGTGATGCCAGGTTGCATCTTGCCCTTGAAGCGCACTAATACTGATTCTGGCATGTCCAGAGGCATCACACCGGTCGCGGCAGCGAATGCCACTAGACCAGAACCTGCTGGGAATGAAATACCGATTGGGAAACGCGTATGTGAGTCACCACCAGTACCAACTGTGTCTGGTAATAACATACGGTTTAACCAAGAGTGGATAACACCGTCACCTGGACGCAGAGACACACCGCCACGGTTCATGATGAAGTCAGGCAGAGTATGGTGAGTGTTAACGTCTACTGGTTTTGGATAAGCGGCAGTGTGGCAGAATGACTGCATAGTCAAATCGGCACTGAAGCCTAAACAGGCTAAGTCTTTCAACTCGTCACGGGTCATAGGACCAGTCGTGTCCTGTGAACCCACAGAAGTCATCTTAGGCTCACAGTATTGGCCAGGACGTACGCCAGCAACACCACAGGCTTTACCGACCATCTTCTGTGCAAGCGTATAACCTTTGCCATTATCAGCGACGTCTTGAGGACGTACGAATACGTCAGAAGCGGGTAAACCTAACACTGCGCGAGCTTTGTCAGTTAAACCACGACCGATGATCAATGGAATACGACCACCAGCACGCACTTCGTCTAACAGTACGTCGGTTTTCAGGCTGAACTCAGAAATCACTTCGTCTGAGCCGTGACGCTTCACTTGGCCAGCGTATGGATAAATGTCGATCACATCACCCATTTCCATTTTGCTGACGTCAAGTTCGATAGGCAGTGCGCCCGCGTCTTCCATAGTGTTGAAGAAAATCGGCGCAATCTTGCCACCTAAGCAGAAACCACCAGCACGTTTATTAGGTACGAATGGGATATCATCGCCCATGAACCACAGTACTGAGTTAGTTGCAGACTTACGTGATGAACCTGTACCAACAACGTCGCCCACGTAAACTAATGGGAAACCTTTGGTTTTCAGCTCTTCTAATTTCTTGATTGGACCTACGCTGCCAGGTACATCTGGCTCGATACCATCACGCGCGTTTTTCAGCATAGCCAAAGCATGCAATGGGATATCTGGACGTGACCAAGCATCAGGTGCTGGTGACAGGTCGTCGGTGTTGGTTTCACCTGAGACTTTGAATACGGTCAGGGTCACTTTGTCCGCTAATTTTGGACGGCTTAAGTACCAGTCTGCGTTTGCCCAAGCTTCAACCACTTGTTTAGCATAGGTATTACCCGCTTCCATTTTCTCAACCACATCGTGGAAAGAATCAAACATCAGCAGCGTGTGAGATAAGGCTTTAGCGGCTAAAGGCGCCAGAGCTGGGTTATCTAGCTGAGCGATCAGCGGCTCGATGTTATAGCCACCTTGCATAGTGCCTAATAACTCAGTCGCACGTTCGGCAGACAGGATAGGTGAAGTTGCAGTGCCTTTGGCAACCGCATCTAAGAAAGCGGCTTTTACGTAAGCGGCTTCGTCAACACCGGGGGGAATTCGATTTTCTAGCAGGTCAAGAATAACGGCTTCTTCACCAGCGGGGGGATTTTGAACCAATTTAACCAGTTCAGCCACTTGATGTGCATCTAATGGCTTAGGGACTACGCCCTCTGCAGCACGTTCTGCGACGTGTTTACGATATGCTTCTAGCACGGCAACATTCCTCTTTGTTTGGCGCTCTAACAACGAAACTGCACGTCTTCTCAATTGAAGCTGACAGTCCGACATGATCGACCCGTATTTCCGGCCAGCAGTATACTACAGCTTTGCAAAAGTATGAATCAGGTCACACTCGGCGAAAGACGAAATAAGGGCTAAATCCGGAGGTGCAGCTCAACTTACGGCAAGAATAAAACAAGGGAAATTAGACAATAGTTTGAAAACAGACAAAAAACCATAAGCGACAAATAGTTAACATAAGTTAATCAATTTAAAATCGAACGAATATTTTTTTGCTCACAACCTCAGGTTAAGCGTAAATATTTTTAAACTTTGTGCTTTTAGACTTTGAAGATGCCGAGCTTAACCATACACTCAAGTTCCCAGAGCATAGCGCTTAGAAATCCTTCCCATCCCTTGGAGTAGTAATGACATCCCTTAGTATTCAAGCTGTTATTTTTGATATGGATGGTGTGTTAATCGATTCTGAACCCCTTTGGCAACGGGTTGAGTATGAAGTCTTATCGGCACTTGGCGTGCCCGTCACTATCGAAACGATTCAACAAACCACAGGTTTACGTATCGACCAATGTGTCGACTATTGGTATCACAAAGCACCTTGGGCCGATTACGACAATGCCAAGGTCAGCATCGCCATCGTCGATAAAGTCGCAGAGGAAATCCTGCGAACGGGCGAAGCCATGCAAGGCGTTCAACAAGCCATTGATTACTGTCAAGCTAAAGGCTTAAAGATAGGCCTAGCCACCTCCTCACCAACTGCTTTGATTAATGCAGTACTATCAAGGCTTAAGCTTGAAGGGCAATTTATGTCAGTCGAATCGGCAGAGGCTCTCACCTATGGCAAGCCCCATCCCGAGGTTTACTTAAATTGCGCCGCCGCATTAGGAGTCGATCCGCGTTACTGCCTCGCGATTGAAGACTCATTCAATGGTCTTATCGCCGCCCGCGCCGCCAATATGCAGACCGTCGCCATTCCCGCACCGGAGCAACGCGGGCAGGCCAAATGGGTTATCGCCCATCACCAAGCCGACAGCTTGTTAGATTTACCGGCTATCTTGGGCTAATCACAGCAACAATTGACGCAAATAAAAAAGCCAGACATCCGTCTGGCTTTTTCGTTTTCATCCTATGGATTACCAGATTTTAACGCGCTCATCTGGTTTTAAGTACATCTTGTCGCCCTCTTTCATCTCGAAGGCTTTGTAGAAGGCTTCGATATTGCGAGGCGTACCCATAGCGCGATAGTGGCTAGGTGAATGCGGGTCAGTCAACAGACGACGACCTAACTCTTCATCACGGTAATTGCGGCGCCATACCTGTGACCAACCAACGAAGAAACGCTGCTCGCCCGTTAAACCATCCAGCACAGGTGCAGGCTTACCATTTAAGCTCATCGCGTAGGCACGCGCCGCTACCGTTAAACCGCCTAAGTCACCGATGTTTTCGCCTAAGGTTAAATCACCGTTTACAAACTTACCTGGCAGGGCTTCATAGCCAGAATACTGCGCAGACAGTTGCTTACCACGTTTTTGGAACTCTTCACGGTCTTTATCCGACCACCAGTCACGCAGGTTGCCATCGCCATCGTACTTAGCGCCTTGGTCGTCGAAACCATGGCTGATTTCGTGGCCAATCACCGCACCGATACCACCGTAGTTCACCGCATCATCGGCATCCATATTGAAGAATGGTGGCTGCAGAATCGCGGCTGGGAACACGATTTCATTACTTACAGGGCTGTAATAGGCGTTCACTGTTTGTGGCGTCATATGCCACTCGGTACGATCGATAGGCTTACCAAGCTTGTTGATCATGTCTTGATATTCAAACTGGGCGTAACGCATATAGTTGCCCACCAGCTCATCAGGCTTGATCTCTAGCGCAGTGTAGTCTTTCCATTTGTCTGGATAGCCGATTTTATAGGTAAATTTAGACAGTTTTTCCTGTGCGGCGACCTTAGTTTCAGGCGTCATCCACTCGAGTTCATTGATGCTGACTTCAAAGCCCTTGATCAGGTTTTTGATCATGGTTTCCATGCGGGCTTTGGCTTCTGGCTTGAAGTATTGCTTCACATACTCTTCACCCACTAACTCGCCAATCACTTGGTCGGCGCCATCCACAGCCTTTTTCCAGCGTGGTTGTTGCTCTTCGATACCCATCAAAGTTTTGCTCTTGAAGGCAAAGTTTAGGTCAACAAAGTTTTTGCTGAGCAACTCGGCATAGCTATCCACTAAGTGGAACGTTAAGTAATCCTGCCAAGCAGAAACGGGGAAGGCATCAAAGTTAGCGCCTAATTTTTCGAAATAAGATGGCTGACGCACGATGATGTCAGTCACTTTATCGCCAAGGCCCGCACTGGTCGCAAAGGCATCGATATCAAACTTGCCGGTCAGCTTTTGCAGCTCAGCACGGCTCAGCTTGTTGTAAGCCTTGTTCGCATCGCGAGATTCAACACGGCTCCACTGACTCTTAGCGATCATCATCTCGATGTCGGCCACGTTTTTCGCCGCGCGTTTGGCATTCTTGTAGCCCGCTTCGGTCAGAATATCGGTCACATATTTCGCCATCGCTTGGCGGTTAGCGACAAACTTAGCGTCATCTTTTAAGTAGTAATCACGGTCTGGCAGGGTTAAGCCTGACTGGCTTAAATACACCGCATATTGGGTAGAGTTTTTAGCGTCGTTGTTCACGTAAAAACCAAAGGGAATGCCTGAGCCGCTGGTCAATAATTTGCCCATTACTGCAGGTAATTCGCCATGGGTTTTCACCGCTGCGATATCGGCCAATAGTGGATTAAGCGGGGTCACACCTAAAGTTTCGAGCAAATCGGTGTTCATAAAGCTGGCGTTAAAGTCACCGATTTTTTGATTATTCGAGCCAGGGGCTGCATCTTTTTGCGCAGCGGCGGCATCGATGATTTTCTTCAATGCATCTTGGCTTTGATCGTACAGCACAGAGAATGCGCCATAGTTAGATTTGTCGGCTGGAATGGGCGTATTCGCTAACCATTTGCCGTTCACGCTGTAGTAGAAATCGTCTTGATGGCGAACTGAGGCATCAAAGTTTTGTAATTCAATGCCAGAAACCGCGGCGACTTCAGTTTTAGGCTCGCTGCTGCAAGCGGCTAAACCTAGGCTCAGGGCAATCCCCAGCGCCAGTGTGCTAATCTTCTTCATTGTTTTCCTCAGCTTCCGTTTAAAGTTGTTATTTTTTCCCGCAAAACCTTAGCATTTTGCCCTGTCTGGCTGTAGCAAGATTTTGTAAAAGGTTATGACACTTATCGCCAGCTGCCAAACACATCAAGCGGCTGCCAAGTGCAAGGCAAGATAAATGCTCATAGGACAGCACATAAAACAAAGGGCATGACCTTCGTCATGCCCTTGCGTTAACTAGAACGCCTTACCGATGAATAAATACAGGGATTTATCCCCCATATCGGTAATACCAAAGCCCAGTGCCGCGGGCCCCATCGAGGTATCTGTGCCTATGTATAAACTTGAGGCGTAAATCAGATCCGAGAGTGAGACTTCATCTCGCTCAAACCAGACATTCCCCGCCTCTAAGCTTAAACCCAAATAGAGTGGGTAATCCGTCATCCCCAGCGCATCACGGCCAAGATCATACTGATAAACAAAGGCACCAAAGAGCTTGTGGGCGCCAGTGAGTGAGTCCTTGTGATAGCCCGACAGATTTAAGAACCCCCCTAAATCCGACAAATGTAGCGTGTTAAAGCCATCATTATTGTTGGTAGCCACTGAGGCTTTGCCGACAAAGGCATGATTACCGACACTGAGCGCCCCTTTCCAATCAGCCTCAATCTGCACGCTATATTCGTTCTCATTGTTATCGACGAGATCATCAAAATCTTCGTTACGCACATAGACGTTTAAGGTGATACGGTTACCCGATGTCGGGAAGCTGATACTGTCTAAACTGTCATAACCCGCTCTTAAGTAAGCACCATAGGATTTAAAATCGAAATCCTTAATCAACCAAGCATCGTTAACAATAACGCCCTTTTCGGCCACTAACCCTAGTTCGACAAAACCTTGTAACACATAGTTATAGCCAATCCCCAGTTCAACCGTGTGGGTCTTTTTGTCGAAGATCAGGGCGCGGTTATTGTTATCGTATAAATCCCAGTTATGGACATCGTATTGATAACGGGCACGACTATAAAAATCTTGATCCCTATCCAAGGGTTGATAAAACTCGGTCGCAAACAGTTTTTCAAAACCTAATTTGACTTCGTTACGCCACTCGCCGCCGTTAAAGGTTAAGTCGGTCATGGTATAGGCCATATCGAAACTGATGGCCGATTCGGTGCTAAAGTCGTCTTCCCAGTTAAACCCGAGTTGGAAGTAATTTGGTCCCCAAGATTTAGCTCGGGTGGTCACCGTCAGCACTCGGCCTTCTTCTGACTCCACAAACTCGGCATCCACGCGCTCAAACTTATTGAGGGAATAGATGCGTTTTAAGGCATCGTTCAATTCATCCTTAGTCACGGCTTGGCCGGCTTTGAGATCTAAGGTTTCCTTCAATAAGTTAAGGCTCACCTTCGACTGATTATCGAACACAATTTCTTGGATTGGATGCGCCACATCCGCCATCAACTGCTTACCTTTGGCCTTCTTGGCCTCAACATAGGCCGCATATTCCTCGGCGCTGACACTCATGCTTTGTAATTTATCCAGCTGACCATTGGCAGCCTCTTTGCCCAGCGTCAACGCCAGAGGCATGATGGTAAAGTCCGTGGTGCTTAAGGCATCGATGGCGGGACGGATCAATACGTCTTTCTCGCTAAGCAGCTGTTTTTGCTTTTCGGTACTGGCATTGGTCAAGAAGTTCGATAACTGATCGAGCACCGCAATCGTGCTGTCGAGCTTGTCTTTGGTCACCAGTGGCGAGCCGATATCCACGGCAATCACTATATCGGCGCCCATAGCCTTAACTACGTCCACGGGCATATTGTTGGCAATCCCGCCGTCGACTAATAACTTGCCATCAATCAGTGTTGGCTGCAGCGCCCCAGGCACAGTTGCAGATGCCTGCATGGCTTTGACTAAGCTGCCGTGGTCGATGACGACGGGTAAACTGGTTTCTAAATCCGTTGCCACCGCTCGATAGGGAATGGCCAACGTATCAAAATCACCAAATTGCTGCACCAGATCCGTGGATTGGCGTAATAGCTGCGACATGGTTTGCCCGCGCAGCAAGCCACTCGGTGCACGGACTTCGCCCTCGGTATAACCGATATTGAGCGGAATATTGTAACGATCACGTAACTGTTTATCGCGGTAACTCAAGACGTTACGCGGAATGGTATCCGAATAACCACTATCCCAATCGACCCCCATCATAATGGCTTCGACTTCACTGGCGCTGTAACCCAAAGAGTACATGCCGGCGACATAGGCCCCGATACTGGTGCCGGCGATATAGTCCACGGGGATATGATGTTCTTCTAGGATTTTAAGCACGCCAACATGGGCAGCACCTTTAGCGCCACCACCACTGAGCACCAGTCCGACTTTAGGCCGTTCTGCCGCATACAAGGGCGTTAACAGTAAACATAAAAAGACAGAGGCGAATATTCGACGCATCATAGTGGGCTACTTTTTATTGGATAAAAAATTCAACTTATCTTAACAAATTTATTGATTTAACCGTCAGCGATATTTTATCTGAACCGATGAGTGATTAAGGGATACAAAATAAACCGCATCATCTTATCCTTGAGTTAAACCACAGGCTAAATACGGCAAACGCAGCTCAAAATAACAACAAAGGGCCCGCAAGTAAAAATACCCACGGGCCCGATGAAATACACAATCTCTTAAGAGCCAAGCACGCTCTTTTTCAGTAAATATCGCTCGAACTCGACCACAGACATAGGTTTGGCAAAGTAATAGCCCTGCACAATGTAACAGCCGCGGCTAAAGACCTGCTCCAATTGCTCAACGGTTTCGACCCCTTCGGCCACCACGGTTAATTTCAAGTTGCGGGCCAACTCAATAATACTGCTGACAATGGCCTGATCCGCAGAGTTGGTGGCGATATCAATTAAGAAGGAGCGATCAATCTTCAAGGTATTCACATCAAAATGACGTAAGTAAGCTAACGAAGAATACCCAGTACCGAAGTCATCGATGGCCACTTCAATTCCCAACTCTTTAAGCTGAGTCAGATGGGTTTTCGCCGCTTGCACTTCCTTCATTAGCACCCCTTCGGTGATTTCTAACCCGAGGGATGAGGTCGGCATTTGTGTATCGGCCAAAATTTTCTTTAACCCATCAATAAAGTCAGGTTGACGGAAATGCACCGCCGAAATATTCACCGACAATTTAAACGGAGTGTTGCAATGTTTCACCCATTTAGCGCCGTCCAAGCAGGCTCGGCGGAATACCCAGCGGTCGATTTCAACCACTAAACCACAGGCTTCGGCGACCTTAATAAAAATATCGGGACGGATATAACCTTCCTTCGGATGACGCCAACGAATTAAGGCTTCCATCCCAATAAATTTATCGCCCCGCAAAATATCAATCTGCGGCTGATAATAGAGTTCAAACTCTTCCCGCTCGATGGCCTTACGTAAATCAGCTTCCAAGCGTAAATGGTATAAGGCTTGGGCATTACGCTCCGACGAATAATATTTAAAGTTGCCACGCCCCTCTTCTTTAGCGTGGTACATGGCAAGATCAGCATTTTTAATAAAGGCTTCGGGCTGCACCGCATCGTCGGGCCAAATACTGATACCGATACTGGTGGAGATATAAAACTCGCGACCAAACAATTTAAATGGCGCCACAATTTGCGCGAGTAACCGCTCGGCAATGTGGTTTATCTCATTTAAGTTATTGGCATTTCTCAGCAGGATCACAAACTCATCGCCGCCAAAACGACACAGCAAATGCTCACTGCCGATGCAAGACTGCAAGCGGTTGGAGGCTTCGACCAGCAAGGCATCGCCCATGCTGTGGCCGTAGGAGTCGTTTACATGTTTAAAGCGGTCGAGATCGAGGAATAAAAGCGCCAGCTTTTCACCACTCTGCTGCGCGGTCTGAATCGATTGCAATAACCTGCTCGAAAACAGTGAGCGGTTTGGCAGCCCAGTTAACACATCATAATTCGCCAATCGTCTCAGGTCCGCCTCGGTACGTTTTCGCTCGGTAATATCCGAAAAGACAATTACATAGTGTACTGAGCTATCACTCGTCGACTGCATCACCGAGACGTTAAGCCATACGGGGCAAACCAGCCCATTCTGCCCCACTAACTCACGCTCACCCGTCCATGAATTGTCTTGGCCGAGCAACTGATGCACTTCGGTCGAGAGACCATCCTTCATTTGCACGAATTGAGAAAATGATTGTCCCACGAGGTCATGCTGCTCAGAGCCAATAATTTGCTGCGCCGCATGGTTCGCCACCCGAATATTTTCATCCACATCCAAGATCAACACCCCTTCTGAGGTGTTCTCAAAGGCTTGGGCGAGAAGATTAATTTCATCCTCTAGCTGACGCTGCAGGGTAATGTCGCTATAAATCCCCGCTACCCGTTCAATCTCGTGGGTAGTGCGATTACGCGACACAGGGCGGCCCCTCACTCTTAACCAGCCCCAATTACCACTGCGGCGTTGATAACGATATTCCGCCTCAAAGCGGTCGACTTCACCCGCTAACATACTATTCCACTGACCTAAGGCTTTATCCCTATCCTCAGGGTGGACGGGGAGAGTCTCGAGGGTAACCACAATCTCATTAGCATGGTTACCCAACACGGCGCCACGGTTATCGAGGTAAAAGCTCTGGGTATCTCTATGCCATTCCCAGAGATCGGAATCGCTCCCACGCAGGGACTGACGCAAACGGTCGTCACTCTCGGTCAGCGCTTGGTTCATCGTCATAAAGGTCCTAACTTGACGCTGACGATACCAGGCCAGACTCAATGCGATGATCGAAAAAATCAGTAGCAAGATGCCCTTAAAGCCCTGAGTCAACCACCAATGCTGCTCAACATAGAAGGGATAAGCGAAGGGTTTATCCGACCAGATCCCATTCACCTGACTTAAAATCTCCAGCCCATACTCGCCCGCCGCCAGTCCAGCGAGGTTTATCTGCGACTCGCCTTGCAGCAGTACATAGTTATCTTCTTCCCCTTGGTAGCGCAGTCGATATTTAAATTGAATCGGCGAATCATCGAGATAATCGAGGTTAGTGATCTGTAAACTCACCATGTTGGCATCGGGTTTAATTACCATCATGGGCTGGGGTAATAGGGAAACTTCGGTGCTGTTATCGTAATAGACAGACACAGACTCGAGCATCACATGGTCATCGGTGATCCGGTTGACCAGCTTATCCACATCCAAATGCATGACCCCTTCCGGGGTGCCAAGATATAGACCAAACTCGGGCGAATAGAAGTAAGCTCCTTCATTCATTTCATCGGAAATCAGCCCATCGAGTTGGTTAAACATGGCGATATGGCCGGTTGCTACATCTTGGCGGATCAGTGAATCGGCGCAGGCCACCAGATTAGCTTTAGGCGTCTTTTGGATAAAAAACACTGAGCTGCAATTCACTTGCCATAGCGCAGTCAGCGAAACCAGTTCACTGCTGTTGAGGTGATACTCAAATAAGCCCTTTTCGTAGGAGCCAAACCACATCACTCCAGGTGACATTTCTTCGATATGGCTAACGGTGGGCATGGCACTCAAGCCATTGAATAGGCTTCGCTGATCGTGGAACTCATTAGCCTCATCCAGATAGCCAAAAACCCGTTTACCACCGATCCACAGCTTACCGTCGGAGGCGCGATACAAGGTTCTAATCGCCGGACGCTTGGGTTCCACGGCATCTTTAGCAAGTTTTGCAGGCTTGTCGATGTCAAAGGCCTGCGGTGCCTTTAAGCCGGGATCCCAGAAATACAGGCCAGTAGAACTGGCGATCCACACCCGCCCCTTTAACAGTGGATCGACATAAGTGCGATAAACCAGCTTGTTTTTAAATTCATCTTGGCCATTGATCCACTTTGCAAAACTCTCGCCCTTAAAGCTTGTCCTATCAACCACAAACAGGCCGCTGGTGCTTGAGATCAGCAAGTAGTGCTCGGCAAATGGGCTGATATCGTAAATGCTCTCGTGGGACAGCAAACCTTCAATCGGGATATCTATGGTTTGCTGTGTATCCTTGGCAATAAACACCACATTGGATGAGCCAAGCCAGAGTCCTTCAGGTGCCGCAAACACCGACCAAATCATGGCATCGTCCAACGCGTAGGGTTTATCCGCGGTATAGGTCTCTAAGATAAAATCGGGACGCGATGCCAGCAGCGCCAAGCCATCGCCAGAGCCACCCACCCACATCAAACCCGAATCATCGAACAGCATGGCCTTGAGGATTTCCATATTGGCCTGCTTTTTCAGCTCCTCCTGATAATTCTCAATCTGGTGAGTCTCTGGCGACCATTTCAATAGGCCAAAACGACTGGCAAACCATAGCGAGCCTTTAGGGTCTTCAACAATCACAGTGCTCCAATCGGGTAATTCAGGCACGGCCTCAAGTTGCTGTGTGCTTGGCTCGAAACGATACACGCCACGGCTCGTCGCCAACCATACGCGGTGTTTCGTATCCTCAAGCATATCGAGAATGCTTCCCATAGACTCAGTCCATGGGTATTTACTGAGGGTTTTACCTGACTTATCCAGCAGCAATAAATCAAATTGCCCAGCCAGCAGGATTTGCTCATTGGGGAGCACCAATAACTTGCGCCAAGGCAGATCGCGATTAACCGCCAGTTGAGTCACCAGAGTGAGTTCAGAAGTCGCAGGGGAATACTGATAAATCTGACCATTATCAATCAGCAATAGCCAACGCTGGGCATCCATACGCGCCGCAGACACCATGGCGCCACCGCGAAAGTGCGGGAACAAATCGGGTGAGCCAAACAGCGTAAATTGATTGCCACGGATATCGTAGAGATACAGCGCCGCGTTGGTGCTGACCAGCAGCTTGTCTTGCCCTACGTTGACCACTGAATTAAGGAAATCATCCGCAAGACGGGACTCGCTCCCCGTTTTGTCTATGCGTCTGACTTTAGAATTACTCACGCGATATAAGCCTTGCTCGGTCGCCGCCCAGACAAAACCATGGTCATCTAAGGTCAAGCCACGGATACTGGTGGCGGCTAATCCATCTCGGTCGGTGAAAACACGTTGCACAAATCCACCAGCCCAAACCATGTTCAGACCAGAGACAAAAAGGATGAAACATGCCAGAAGTGTTTTAGTTATTCTTGTTTGCATTTGACGACTTACTTCATACCATAGTTGTACTGTAGCAGTTCAAAAGCCTCAATTCACCCGCTTATTCACATTAGCGTTACAATTTTCGCAAGACAATAAAAAAGCGCCCTTAAGGCGCTTTTTGTAGCTCGGCTAAATTACTTTTTCTTTGCCTTTGGATTTGGCAAGTCAGTAATAGAACCTTCGTAGATTTCAGCCGCTAGACCCACTGACTCGTGCAGCGTTGGGTGAGCGTGGATGGTTAATGCTAAATCTTCAGCATCACAACCCATTTCGATTGCCAGACCGATTTCACCTAACAGTTCGCCACCGTTCACACCCACGATAGCACCACCGATAACGCGGTGAGTGTCTTTATCGAAAATCAGCTTAGTCATACCTTCGCTGCAATCTGAAGCGATTGCACGGCCAGAGGCTGCCCATGGGAAAGTCGCTGTTTCGTAAGCAATACCTTGCTCTTTAGCTTCTTTCTCAGTCAGACCAACCCAGGCCACTTCAGGGTCTGTGTAAGCGATTGATGGGATGACTTTTGGATCGAAGTAGTGCTTCATACCCGCGATCACTTCGGCCGCTACGTGGCCTTCGTGCACGCCTTTGTGAGCCAACATTGGTTGACCAACGATGTCACCGATTGCGTAGATGTGCGGTACGTTTGTACGTAATTGCTTGTCTACGTTGATGAAACCACGCTCATCGATCTTAACGCCCGCTTTTTCAGCGTCGATCAGCTTGCCATTTGGCGTACGGCCGATAGCCACTAACACTGCATCGTAACGTACTGGCTCAGCTGGCGCGCTCTTACCTTCCATCGAAACGTAGATACCGTCTTCACGGGCTTCAACCGCGGTCACTTTAGTTTCGAGGATCAGGTTGAATTTCTTCTTGATTTGCTTAGTGAATACGCGAACAACGTCTTTGTCAGCCGCTGGGATCACTTGGTCGAACATTTCAACCACATCGATTTCACTGCCCAGAGAAGAGTAAACAGTACCCATTTCTAAACCGATGATACCGCCGCCCATTACCAGCAGTTTGCCAGGAACTTCTTTCAGTTCTAATGCGTCGGTCGAATCCCAAATACGTGGGTCTTCATGGGGAATGAATGGCAGTTTGATTGGGCGAGAACCCGCTGCGATGATCGCTTGGTCAAACTTAACGACAGTCACAGTACCGTCTTCAGCGGTCACTTCTAAGCTGTTAGGGCCAGTAAATTTACCGAAGCCATTAACAACGTTTACTTTACGCATTTTAGACATGCCGCCTAAGCCACCAGTCAACTGGCTGATCACTTTTTGCTTGAAGCTGCGTAACTTGTCTAAATCGATTGTTGGCTCGCCGAACACAACACCGTGTGCAGCAACGGCTTTGGCTTCTTCGATGACTTTAGCAACGTGTAACAGGGCTTTAGATGGGATACAACCCACGTTCAGACACACGCCACCTAAAGTGCTAAAACGTTCAACGATAACGGTTTCCAGACCTAAGTCAGCCGCACGGAAGGCAGCAGAATATCCCGCAGGACCTGCACCTAATACCACTACCTGAGTTTTGATTTCGTTACTCATGTTTTCCTCTAATTCTCATTCAATCCGTTGGAGGAGAGTAATCCTGCCAACCGAAAATGCGCCAGCGCGTAAGGTGGGCGCATTTTAACCTGTGTTTGATACTGATCACAATAAACAAAAGGCCACTCTAGATGAGCAGCCTTATTTGTTTACAGAATCAAAGTACGAATATCGGACAGAATTCCTGACAGGGTCACGCTAAAGCGTGCAGCCATAGCACCATCGATCACGCGGTGATCGTATGATAGCGACAGTGGCAACATCAATTTAGGCTCGAACTCTTTACCATTCCATTTAGGCTTAATTTCAGATTTAGACACACCTAAAATCGCCACGTCTGGGTAGTTAACGATTGGGGTAAACGCAGTACCACCAATGCCACCTAGGCTTGAAATAGTGAAGCAGCTGCCCTGCATATCGGCAGATTTGAGCTTACCATCGCGGGCACGGACAGAAATATCGGCCAGCTCACGAGATAACTCGATGATCCCTTTCTTATCCACGTCACGTACCACAGGTACCACTAGACCGTTTGGCGTATCAACCGCCACACCGATGTGGTAGTACTTCTTCTGGATCAGTGATTCACCGTCGCTGCTTAAGCTTGAGTTGAACACTGGGAACTGTTGCAGCGTTTTCGCCACGGCTTTCATCATAAAGACCAGCGGAGTGATCTTATAATCGGCTTTTTTCTTCGCCGCCGCGTCGTTCTGCTGCTTACGGAACTCTTCCATTTCGGTGATATCAGCTTCATCGAACTGAGTCACGTGAGGAATGGTTACCCAGTTACGGTGCAGGTTTGGACCAGAGATCTTCTGGATGCGGCTCAATGGAATCTCTTCCACTTCACCAAACTTGCTGAAATCCACTTTCGGTGCAGCAATCACTTGCAGACCACCACCGTTACCCGCTGCAACTGAAGTTGCTGCTGTCGCCTTAGGACGAGACAGTTCGTACTTCACATACGCCTGTACGTCTTCCTTCATGATGCGACCTTTACGGCCAGAACCCGTCACTTGAGTGAGGTCCACACCAAATTCACGGGCCAAACGGCGAACCGCAGGAGATGCATGAACCACACCGGTTGCCACTGGCGCACCCGCACTTGGGTGATGTGGAACTGGTGGACGGCTAGGAGCTGCTGCAACAGGCGCTGGTGCCGCTTCTTGGGCAACTGGTGCTGGCGCTGCTGCTTGAGGTGCAGGAGCTGCACCAGCAGTCACAGTTTCAATCGTCGCAATCACGCTGCCTTGAGAAACCTTGTCACCCACTTTAACGGTTAACGACAACAGTTTACCGGCGAATGGCGCTGGTACTTCCATGGTCGCTTTGTCGGTTTCAAGGGTAATTAAACCTTGATCAACTGTAATGTCATCGCCCACAGACACGAGCACTTCGATCACATCGACATTGCTCGCATCGCCAATATCAGGCACTTGGATTTCTTTAACCGCAACCACTGGTGCTGCAGCGGCGACTGGAGCAACTGGCGCAGCAGGAGCCGCTTGAGCGACAGGTGCAGAGGCTGCTGGTGCGCTCGCTTGTGGCGCTGCAGCAGGTGCCACGCCGCCCACTTCGAGCATGATCACTAATGAGCCTTGAGAAACCTTGTCACCCACAGCCACTTTCACTTCTTTTACCACACCCGCGAATGGCGATGGTACGTCCATGGTCGCTTTGTCGGTTTCAAGCGTGATAAGGCCAGCGTCAACCTCAATCTTATCGCCAGCGGCAACTAAGACTTCGATAACAGACACATCGGTGTCACCACCAATATCCGGCACAGTGACTTCAACCACTTGGGTTGCGCCCGTCGCTGGCGCGGCAGCCACAGGGGCTGGAGCCGCTTGTACTGGAGCAGGTGCTGCTGGGGCTGGCGCAGGAGCGGCAGCTTGAGCAACTGGCGCAGCTTGAACATTAGCCGTGCCCGCTGCTTGCATCATCGCAATTAAAGTACCTTCGCTGACTTTGTCACCGACGGCCACTTTCAATTCGGCTAACACACCCGCGAAAGGCGCAGGAATGTCCATGGTCGCCTTGTCGCTTTCAACGGTCAGAATCGACTCTTCCGCTGCTAAGGTATCGCCCACAGAAGCACAGATTTCGATAACCTGTACTTCATCGCCGCCGATATCAGGAACAAAAACTTCTTTTAATTCAGCCATTTTTATTGCCTCTTACGCGTACTGTGGATTGATCTTGTCAGCGTCGATGCCATATTCCTTGATGGCATTCGCTAACACATCAACAGGCAGCTCTTTACGATCAACCAGTGACTTCAGTGCCGCGATAACGATGAACTTAGCGTCCACTTCGAAGTGGTGACGCAGGTTGTCACGGCTGTCTGAACGACCGAAACCGTCAGTACCTAACACTTTGTAATCGGTTGGCATATATGCACGTAACTGCTCGCCGTAGATCTTCATGTAGTCAGTCGCTGCGATTGCAGGCGCATCACTGGAGATCACTTGGCTGATATACGCTTGTTTTGGCGTTTCAGTTGGGTGCAGCATGTTCCAACGCTCAACCGCTTGACCATCGCGAGTCAGTTCGTTGAAGCTGGTTACGCTGAATACGTCGGCAGTGATACCGAAGTCTTTTGCCAGCGCTTGAGCCGCTTTGCGGGTTTGCTCAAGAATGGTGCCACAGCTCATTAACTGAACTTTGCCTTTACCCGATCCGGCAACGGTTTCTAACTTGTAGATACCTTTAACGATGCCAACTTCTGCGCCTTCTGGCATGGCTGGCTGCTCGTAGTTTTCGTTCATTGTGGTCAGGTAGTAGAAGATATCTTCTTGGTTCTCGCCGTACATACGACGAATACCATCTTGTACCACAACAGCAATTTCATAACCGTAAGTTGGATCGTAGGTAATACAGTTAGGAATGGTGTTAGCCAGTACGTGGCTGTGACCGTCCTGATGCTGTAGACCTTCGCCGTTTAAGGTTGTACGGCCAGACGTACCACCGACTAAGAAGCCGCGTGCACGCATATCACCTGCTGCCCAAGCCATGTCGCCAATACGTTGGAAACCGAACATTGAGTAGTAGATGTAGAATGGGATCATTGGCACATCGTTCACTGAGTAGCTGGTCGCTGCCGATACCCAAGATGACATAGCACCTAATTCGTTAATACCTTCCTGCAGTACTTGGCCTGACTTATCTTCACGGTAGTAAGCCACTTGGTCAGAGTCTTGCGGAACGTATTTTTGGCCTTCGTGAGCATAAATACCCACTTGACGGAACAGACCTTCCATACCGAAGGTACGCGCTTCATCAGGAATAATTGGCACAATGTTTTTGCCAATTTTCTTGTCTTTTAACAGTGCTGTCAGTACGCGAACAAACGCCATCGTTGACGAAATTTCACGGCCGTTAGAACCCTGCAGAATCGAGTCGAAAATCTTCAGTGATGGAATTTCCAGCTCTTCGCTGAACTTCTCACGACGTTGTGGCACGCTGCCATGCAGCTCGGCACGACGGCTCATCATGTACTTCACTTCTTCCGAATCTGGACCTGGGTGGTAGAACGGCAGATCTTCTAATTGATCGTCTGGAATGGGGATATTGAAACGATCGCGGAAGTAACGGATAGACTCGATACCCATTTTCTTCACGTTGTGTGCGATGTTTTTACCTTCACCCGCATCACCTAGACCATAACCTTTAACGGTTTTCGCTAGGATCACAGTTGGACGACCTTTAGTCTTACGCGCATGGTCTAATGCTGCGTACACTTTAACTGGGTCATGACCACCACGGTTTAAGCGCCAAATGTCATCATCTGACATGTTCGCTACCATTTCGGCGGTTTCCGGGTATTTGCCGAAGAAGTGTTCGCGAGTATAAGCGCCACCTTTGGCTTTACAGTTTTGGTATTCACCGTCAACGGTTTCTTCCATTAACTGCAGTAACTTACCGCTGGTATCGCGGGCCAATAATGGATCCCAATAACGACCCCAAATCACTTTCACCACTTCCCAGCCAGCGCCGCGGAATTCGCCTTCCAGTTCTTGGATGATCTTACCGTTACCGCGTACTGGGCCGTCCAGACGTTGCAGGTTACAGTTGATGATGAAGACTAAGTTGTCTAATTCTTCACGGGCAGCTAAACCAATCGCACCTAAGGCTTCTGGCTCGTCACACTCACCGTCACCTAAGAAGCAGTAAACGGTTTGATCAGAACAATCTTTCAGACCACGGTCAGTCAGGTATTTTAAGAAGCGCGCTTGGTAAATCGCTTGGATTGGACCCAGACCCATAGAAACCGTTGGGAATTGCCAGTAGTCAGGCATCAACTTAGGGTGCGGATAAGAAGATAAACCTTTGCCATCCACTTCTTGACGGAAGTTAGCCAGTTGATCTTCAGTTAAACGGCCTTCCAAGAATGAACGCGCGTAAATACCAGGAGCGATATGGCCTTGGAAATACACTAAGTCGCCGCCGTCTTTCTCGTTTGGCGCGCGGAAGAAGTGGTTGAAGCACACGTCATAAATGGTTGCGCTCGACGCGAAACTCGAAATATGGCCGCCTAACTCTAAATCTTTCTTAGAACCACGCAGAACCATAGCTAAGGCGTTCCAACGGATGATGGCGCGAATGCGACGTTCCATCTCTTGGTTGCCTGGCATGTGCGGCTCTTGACCCGCTGGAATGGTGTTCAAATAGGCCGTGGTCGCAGTGTAAGGCAAGTGCGTGCCATTGCGACGGGCTTTATCGATCAGTTTCTCTAATAAGAAATGGGCGCGTTCAGGGCCTTCCTGTTCTAATACAGCTTGCAGGGCGTCAACCCATTCCTGAGTCTCTAACGGATCTAAGTCTTGTAGCATATCTTCAGACATGACACTGTCCTTCTCTATATACATGATGATGAATGGTGTTTGCGGCATATTCCGCTTTAGCGAGTGCTAAAGTCGGGAACTTAAGCGCCACTCTTTAAACGGCGCAAACTTCGCTGCAACCGGCTATCTTCTTCCCGCACAGATAACATCACCTCTTCGATGTAACTTAAATGTTCATTCGAGGCTTCTCTGGCGGCTTCAGGATCACGACGAACGATAGCAGCGAGCAGAGCACGTCTGTGATCGTTGGCCATAGTGGAGGCTTCTTCGCGGCGGCTTAAAAGCTCCAGGTTTTGCGCCACATTCTTATGCAGCACAGGGGTTAAACTGAGTACGAGATGCAACATAGCCACATTGTGTGACGCTTCGGCGACGGCGCGATAGAAACGCACAATGGCAGCGGCTTGTTGTTCGATATTGGTGGCGGCTTCCACCTCAAGGATCATACGCTTGATATTCTGCATATCGGCGTCTGTGCCACGTAATGCGGCAAAATAGGCCATCATGCCTTCGGTAGCATGACGGAATTCCAGCAAGTCGTATTGGCTTTCTGGATCGGCAGTCATTAATTCAACGATAGGATCGGCAAGGCTCTGCCAGAGTTGTTCTTTGACATAAGTACCGCCGCCTTGACGGCGCATTAATAGCCCTTTCGCCTCAAGCTTTTGGATGGCTTCACGCAGTGAAGGGCGAGACACTTCAAACTGGATGGCCAGTTCGCGCTCCGGCGGTAATTTCTGACCCGGCTGTAAACTGCCTTCGAGGATCATCTGCTCGAGTTGCGCCATGATCACATCAGAAATTTTTGGCTGATTAATTTTACTATAGGCCATTAGGCGCTCAGCTCCGTTGTAAATTGGTCTTACCAATTTTTATGAGTGAGCGCACTTTATCAAATCGCACTTTTGATGTCTAGATTGAAAATCGACCTTAAAAGGTGATCCCATTCAAAACCGCTCACGATGTGAGAGCATAGCCTAAAAATATCACTATGGGGTCAGACCATTTGACATTGAATAGCTGATGCCAAATAAGCCTCTGAGTAAACGGCATTTTCACCGAAAGTCATTCGAAAAAACAGTCTGAGAATCCCATTTTGTGAACTCGTCAGAAGGACGTTTTACCCGCGTCCAAAAACAAAAAAGGAATTGGCCGCACTCGCAAACCAATTCCTGATTAATTCGGGCGTGTTGACGTTTCAGGGTTGTTTTTGCAGCAATTTGGCTGGCTGTTATGCAAGGCAAAGTCCGTGCAGTGTAATTATTCTACATAAACGGACGATAACGCAGTAGAAACGCCAGCCAAATGCTGCCCGAAGGGTTCGCCTGGCAAGCCCTTGCTCTTTGTCGCTCGTCATTTGAGTAGAATAACTACACTTCATTCCTCGTTTCGCGAGCACGTGCTTGCCAAAACGAACAAAATCTAATCTCGAAACGTCAACACGCCCTAACCCTAAATAATGAAGATGGGTTAGGTCACTAGACCAAAAATGGTCAACAGCGACAACACAGCAACCATCAGAGTAAAGTTGCGTTTACTTAAGACTAATAATGCTAAGGTCGATTGTACACAAACTGGTGCACTCGACTCCTCTGGCAGCGGCTGGGAGGCTAACGCCGTTTCTGTCACAACCCTTCTGGCACTCGCATTGATGTTTAAGGCATGGTCACGCCAAGCCGAGAGCCCCTCACTAAACTGACCGCTGAGCGCATAGCCAAAGGAAAATACCCGGCTCGGGATCCAATCTAGGACAAACATAATATCTTCGATAAGCGGTAGGTTAAGGGATTTACGCACATTCTCTTCGGCATAAAAACGCGCAGTGCAATATAAGACAGCGCCAACTGGGCCTAGGAAGATAAAACATAATGCCACTGCGCCGTAATAACGATAGTTAATCCAGGCAACACTCTGCCCAACCTTGGCGCCTAAGTCTTTTTCAGAGACCGCATCTAAACACTCGCTGCAATCTAATTCGGCGGCATAGTGGTAACAGGCTTGCACGTCGGAGCGACACGCCGCCTGCATATACTTTTTAAAGCTATCGCGCTGTTTTTGATGATTAAAGCAAATAATTGCCACCACCACCCACAGGGCAAGAGTTAACAGCCCCCAGAACATGCCAGAGGCAACCCAACCCAAAACATGCACAACCAAGGCTGGCAACACTAAGGCGAGCAACATACTGGTATTGGTTAACGAGGCTTTGTCACCAAAGAAAGTTGATTGATAGGATTGCAGCACGCGATCGCATTGCCACGAAGCGGGAAGGAACTTCAATCGTTCCACAAGAATGGCGACCAGTAATGAAAATAATGCCATCGGTAATACTCCTTGTAAAAAAGCCGGAAACGCTTAGGGTGATGAGAAACCTCCCCTTCGCTTACTCCTCTTTGCTGCTAGCCTAACGCGGTTAAATACCTTTCCCAGTCGAAGCTTGGTCCAGGATCCGTCTTGCGCATCGGTGCAATATCACAATGCCCTACAATCCGCTGCGCTGTTAATGCCGGATACTGCGCCAATAAGGCTAGAGTCAACTCTGTAAGCCGCAGATATTGGGCCGCAGTATAGGGCTCAGTATCTGTGCCTTCAAGCTCGATACCGATAGAGAAATCATTACAATTTTCCCTTTCTCCATAACGAGATACGCCTGCGTGCCAGGCTCTATCTTCGCAACTGACATACTGCACACATTCACCATCGCGGCGAATTAAAAAATGTGCTGACACTTGCAGCCCCGCTAAATCGGCGAAACTTTCATCGGCCTCAGTATCTAAACACCCTTGAAATAATTGATCAATATAGGGAAGTCCAAAGCATCCCGCAGGCAGGCTGATATTGTGGATCACCAACAGGCTAATTTCCCCAAATGGGCGACGGTTAAAATGCGGTGACTCACAGCGTCGAGCCGAGGAAAACCATCCGGCATCAAAGCACATAAGCTCTTCCTATATTACAGGCATAATGCCACTACTCTATCAGCATTAAGTGACTGAATATATGCAATTCAATGACAAAGGTGAAATAACCAGCCAAGCCCCAAACCATCATCAGTTAGCACGATAATCTCAATCGGCCCACTCCCTGTGCCTTTTTATCACCCGCACTAGGTGGTAATCTTAGCCCTAAATGCAAGCAAGCAATTTCAAGCACGCCATCTGTGGCATGCAAGAATGCAAGGACCCAATCATGCTAGAGAACGATATTCGCCACGCCGTAAAAACCGCCCTCAATGAAGACCTTGGTGGAACAGAGATCAATGAGCACAGCAAAGCCATTGCCTACGGCGATATTACCGCCCAACTTATTCCTGCTGATAAATATGCCGAAGCGACCTTAATCACCCGCGAAGAAGGAGTTTTTTGCGGAAAAGCTTGGGCCGAACAAGTCTTCAATCAATTAGGTGGCGAAGTCGCACTGCACTGGCATGTTGATGATGGCGATCTCGTGCTACCAAACCAAGTGTTATGTGAACTATCAGGCCCTGCCCGCACTATCCTTACGGGCGAGCGCACTGCGATGAACTTTATTCAGACCTTGTCAGGAGTGGCGACACTGACAAAACATTATGTGGATAAGTTAGCGGGCACTCACACACGCTTACTCGATACTCGCAAAACCATCCCAGGACTTCGCACAGCTCAAAAATACGCGGTCACCTGTGGCGGCGGTAAAAACCATCGAATCGGTTTGTTTGATGCCTTCTTAATTAAAGAAAATCACATTATGGCCTGCGGTGGCATTCGCCAAGCAGTGGATGCTGCGCGCAGCTTGCACCCCAATAAACCCGTAGAAGTTGAAGTTGAATCGCTAGAAGAGCTCGCATTAGCGCTTGATTCAGGCACAGATATCATCATGTTAGATAACTTTGACATCACCATGATGGTTGAAGCCGTCGAACTCAATAATCAATACAAGGCTAAAGGCAGCGGCGCCAAGCTGGAAGTTTCTGGCAATGTCACCTTAGATACCTTGGCAGAATTTGCTAAAACTGGGGTTGACTATATCTCCGTCGGCGCACTCACAAAGCACGTTCGCGCCCTCGATCTCTCACTCAGACTCAAGTCTTAGTCTCATTGGATCCAAGCTTGGGCTATCAGTAACACTTTGAGCCACTAGATATCCAACTTTGAGTAATCCAACCAAAAGCGGCTTAACACTAAGCCGCTTTTATCTACGAGTTTTATCAGCGTTTTTTTAGCTTTTCTTTACTGATTTTGTTCAAAGCCCTCTCGGCACTTATCGTGTTATTTTCTCAATATATAAAACGGCATATTGCTATAACATTTTCGTTTTACGCATTTTTTAAACACAAAAAAGCCAGCATTTTGGGGTGATAAATAGCTCACTGGAGGTAACAAGCTAGCCGCTTCCGCTATTAATTCATAAATACTGGCTAAAATAGCTTCGATATTACGCAAAATTATAAACAATAAAGACAAAGTGTTAGCCTTACACTGTCCAAAACCAGACATTGGATACAACAAAACAACACTTCAACAAATTGATTTAAAACACCTTATACGATATCCATTCCTTTTTATCAATCAAAGAGTACTAAAAGCTAATGCGTTTATCGCCAAACCTCATCTAACTCAATTATCACTAAAATCGCGTCACAGTTTTGACACAAAGCTAAACAACGCCAACATTTGTATCACTGTCAATTTTTTTGTTAGAACGCAATACGTTTTAATGTCAATTTTTTAGACAAAATAATCATTTTATTAGTGTTTTCCACCAAAAAGCAGTTCCCTTTTTTTTAACTTTGTACTAACTTTTACAGAAGTGAAAATAGCGACATGCTAGACACACTAAAGACATGGAATTTTTGTATCTCACTCACTGCATGAAGGGATACAGAAAGACAGCAAAGGATTGGCGCAAGGGATATGTGAAGTGCTTATTCATGACACATAGCTTCTTGCCAAAAGAGTTAGGTATAGTGTCTGTAACGGGTGAGATTGTTTTGGGCAAATTGAACCCTTTATGCGCGAAACCAGAGCAAGAAACCAGTGCAATTTGATGTGGCTTGCGACCTCAATAGCATATTAGCCACATTTTAAAGAGCACATTGATAGATGCAAAATGTTTGACGATACATCAAACGATGACCTATACAAGATGGTATGTTGGTAAATTGTTACATTTTAAATCGATTTATCAGCCAACATAGTATAGGCTTAACGGTTGTAAGCACTGTCCACAGTGACTAAAGCTAAAAGTAAAACAGATAAGTAAAAGTGATTGTAAAATAAACATTTTTACTTATCATTGGGTGACTACAAGTTAACTTGTTAATTAATACTGCGTAAGCTGGAGAAAGAAATGAAAGCAATGAATAAAGGTTTAAACAAGCAAGCTCAGGGTTTTACCTTGATCGAGTTAATGATTGTAGTTGCCATTATCGGTATTTTGGCTGCAATCGCACTACCTGCTTATAAAGAGTACGTCAACAAAAGTAAAGTAAATGCTTGCTTAGGTGAAGCCACTGCTTATGTAAAAGCAGCGTCTGCTGCGGTTATCGCGAATTTAGCGACTATACCAGCTCATGAATTTAAATCGTGTGCATCTGCTATTACCAAACCAACTGACTTAGCAAGTCTTACAGGTAATGCAACAACTAAAGCTCTGGATGAAACTGGTACTACAATCACCTGTGCATGGGAAACAGCAACCTGCAAAGCAGGCTCTTAATCCTATCCGTAATTACAAGCTGTAAAATTAGGCCGCTAACTTAGCGGCCTTTTAATTTAATATCCAAGTAATCCATTTAACCAAATCCGCGGAAACAGAGCAGACCGTAATGCCTCATGTTGGTAAGTGGCCAGTATTAATACACTCAGTAGCGTCACACTTACAAACACCCCAAGCCGCGCCCATATTCCAATGTTAACGGCATTCCTTGTTTGAGAGAGCATCTGCAATGCCAACACAAACACCAGCAGCAACTGTGCAAATGGCATAACGACCACCCCACTAAACAGTGAATAGCACAGGCCTGACAACAGCGCATAAACAATAGGAATAAGCACCAAATCCTCTGTTTGCTGGAGATAACGTAATCGTTTAAAAATCCAACTTCCCGCCCAAGCAATACACACCATAGCGCTTATGACGCCGTACTCATAAAGCAATTGCATTATTGAATTATGAGGATGTGCATGGGGTAACGGCTTACCTTCGGCCCATGTAAAACTCATCGGCCCAAACCCAAACCACAGGTTTTCAGGCATAGCGTGAAGCACATACAACCATAAATCTAGTCGGCCTGAACTGCCTGTACGCATCTGGAAAGTAGTATTTTCCATCAACCAGTAAGGAACCAAGATAATGAATATAAGCCAAAGGCCTATGCCTAAAAACAGGGTTTGAAACAGGGTTAGTATTAATCGCTTACGGGCGTTGATATCCACAAACCACCACAATAGGGCAGCCATGAAAGCAAGCGATAACATCGCGCCCCGCGCTTCAGTTTGTAACAACACCATCCCATGCAAAGCAACAATAGCAAATGTGACTCGTTTAAACCCTGCTAAGCTTTCAGTAAAAACAGCCAACAAAAGTAGCGGTATAACCATTACTTGCAGCTGATTAAAGAAACGGACATTTACATACCCCGAAAGCAAGCCATGGATATCGAAGCTCTGCGAGTCTGCATACGAAAAAAATAAAAATAACATATATTTAGCAAGTGTCATTATAGAAAAAAGTAATGCACTTGCATAAATTGCAGAGTATAAAGTCGCACGATTAATAGACCTAGCACAAACAGCAAACAAGTAAAAGGCCACCGCAAGTAGACCAAAGTTAACCAGTTCGACCATAGACCAAAAGGGGTGCAGACCGAAACAGGCCGACACTAGGGCCAATATCAAAAATATGAATCCTACTGCAATAGTCGCTCTTGAGAAGGTGAGCAACTCAAGATTTTTAACAAAACAAGCGCCTAATGAGGCTAACCAAATAAAACCCAGTACGAGAAAACGCTTTAGATCGTACTCATTATTAACGCCAGTAAAATAAGCAAAATCTGATGCGAATACTGTTCCCACAAAAAAAACACAGGCAAAAGTAACAAACACCGCCCATGAATAAGAACTCAATGTCATGTTCCTTCCTTTAAGTTTTTATATTAATTCAGCGTGGAACCTTGGTTCTTACAATCAGAATCGCGATTTAGTTGCAATTTAAAGTAACTATAATTTTCGAGTTCAATTTGTTACGTAACGTTTTGCAGACTAAGTATGACAAAATGCTATAAAGACGTTATTATTTCAATACTTGTTTACACTTGGAGTTTTTATGCCATCTACGGGCCTGCATTTGGGTTTATCCACCCTGTTTATCCGTAAAGGGCTGCTTAATGAAGAGCAGATGGCTAATGCCATCACTAAATCCCGACAAACTAAACAAACCTTAGTAACAACTTTAGTTCAGACTAAGCTAGTGTCTGCTCGCACAATTGCCGAGCTTTGCTATGAAGAATATGGCACCCCGCTACTAGATTTAGCCGAATTTGATATTAGTGCCATTCCAGAAGAATTTCTGAATAAGAAACTAATTGAAAAACATCGCTGTTTACCACTTTTTAAACGCGGAAACCGCCTCTATATAGCTACCTCAGATCCAACCAATATTGCTGCACTTGAGGAGTTTCAGTTTAGTGCAGGGCTGCATGCCGAAGCCATTCTAGTCGAAGAAGATAAGCTTGCTAAAGCTCTTGAAAAAGTACTCGAAGAGGATATTACGGGTCTCGATTTAGGTGGTATGGACGAGGCCGCTTTAGCAGGTATTGAGATTACCGATACTGATAAGCGCCATGAAGACAATACCAGTGACGGCAATGATGATGCACCAATTGTTATTTATATCAATAAAATCCTAACTGACGCGATTCGCAGGGGAGCATCAGATCTTCACTTTGAGCCCTATGAAAAACGCTACCGCATTCGTTTTCGTATCGACGGTATTTTACATGAAGTCTCTGAACCACCAATTAGCTTAGCAGGAAGGTTATCGGCTCGCTTAAAGGTGATGTCGAAACTCGATATTGCCGAGCGCCGCGTCCCTCAGGATGGGCGAATTAAGATGAAACTATCCCGCACTAAGTCAATCGACTTTCGGGTGAGCACGCTGCCGACCCTTTGGGGCGAAAAAATAGTAATGCGGATATTAGACTCCTCCTCCGCCCAGCTCGGCATTGAAAAACTAGGTTACGAACCCGACCAAGAAAAGCTTTACCTTGAGATGCTGGCAAAACCCCAAGGAATGATCTTAGTCACAGGCCCTACAGGTTCAGGAAAAACTGTTTCACTCTATACAGGCTTAAATATCCTTAATACCGCCGAGCGCAATATCTCTACCGCCGAAGATCCGGTAGAAATTAACCTTGAAGGTGTAAACCAAGTCCATATTAATCTAAAGGCCGGTTTAACCTTTGCCTCGGCACTACGCTCCTTTTTGCGTCAAGACCCCGATGTAGTGATGGTGGGAGAGATCCGCGATCTTGAGACCGCCGAAATTGCCATTAAAGCCGCACAAACTGGCCACTTAGTATTATCCACCTTGCACACAAACTCAGCAGCGGAAACCTTAACCCGTTTAATCAATATGGGTGTACCCGGCTATAATATTGCCAGCTCTGTTAATCTTATTATTGCTCAACGACTTGCACGGCGGCTTTGCACTGAATGTAAGCAACCCGAACAAATTCCTGAACATGAGTTACAACGTTTAGGCTTTACGGATGAGCAAATAACTCAAGGATTTACCACCTATAAACCTGTAGGTTGTGAGCATTGTTCTGGCGGCTATAAAGGACGGGTAGGTATTTACGAAGTGATGAAAATGTCCGATGAAATTGCTCGCACCATTATGGAAGGGGGCAATTCGTTACAGATAGCAGATCAAGCCAAAACACAGGGGATGAGAGATCTGCGTCAATCGGGCCTTCTTAAAGTTATCCAAGGGGTAACCAGTATTGCTGAAGTAAACCGAGTCACCAGCTTTTAACCCCTTTTAATTGAATTGAATTGCGTGACACAGCTCGCTTAACTGTTTTAAATAACCAATTTATCTTTCGCTATATATACTAATCTAATGACGGTAAATTTATAGCTTGCAATGCCTAACAGGGATTAACTGTGACTAATGGGAATACACTATGGCTACGGCAACAACGGTAAAAAAGCCTCGCGCCAAAAAGAACGAGCAAAAGAGCCAACTAAAGACATACACCTTTGAGTGGAAAGGTTTGAACCGTGATGGCAAAAAAACCGGTGGCGAATTAAAAGGCACCAGTGTCGCCGAGGTGAAAAGCCAGCTTAAGCTTCAAGGGGTTAACCCTAAAGTTGTCCGCAAAAAGGCATCGCCTTTTTTCGCTCGAAATCCAGATATCAAGCCTATGGATATCGCCATGGTGACACGCCAAATAGCGACTATGCTGGCAGCTGGTGTTCCCTTAGTTACCACCATAGAAATGCTCGGCCGTGGCCATGAAAAACAAAAAATGCGCGAGCTACTCAGTACTATATTATCAGAGGTACAATCGGGTATTCCATTGTCAGACTCACTACGCCCCCATAGACGCTATTTTGATGATCTCTATGTCGACTTAGTTGCAGCGGGTGAGCATTCAGGCTCTCTTGATGCTGTGTTCGATCGAATTGCAACCTACAGAGAAAAAGCTGAAGCCTTAAAGTCCAAAATTAAAAAGGCGATGTTTTACCCTGCCGCAGTCGTTGTAGTAGCGATAGCAGTAACAACACTGCTTTTGTTGTTTGTAGTACCGCAATTTGAAGATATTTTTAAGGGCTTTGGTGCTGAGCTTCCTGCTTTCACCCAGATGATCGTTGGCATTTCACGTTTTTTACAGAGTTCTTGGTATATATTCTTCGCTGCCATAGCTATCAGTATCTGGTTATTTGTCCGCGCCCACCGAAATTCACAAATGTTTAGGGATCGAATAGATGAACTTGTGCTTAAAATTCCCGTTATCGGCGAGATATTGCATAAAGCAGCTATGGCACGATTTTCCCGTACCTTAGCCACCACCTTTGCGGCAGGAGTGCCTTTAATTGACGGCATGGAGTCAGCTGCTGGAGCCTCTGGTAATGCGGTTTATCGAGCCGCGTTATTAAAAGTACGCCAAGAAGTCATGGCAGGGATGCAGATGAACGTCGCCATGCGCACCACAGGGCTTTTCCCCGATATGTTAATCCAAATGGTAATGATTGGTGAAGAGTCTGGCTCACTCGATAGTATGCTAAACAAAGTGGCCAATATTTATGAAATGCAGGTTGATGATGCCGTTGATGGCTTATCAAGCCTTATCGAGCCAATTATGATGGTAGTGATTGGTATCTTGGTCGGCGGTTTGATTGTCGGTATGTATCTGCCGATTTTCCAAATGGGTAATATCGTAGGTTAAGCTTAACGCAACGAACCCAAACAACTGATTTAATGAGTAATAATAAGAACTAGCAATGTCAGACTTTACATCCCTTTTAAGCCACTCTCTCGCTCAGAGTCCTTGGCTATTTATTGCGTTAAGCTTTGTGTTTGCCGCCACTATTGGTAGCTTTTTAAATGTCGTCATTCACCGCTTTCCGGTAATGATGAAGCGCGAATGGCAACAGGAGTGCAATCAATATCTACAGGAATATCATGCTGATGTTGTAAAGCAGATTGGCATCGAAAAGCTCAATAAACCGATAGATACTTACCCTGAAAAATACAATCTAGTGGTGCCAGGTTCCGCCTGCCCTAAATGTAAAACCGCAATCAAGCCTTGGCATAATTTGCCGATTGTGGGTTGGCTTATGCTCAGAGGAAAATGCGCCGCCTGCGATGCGGCAATCTCCTCACGCTATCCGATTATTGAGTTAGTAACAGGATTATTAGTTGCAACAATAGCTTGGCATTTTGGTCCTAGCTGGCAGTTTGTGTTTGCTGCGATATTAACCTTCGTATTGATTGCCTTAACGGGTATTGATCTCGATGAGATGCTGCTTCCCGACCAGATGACCCTTCCACTCCTATGGCTAGGATTGCTCATTAACCTCAACCATACCTTTACCACTCCAACCGATGCCGTTATAGGTGCTGCAGCGGGCTATTTAAGTCTCTGGTCGGTGTTTTGGCTGTTTAAGCTACTCACAGGTAAGGAAGGCATGGGTTATGGCGACTTTAAACTGCTCGCCGTATTTGGCGCATGGCTAGGTTGGCAAATGCTCCCCCTAGTCATTTTACTGTCTTCTTTAGTTGGCGCCCTTGTCGGCATCACGCTCATCGTGCTCAAACGTAATCAGCTAGCAAACCCAATCCCCTTTGGGCCTTATATTGCCGCCGCTGGTTGGATAGCGCTAATCTGGGGACAACCTATAGTCGATTGGTATCTAAGTACGTTGTAAAAACACTGGTGTACCTTTCTTTCTTCAGCGTTTGGCGTTCAAGTTCGTACGGAATAGTCTGTATCGAGTAGGTACCTCATCTAGATGGGAATCTTATGTCCAAGTTTGTCATAGGTCTAACGGGTGGCATTGGTAGCGGTAAAACTACCGTGGCCAATTTATTTGCCGAAGAAGGTGTTGATTTAGTCGATGCCGATGTAGTAGCTCGCAAAGTCGTCGCTAAAGGCTCAAAAGGACTCGAAGCAATTATTGCTCACTTCGGCACTGAAATAGTAACCGAAGCTGGAGAGCTTGACCGAGCCAAGCTGCGACAACGGGTGTTTAGAGATGAGCAAGAACGCCAATGGTTGAATCAGTTGCTCCACCCTATGATCCGCCAAGAAATGTTGTCACAAGTCGAAAATGCTACCTCAGACTATGTAATTATGGTTGTGCCCTTGCTATTTGAGAACGGGTTAGATAGGTTAGTCAATCGGACTTTAGTGGTGGATATTTCGCCGGAGTTGCAAGTAAGCCGTACCGTAAAACGGGACAATGTGGACGCCACTCAGGTAAATAACATCATTAATAGCCAATGTAGTCGCAATGACAAACTCGCTAGAGCCGACGACATTATTGATAATCAGGGAGAGATATCAAAACTAAAACAAGAGGTGCAAGCATTGCACCAGCGCTATTTACAATTATCTGGTAATCACGACGCCCATGACTGACTTAGTTTACGAACAGCCTTTAAATGAGAAGATTCGCAGCTATTTGCGCCTCGAATATCTCAATAAACAGCTCGGTAATAATCTAAATCACGACCACCAGCATAGATGTTTCTACCCTCTTTTCTCCCTGTGCGAATTATCGGAGCGTTGCGATTATCGCAACGAAGTCCTTAAAGATATCGAGCGCAATCTGCTTCAACTGAGCAAATGGCAAGAGCTCGACCATGTCGATAGCGAACAGATTGAGTTTTACATTCAAGCATTAATGCAAGCCAGAGAGCCACTACAGCGTCCCGAGCGCTGTGGTAGTCAACTCAAACAAGACCGATTTTTATCGGCTCTGCGACAGCGTTTTGGCATGCCAGGTGCCTGCTGTAACTTCGACCTCCCCCAACTGCATTTTTGGCTCGCCAAACCCTGGGAAGAAAGACAGCAAGATTACCAAGCTTGGATCAGCCATTTTGATCCCCTTCTCACCCCCATCACGCTTTTACTTCAACTTACCCGCAGTACCGCCCATTTCGATAACGCCACCGCCCATGCCGGTTTTTACCAAGGTGACAGCGCTCAAGCGCTCTCGCTAGTACGCGTCAAAGTCGATGCCGCCCACGGCTGCTACCCCACCATCAGTGGTCATCGCAATCGCTACGCCATCCACTTTGTCCAATTCGACCAACAGCGCCACTCCGACCGCAGCATCGAATTCCTACTGGCGACCTGTGCCTGAAGCCTTTACACTAACGACCTCTAAGCTACTGCTGAGTTAAAGCCGCATAATTGCGATACTCAGCGATTTCCTTGTTATTTCAGTCGACTGCTAAGGAGAAGTCTATTATGCCGTTAACCGTCAACTGTCCCATTTGTAAAACCCCAGTAGAATGGGTTCCTCAATCGGAATTCAAACCCTTTTGTAGCGAGCGCTGCAAGATGATTGACCTCGGCGATTGGGCCTCCGAAAAACATGCTATTCCGGTCAAATCTGAGTTTGACCTCGACGCGTTAGATGAACTCGGTTACGACGAAGAAAGCTTTTTCAAAGAGTAATACTCAATAATCAGCCCTTTATAAGCAGAATTTTATGACAAAACGCATTCATGTTGCCGTCGGCATTATCCTCAACCCTAACGGGCAAATCCTACTCGCTAAGCGACCAGAACATTTACATCAAGGCGGTAAGTGGGAATTTCCAGGAGGCAAAGTCGAACAGGGCGAAACCGTCACCCAAGCCTTAATTCGTGAGCTAAAAGAGGAAGTTGCGCTAATCGTCAGCGCAAGCGAGCCTTTTATGGCGCTAAGCTACGATTATCCCGATAAACAAGTGTTACTCGATATTCACACTGTCAGTGAATTTACGGGAGAGGCGCAAGGGCTTGAAGGGCAACAGATTGCTTGGGTCAATAGGCATGAACTGAGCCATTACGACTTCCCCGAGGCCAATAAACCGATCCTCGCCAAGTTATTGGAGCAATAGCAAACTTTTTGCAGGCAGAAGCAAGTTTTACATTAGCGATACGTGATCTGGCTTGCAGCAAACTCATTGGCAACTTTTAGAAAACGAAAATTAGTGTTTGAATGCAAACTCATTATTATTCTTCGATTTCGAGGGCATATCATGCACAATAACGTTAAAGCATTACTCGCCACGACCGCGTTATTTTTTAGCTGCCAAGTACTAGCAAATGGCGGCTGTGGCTTTGAAGAGCAACAACAGGGCTTGATTGCCACCTGCAGCGAGGAGAAACAAGAAGTGATTTTAACTGGTGTAGTTGAAGCGCAACATTTAGTAAAAGATCTCAATGAGTTTGCTGAGGGCTACAAGAGCTATCAAGTGGATACCGCATCCTTAGCCCCTCTTAAAAATATCACTGAGCCAACCGAAATCGTGGTCATCATCGGCACTTGGTGCCCAGACTGCCATCGCGAAACACCCCGCTTTATTCGCATTATGGAAGAAGTGGCTAACCCCAATATCAAAGTGACTTATATTGGGGTTGATCGCAGCAAGCAAGATCCTGAAGGACTGGCGGCAAAATACGAATTCAAGCGTATTCCCACCTTTATCGTGCTACAACAGGGTAAAGAAATTGGCCGTATTGTTGAGCGTCCAACCGTCTCGCTCGAAAAAGATTTAGTCGAGATTTTAAACTAATCTCGAGTCGGTAAATCATAAAGGCCGCCAAGTGTACACTTGGCGGCCTTTATCTTTTTAAAATGGATTTGAAGTTAAATCGCTTCTTCTAAAATTCGCTGTGCCAGCATCACTAGCACGCCCTCACGCAGTGCGCCGCCTGATAGCGTCAACTGCTCAATCCCCAAGAATTCAAAGAGCGCGAGTAAAATCGCCACTCCAGCGGCAAATGTCGGTGCGCGCTCGGCACTAAGGCCGATAATCCCCATAAGACTCGCATGTTCTTCAGCAAGGATTTCCGCTTTAAGCTGATTCAGCACAGCTAAGGTAATGATTTCAGACTGCTTACGGTGCATTAAGACTTCGACCACAGATTGCACCGCGCCAGAAGCCCCCACCACACAGTGCCATCCTAAGTCTTTTAACCTTTGCCTATGTTCACCTAAGACTTCCAACACTTCCTGCTTGGCATCGTCAAAATCGAGCTCTTGCAACGGAGCGTTGTTAAAGAAGCGACGGTTAAAGGTCACGCTACCCATAGGCAAACTGGTCTTAAACTGAACTTGGTGACCATCACCGATAATAAACTCGGTACTGGCGCCACCAATATCGATCACTAAACGTCGACCTTGGCCGCAAGTGGTCGCCACCATACCTTGATAAATCAGCTCAGCTTCACGCATGCCTGAGATAATCTCAATCGGATGACCCAAAAGCGGAATCGCCTTCTGATTAAACTCATCGGCATTATGGATACAGCGCAGTGTCGCGGTAGCAATTACAGCGACATGATTAGGATGGATTTTATGCAGCGCTAACATTTGGGCAAACATTGCTAGACAATCTAGGCCACGCTGCATCACTTCTGCGGTTAGATGACCATCTTCGCCAATGCCTTCGGCTAACCTTACTTTACGTTTGTATTTAGCAATAATGTGTGGCTGACCGCCTTTTGTCTTAGCGATCAGCATATTAAAGCTATTAGAGCCTAAAGTAATGGCGGCATAAGCGGGTGTTGGCATTTAAGGCTGTCTACGCGTCCTGTCATGGCGAGGTGGACGTCCACCACTACGATGGGCACCTTGTGGTCGCCCTGCACCTGAGCGTTCACGTAAATTGCGTGCTCCCGCAGGATGCTTGCGATGAATTTTGACCGGCGGCGGAATATCTTCCAGCAAGGCATCACGGTCATAATTGCTCACAGGAATAGAGTGATTGATGTAGGTTTCAATCGCAGGCAAATTCAGGGCATATTCTTCACAGGCAAAACTGACCGATACACCTTTGTTACCCGCACGCCCAGTACGACCAATACGGTGGACGTAATCTTCACAATCATCAGGTAAATCATAATTGTAGACGTGGGAAACATCGGAAATATGCAGTCCGCGCGCGGCAACGTCGGTCGCGACCAGAATATCTAATTGGCCTTGGGTAAATTGCTCGAGAATGCGAATACGCTTCTTCTGCGGCACATCGCCCGTCAGCAAACCAACGCGGTGTCCATCCCCTTCAAGCCAAGACCATAGGTTTTCACAACTGTGCTTAGTGTTTGAAAAAACAATAGCCTTCTCTGGCCAATCTTCTTCAATCAGCGTCAGCAGCAAACGCATTTTGTCTTCTTGGGAAGGATAGAAAATTTCTTCTTTGATGTTCTTGGAGGTTTTTTCTTCGGGGGCGATTTCGACTTTCACAGGATCATTCATATGATCGTAGGCGAGTTCCTGCACTTTCATCGAAAGCGTCGCCGAAAACAGCATATTCAGACGCTGATCGGCACTGGGCATACGTCGGAATAGGAAACGAATATCCTTGATAAAACCAAGATCGAACATACGGTCGGCTTCATCTAGTACCACCGCTTGAATACCACCGAGATTGATAATTCCTTGACGAACGTAATCAATGATGCGCCCGGTAGTACCAATCAGAATATCTACGCCTTGATCGAGCGTCTTACGCTGTACATCATAGCTTTCACCGCCATAGACAATGCCGACTTTTAAGTGGCTGTGTTTGGCTAGAAGAATTGCGTCTTTCGCGATTTGAATCGCCAGCTCTCGGGTTGGAGCCATAATGATGGCGCGCGGCTGATTTAACTGACGGTTTTCAGGAACAGGCGTCGACAATAAATGGTTAAATGTGGCAACCAAAAACGCCATTGTCTTACCCGTGCCCGTTTGGGCTTGGCCGGCGATATCTTTTGATTGAAGTAATACGGGTAATGATAACGCCTGAATCGGCGTACAAAATTCAAAGCCGTTTTCGGCAAGTGCCTGTTTAACCTCTGGATGCAGAGGAAGGTCGGCAAATTTTTGATTAGATAAATGTGTTTGGCTCATAGCGCAAGCATACCATTTGGGGTTGCAATAAGATACTCGATCGTTTGAAATAGCCACATTGTAAAAAGGTAACTTGAAAAGCTATTTTTCAGCCCCAATATACATGGTAAGCCATTAACAAACCAGCAATGGCAACCAAACTGGAGAACATCATGAGCGATAAAATTATATACCTGAGCGACGACAGCTTCGAAAACGACGTATTAAAGGCCGATTTACCAGTATTGGTAGACTTTTGGGCTGAATGGTGTGGTCCATGCAAAATGATCGCTCCTATCCTTGACGACGTTGCCGAAGAGTACGCAGGTCGTGTGACTATCGCTAAATTAAACGTTGACCAAAACAACGTTTCTCCAGCGAAATATGGCGTTCGTGGTATCCCAACTTTACTGTTATTCAAGAACGGTGAATTAGCGGCAACTAAAGTTGGCGCACTGTCAAAAACTCAATTAAAAGAGTTCATCGACGCACAAATCTAATTTGTTGTCGCTATGAGTGACCTCCGGCACAAGCTTTAATTAATTGTGCCGGAATACCCCTAAATTTCTGGACGCCCCGCTTTGTTAGTGCTACTTTAATAACCAGATTCTTTCTAACTAAACCACTTCTCGCTCGTCAATCACTATCCTGAATCACAAACTTTACTGATTGATCGCGGTAAGCTTTGTCGCGTAACACAAGATCCCCAACATGAACTTAACTGAATTAAAAGACACGCCGATATCCGACCTAGTCTCGCTAGCCGAAAATATGAAACTCGAAAATATGGCCCGCGCTCGCAAGCAGGACATTATTTTCTCTATTCTTAAAGCCCACGCCAAAAGCGGCGAAGACATTTTCGGTGGTGGTGTATTAGAAATACTCCAAGACGGATTCGGTTTCTTACGTAGTGCAGATGGATCTTACTTAGCTGGCCCGGATGATATTTATGTATCACCAAGCCAAATTCGCCGCTTTAACATGCGAACGGGCGACACGATTTTTGGCAAGATTCGCCCACCAAAAGAAGGTGAACGTTATTTTGCCCTGCTAAAAGTTAACGAAGTTAACTTCGATAAACCTGAAAACTCTCGCAACAAAATCCTCTTTGAAAACTTAACCCCACTCCACGCAGAAGAACGTATGCGCATGGAGCGTGGTAATGGCTCTACTGAAGACATCACTGCCCGTATTCTGGATTTATGCTCGCCTATCGGTAAGGGTCAACGTGGTCTGATCGTCGCGCCACCAAAAGCGGGTAAAACCTTATTACTGCAAAACATTGCTCAGTCAATCACCTACAACAACCCAGAAGTCGTGTTGATGGTACTGCTGATCGATGAACGTCCTGAAGAAGTGACCGAGATGCAACGCCTAGTTCAAGGCGAAGTGATTGCATCGACCTTCGACGAACCAGCTAGCCGTCACGTACAAGTGGCTGAAATGGTCATTGAAAAAGCCAAGCGTTTAGTTGAGCACAAGAAAGACGTAGTGATTCTACTCGACTCTATCACTCGTTTGGCTCGCGCCTACAACACTGTTATCCCATCATCGGGCAAAGTGTTAACTGGTGGTGTGGATGCAAACGCCCTGCACCGTCCTAAGCGCTTCTTCGGTGCGGCTCGTAACATCGAAAACGGCGGCAGCTTAACGATTATTGCTACCGCTCTGGTTGATACTGGCTCGAAAATGGACGAAGTGATCTACGAAGAGTTCAAAGGTACAGGTAACCAAGAACTGCATCTGTCACGCAAGGCCGCTGAAAAACGCGTATTCCCTGCAATTGACTTCAACCGCAGTGGTACTCGTCGCGAAGAAAAACTGACCACGCCAGATGAACTGCAAAAGATGTGGATCCTGCGTAAGATCTTAAATCCAATGGATGAAGTCAGCGCAATGGAATTCCTGATCGATAAACTGGCTATGACTAAGACCAACGAAGAATTCTTCACCGCGATGAAACGCGCTAAGTCTTAATCCTAGGTTTAGGGTCAAATCTTTCAAAAAAGCCGCTTAATGCGGCTTTTTTATTGCGCCGAGTTTAGCTGGACAAGATTAAATCACAGAGCGATGAGCCCTCTTCACAGAGGAAATCGCGAAGGCAACCACTTATCAAGCCTCAGCGAACTCCCTCTGATTCCCACATTCAATTGTTATTTAAACTGTGTTTCAGATTTAAGGTATGTTGCTAGGGCACGACTTAAGGTTTGAGTCTGTTGCCTGAGCATTTCACGAAGCAACAGCACCACGGGCGTGACATGCTCACGCCCAGGGCACACTAAGTATAAATTGACCGATTCGCCCCGATATTCAGGCAGCAAGGGCACAAGGCGCCCAGCCATAATATCCTCCGCCAGATCTAAGCTCGACTTGAACACTAAACCCTTACCAGCCACTGCCCAGCGTCGCGCAATCTCAGCATCATTGGCGCTGCGATTACCCGTCACGCGGATTTTAAATTCCTGACCATCACGCTCAAATTGCCATTGATCATGGGTGCGGTCATCGAGTTTATAAAACAAACAATTGTGCTGTGCTAGCTGTTCTAAGGTCTCGGGGTTGCCAAACTTGGCGAGATATTCAGGTGAAGCACATAGCAATCGGTCGGCGCAGCAAATCGGAAAAGCGACCTGATTGGAGTCCTGAGGTTTACCGTAACGCACCGCGACATCAATTTTATCGTGGTAAAAGCTGCTGATGTTATCGCCCAAATGCAGCCGCACCTGTAGCTGCGGAAAATCTAACAGGAAGTCATCGAGCCAAGGGACAAATAAGTTACGCCCAAAATCGGATGAAACCGACAGGCTCAAGGTGCCAGAGATTTTACCTTTATCGCTGGCGATCGCCTGCTCCCCGAGGGCGAGATCACTCAAGGCACGGCGGCAATGGATAAGATAGCGCTCACCTTGAGCAGTTAATCTCAGGCTTCGGGTCGTACGTACAAATAGGCTAGTATCGAGTTGTTTTTCAAGCCGTTTAATCGCTGCGCTCGCCGATGCCGCCGAGAGTTCCATTTCGACCGCGGCAGCCGAAATACTGCCGCAATCGGCAACGCGAACAAATAGTGCGAGATCATTCAGCAGCATGATTTTCAAAAATCCTTTGAAAAAATTACAAAGTTTACCCCATTTATCTAGGCTTTAATATTCCACACAATAGTTGCCATTGACAAGTACAGACACCAGCCGCAAGCGAGGAATCAAGATGAAAGCCATAGGTTATCAAACCGCGGGAGCCGTCGATGCGCCCAATGCATTACAAAACATCACCTTACCTAAACCTACACCGCAAGGTTTTGACCTGTTAGTTGAGGTGAAAGCCATATCCGTTAATCCCGTCGATACCAAAATCCGCGCATCAAGCTCAGCTCCAGCAGGGGAATATAAAATCCTCGGTTGGGATGCCGTCGGAGTCGTTAAAGCCGTAGGGGATAAAGTCAGCCTGTTTAAGGTAGGTGATGAAGTCTGGTATGCCGGCGATATTAGCCGCAGCGGCAGTTATGCCGAGTATCAGTTAGTCGATGAGCGCATTGTGGGCCATAAACCGCAAACCTTAAGCAATGCCCAGGCTGCAGCCCTGCCACTAACCAGTATCACGGCTTGGGAATTACTGTTTGACCGTTTAGGCTTACCTCAGGATGGCTCTGCCACGAATGCGCGGATTTTGATTATCGGTGCCGCAGGCGGCGTAGGTTCTATCATCACTCAGCTTGCGGTCAAACTGACAGGCGCCGAGGTGATTGGCACAGCATCACGCCCCGCATCTGCCGCTTGGGTGAAAAAGTTAGGCGCGAATCAGGTTATCAATCACCAACAGCCACTCTCGCAGGAACTGGCGAAGTTGGATATTGCCGATGTCACCCATGTGATTAGCCTAACCCAAACCGATAAGCACTTTGACGAAATCGTAAAAGTCCTCAGACCCCAAGGTAAACTGGCACTCATTGACGATCCCGTCGGCCCACTGGACGTGATGAAGCTTAAACTTAAAAGCCTGTCACTACATTGGGAGCTCATGTTTACCCGCAGCCTCTTTCAAACCGAAGACATGATTGCCCAGCATCATTTGCTCAATCGTATCGCCGAGCTGATTGATGCAGGCACAGTTCAAAGTACCTTTGGCGAACACTATGGCGCCATTAATGCGCAAAACTTACTTAAAGCGCATGCGCAGATTGAGTCGGGTAAGGCCATAGGTAAAATCGTGCTCGAAGGATTTAGCCAATGAAAGTGACAGTCTTTGCGCAAATTCAAGCGCATCCAGGCCAAACTGACGCGCTGTTTAACTTGCTCAAACAGTTAGTGAGGGACACCCACACAGAGGCTGGTTGTTTTGAGTATACGCTGCATCGCTCTTTAGATAATGCAAATCATTTCTGGATGTATGAAGTGTGGCAATCTCAAGCAGCGCTGGAGGCACATATGGCAAGTCCACACTTTAGTGATTTCGTAACGGAATCAGAAGAACTCGTTAAGCAGGTTGATATTCATAAAACCTATGCCTGTTAACGACCAAAAGTAAAGCGCCTAATAAGGCGCTTTGCTTTTTGAATCAAACAGCTAACAGAAATTAAACTAAGGTCATCGCCATTTTGCGGCGCAGATAGGCTATCTGCTGCATATGAGGCAAATCCTTCGGACAGTTGTCTTGGCAGCCGAGCAAGGTCATACAACCAAACACGCCATCCTGATTACCAATCACATGGTAAAAATCTTCAGCCGTGCGCGCATCGCGGCTATCGAGTTCAAAACGGGCTATTTTCATCATCCCCACGGCCCCAACAAAGGTCTCACGCATTTGTTTAGTGGCACAGGCAGACACACAAACCCCACACTCGACGCACCGTTCTAATTCATAGAGCCGCGCCGCTTCCTCTGGCGCCATAGGCTCTTCGAGGCGATGAATACTGATATCATTCGCCTTTGGGTGTAACCACAGCTTCAAGCGCTCGGCGAGTTCGCGCATAAACTTACCCGTGTTAACCGATAAATCACCAATCAATTCAAAGCCAGGTAATGGCATTAGGGTGATTTCTCCCTTGGGATATTTGGCGGTTAAGGTGCGGCAAGCTAAGGTTGGGAAACCATTGATCACCATGGCACAACTGCCGCAAATCCCCGCCCGACAGACAAAGTCAAACTGCAACGAGGTATCTTGCTCTTCTCTGAGCTTATTGAGAGCAATAAATACCGTCATGCCCGGCGTTTCGGTGAGCTGATAACGCACCATCTTCGGCTTATCGTTTGGCTCCTGCGGATCATAACGAAAAATATTAAAGGTTAACTGGCGACCTTGGCTCATTATGATTTTTCTCCTAGCACATTGGCTGATGGTCTTTGTAAGGTATCGCTTAAACGTTCATTTTTAGCTTGTAAGCTCGGCGGCAGCTCGAATGGCATCAGCGCCGCTTGGCGTTGATAACGATCGGCATCGTCACCCAGCCCAGCCAAAATATCGGCAATTTGTTGCTCGCGTTTGGCTGTATCGGGGTGTGCGATGGCATTATCGATACCATAACCCCGGTATCCCGGCGGCAGCTCCATCTTCATCACATCCAACGGCTCGTAGCTTAAAACGGGGGCCAACGCCTCGGCATCGGGCCAACTGGCGAGAGTACGGTTGAGCCAGTCTCTGTCATTACGCTGCGGATAATCCTCACGGGCGTGGGCACCACGGCTCTCGGTACGCGCTGCTGCGCCACAGGCAACGGTCAGTGCGACTTTGAGCATGCGCTTCACCCTTAGCGCTTCTACCAGCTCAGGATTGGCATGGCGTTTCTTGCACTTAATACCGAGTTTACGTGAGCGTTCAAGCAGCGCCTTTAGCTCAGTCACCGCTTTATCAAGCTCAGGGCCGTTACGGAAAATCCCCACGTAATCCATCATAATCCGCTGCATTTCGCGCTTCAGCTCAAAGGGACTTTCGTGGCCTTCGCCATCGACTAAGGTGTCGATTTCAGTCTGTACCTGTCGCATAAATTTTTCGGCAAGCTGAGTGTCGATTTCAAGGCTATTATTCTCACAAAAATCAGCCACATATTTGCCGATAATCATGCCGCCCACCACGGTTTCGGCGAGCGAGTTGCCGCCCAAGCGGTTAAAGCCATGCATATCCCAACAGGCCGCTTCACCGACGCTGAATAAGCCCTTAAGCTGCGGACTCTCGCCCGTCGCCTTAGTGCGGATCCCGCCCATCGAATAGTGCTGAGTTGGACGAACGGGGATCCAATCCTTCGCGGGATCGATACCGAGGAAGTTTTCGCAAATCTCCTGCACTTCACGCAGGTTGGTTTCGATATGCTTACGCCCAAGTAGGGTGATATCGAGCCATAAATGCGGGCCGTAGGGGCTATCAACGCCCTTACCTTTACGCATATGCTCGGTCATGCGGCGAGACACCACGTCCCGCGACGCCAGCTCTTTCTTCTCTGGCTCATAGTCCGGCATAAAACGGTAACCGTCTTTATCCCGCAGCAAGCCACCATCACCGCGGCAACCTTCTGTGGTTAAAATCCCCACGGGCACAATTGCCGTTGGGTGGAACTGTACCGCTTCCATGTTGCCAAGGGTCGCAACGCCCGTTTCGAGCGCCAGCGCCTGACCTATCCCCTCGCAGATAATTGCATTGGTTGAGACTTCATAAATCCGGCCATAACCACCGGTGGCGATGGTGGTCGATTTCGCGACGTAGGCACGCAACTCGCCCGTGATTAAACAGCGGGCAATCACCCCGTGACAGCGTTGACCGTCATGGATAATCGAGAGCGCTTCGACGCGTTCGTGGACAGGAATATCCATCGAAATCGCTTTGTTATCCATGGCATAGAGTAAGGAGTGACCCGTACCATCGGCGGTGTAGCAGGTGCGCCACTTTTTGGTACCACCAAAGTCGCGGGCATTGATCAGACCGTGGGCCTCTTCGGCTTCCTGCAAGGTGACTTTTTGTGCGTTAACAATGACGTCCCTCGGGCCTGCGGTTACACGTGTCCAAGGCACGCCCCAGTTGGCTAATTCACGCACCGCCTTAGGCGCACAATGGGCAAACATTCTGGCGACGTCTTGATCGCAGCCCCAGTCCGATCCTTTCACCGTATCTTGAAAATGCACGTCTTCATCATCACCCATGCCTTTAACTGCATTGCCAAGGCTTGCCTGCATTCCGCCCTGTGCCGCCGCAGAGTGAGAACGTTTAGCGGGGATAAGCGATAGCACTAAGGTATCTAACCCGCGCTCTTTAGAGGCAATGGCCACCCTCAGGCCAGCCAATCCGGCACCAACCACTAATGAATCGGTATAAATCAGTTTCACGCCTGCTCCTTAACGGGTACTGCTGTTATTGTTTTAGGACAACACTCTTTTGTTATATTCGCTAACTCGCGTGGGGTAAAAATGCCAATAAGGAGGCAATCCCTACAGTGACAAACGCGATACTCACAATGGTTTTAATCTTACGTAAACGGCTGCGACTATTGAGATCCCGCGCCGCCCCCCACTTCAGTGCTACGCGGTAAATCCCGATGGCCGCATGTAACTCCACCGTCAGCAATAACGGTAGATACACCATCCACACGCCTTGATTCCAAATCCGCTCTGCACTGCCCTGCGGGCCTATGGTTTCTGGCGCCGAGCCGATAAGCCATAGATGCACCGGCAGCAATAACAGGATCACCACACCCGTAATGGCCTGCCAACGCCAGAGGCGAGTATCACTGTGATTAATCACTTGCATCTGTTGTTTGAGCGCTCTTTGCTGGCGCAAACTCATGGGTAACTTTTGCAGTGCCACGATCACATGCACCAATGCTAGGGCGGCAATCCCCACAGCAATACACGTCACCACCCAAGGATAGCCATGACCATCACTGGAGAGAAAACTCAGCTCCATAGTGCGAGCCACCCAGTTCATGGCATCGCCACCCAATAAAATGGACGACACCAGCACTAAGTGGGTCCACAAAAACACCGCCAGAATGACACCCGACAAACTCTGGCTTAAATCCAGCCACGCACTCCATTTTTTTATACTTAGTTTGATTGCCATTGCTTTCGCCTCGCGCCGCAGGCTCCTGAGAGCCCTGCTTAATAAGTTGTCCTCGAAAATTAATATCGCTCACAAATCCATCAAAAAACCTGAGTTAGATCAACTAGGAGGCGAATAATTAATCGAATGCTTAAATATTAGCAGCGAAACAAAATCCTGCTGCGCCCAAATCCATCAGGGATAAACGCAGCAGAATTGGATTTCAATCAATGGGGCACGTAAGGCAGCACCGGCACACTTAGCTCACTACCGATAAACATATAGGAGACCAAGCTCGCACTACCTAGGCACAACAAATAGATAATCAATACTTTAGCAAGCTTACGTAAGCCGGAGCGCTGGGTCGTGATGCCCCATTTAACCGCCACTCGGTATAAACCAATCATGGCGTGGATGACGACTGCGGGCAGCAACAGGGCGTAGAGCAACCAAGCATTATCGTGATAGACACGCTCGGCCGATAAATGTGGACCGATTTCAGGATTTAAGATCATGGTAAAGAGGTGGACAGGCACCAAGAAAAACAGAATAAAACCCGTGATCAACTGCCAAAACCAAGCATGGGTATCGCGATGTTTAATGCCACCTAAATGTGATCGCAACGCTCGCCACTGCCCAAGCTGCGCCGGAAACCGCCTAAGAGCAACGGCAGCATGTAGAATCACCACGAGCAGCATAAACACTGAGAAGACTTTAGTGACAATCGGAAAGCCATGGCCCGTACTGCTAAACATACCGCCTTCGAGCAACTGCACCACATGGTAAAAGGCCTCTTTACCCAGCAGAATGCTCGACTCGAAATGCATATGTAACAACAGAAAGCAGCCCAGCATAATACCAGTCGCGCTCTGTAATCTATCGGCCTTAGCCGACCAAGGGTGACCTATCCCCTGTGTTTTCACGCTAGTGTGAACGCGCGTTACGCTTGTCATCTTGCTTTTACCCTTTAATGGTTTGTTGACGCCTCTTTGCAAACTACACCATAGCAGCAACAAAAAACGCGGCTGAGTGTCACAGATTTAAAGCGTGAGGCAACTCACGGGATAAGCGTCAACTCTTAGAAGAGGATCACAAAAAAGTCGTAAAAACCAAACAAAGGTAAAACCAATTAACCATTATATTTCATGGCTTTATATTAAAAATCGAAACGAGCGGTTCGATTTTGCGTACAACCAAAAGCTAACAAGCTAACTCCTTGTCCATGCTGAAATAAACCTCGTTTACTACCAAAACCCCCTAGATTGTTCGCACGAATCCCTCAATCCACCTCCTCACCATCACTCACGTTTAATTGCCATCGCATTCTGCAAATTAGCGCAGTTTGGGTATACAATAGCGCGATATTTTTTAAACCTAGCCACAGGATTTTACCCATGCCTTGGATCCAACTTCGCATTAACACTAACAGTGACGATGCTGAAACCATCAGCGACTTACTTATGGAAGAAGGCGCCGTTTCTATTACCTTTGAAGATGGTAAAGACACCCCGATTTTTGAGCCTAAACTTGGCGAAACCCCTCTGTGGCAAGATACCGTTGTGGTTGCCCTGTTCGAGGCAGACACAGATCTCGCACCGACTATCGAGATGCTGAAAACCCTGCCGTTTTTAGGCGAGCACTTCAGCCACAAAATCGAGCAAATTGAAGATAAAGACTGGGTTCGTGAGTGGATGGATAACTATCACCCAATCCAATTCGGTAAACGCCTATGGATTTGCCCAAGCTGGCGTGAAGTCCCTGACCCAAGCGCAGTGAACGTGATCTTAGATCCGGGCCTAGCCTTCGGCACAGGCACTCACCCAACGACAGCACTGTGTTTAGAGTGGTTAGATAGCTTAGATCTCAGCAATGAAGAAGTGATCGACTTTGGCTGCGGCTCAGGCATTCTCGCCGTGGCGGCGCTGAAACTGGGCGCAAAAAAGGTCACAGGTATCGATATCGACTATCAAGCCATCGAAGCCTCTAAAGCTAATGCCGAGCGTAACGATGTTGCCGACCAATTAGCACTTTATCTGCCAGAAGATCAACCCGCCGATCTTAAGGCCGATGTGTTAGTTGCCAATATTCTCGCAGGCCCACTGCGTGAACTTGCCCCCCTTATCGCCGAGCGCGTTAAATCTGGCGGTAAATTAGCCCTCTCTGGACTGCTTAAAGAGCAAGCGCAAGAAATCTCTGACTTCTATAGCCAATGGTTCGACATGGACGAAGCGGCTCACAAAGAAGATTGGAGCCGCTTGACAGGTAAGCGCAAATAACGCTAAAGGGTGGCGCAACATGCGCCACCACTGGCTTAGGCTTATTTTGTCGATGACTTCTCAAGGCTAAAAAGTCAAGAAAAAAAATTGCTCCTAGGTCATTTATTGACCTTTTCACGGCCAATAAAAAGGGCTACTATAGCGCCCCTTTGAAGAGCTAAGGTGAAACAGTAAATGCAGATTGGACCCTATCAACTGAAGAATCAGCTGATCGTGGCACCAATGGCAGGTGTCACCGATCAAGCTTTCCGTAATCTCTGTCTTCGTTATGGTGCAGCCTTAGCGGTGTCGGAGATGCTTTCATCGAATCCTGAAGTTTGGGACACAGATAAGAGCCGCCAGCGTATGACGCATTCCGGCGAGGAAGGTATTCGCTCAGTGCAAATTGCAGGTGCAGATCCAGAGTTAATGGCGCAGGCCGCCCAGTTCAACGTCGAACAAGGTGCCCACATCATTGATATCAACATGGGATGCCCGGCAAAAAAAGTGAATAAAAAGCTGGCAGGTTCTGCCCTAATGCAAAATCCACCCTTAGTGAAAGAAATTTTACAAGCCGTGGTCGCTGCAGTAGAGGTGCCTGTCACGTTAAAGATTCGCACAGGCTGGGAGCCTGAACACAGGAACGGTGTTCAAATCGCCCAGATTGCTGAGGATTGTGGTATCGCCTCGCTCGCCGTTCACGGCCGCACGAGACAATGCATGTACAGAGGCGACGCCGAGTACGACACCATCAAAGCAATTAAACAGAATGTCTCGATTCCTGTTGTCGCGAATGGGGATATCGACAGTCCGGAGAAAGCCCGCTTCGTGCTGGACTATACCGGTGTCGATGCTCTGATGATAGGACGGGGTGCTCAAGGACGGCCTTGGATTTTCAGAGAAATCCAGCACTACTTGGATACGGGTAATAAGCTAGCGCCCATTGAGGTGGCTGAACAGCGTCAAGTGATGCTGGAACACCTCACCAAACTTTATGATTTGTATGGTGAATATAAGGGTATCCGCTTCGCCAGAAAGCATATTGGATGGTACCTAGACCAAGAGGATCAGCGCCAGTTCCGGGCTGACTTTAATCAGCTGGAAACCGCTGCAGAACAGTATTCCTTGGTGGAATATTATTTTGATGAATTAGTACAGAATTAATAAAGAGCAGAATAGAATGTTTGATCAGACAACTAACACAGAAGTTCACCAGCTTACCGTTGGCAAAATCGAAACCGCAAACGGCACTATCAAGCCCCAGTTATTACGTGACGCTGTTAAGCGTGCCGTAACTAACTTCTTCGCACAGTTGGACGGTCAGGAAGCACAAGAAGTGTATGAAATGGTGCTAAGTGAAGTTGAAGCACCTCTGCTTGACATCATCATGCAACACACTCGCGGCAACCAAACCCGCGCAGCAAACATGCTAGGTATCAACCGTGGTACTCTGCGTAAAAAATTAAAGAAATACGGCATGAACTAATCCGCAAGGATTAAGCTGTTGTATTAAAAAGGCGAGTCAGCAATGACTCGCCTTTTTGCTTTATTAGCGACAATTCCCCGCCACAGCAAAGTAATAGAACCGCGCTGACCTTAAGGCAACTTTGCCTACTCACTTAGAGATATTTCACTGCATGAAATGTGATATGCCCGACTAATTTAGTCAGGATTTATTGCGCCAATATAAAGCTGCAAATATTATGCATGTAAAATTATTCTCGCTTTGGAGTGTTGCTATGTTATCTGCCCATCTCTCATCCGAAAACCCAGTTGAAGCACAGTCAGCCTCAATCACCCCATGGCTTGAACGCAAAGTGGGGGAATTGGTCGCAGAGGATTTTCGCCGCGCCCACATATTTAGCCAATTTGGTATCGATTTCTGCTGCGGGGGTGGTCGAGCACTCGCCAATGCCTGCGAGCGAGCAGAGGCCAATACTGAGCAAGTCGTCGCCGCACTGGAGGCCGTTTCCCACTCGGGAGCCAAGGAAGATGAACTCAATCAATTACCACTCGACCAGTTGATCGATTATATCGAGCGCACCCACCATCAATATGTTCGCGCTAAGGCGCCGTTATTGCTCGAATATTCAGAGAAAATGGTACGCGCCCATGGTGAGCATTATGCCGAGATTATTCCCTTCGCTGGCTGGGTGCGCGCCTTAATTGAAGACTTAATGCCGCATTTGATGAAGGAAGAAAATATCCTCTTCCCCGCGATCCGCGCCATGAGCCAAGGTGAGCAAGTGCAAGGTTGTTTTGGGCATATAGGCAACCCCATCAATGCGATGCAATACGAGCACGAAGAAGCTGGGCAAATTTTGCAAAAGCTACACGAGTTAACCAACGACTTTACACCGCCAGAATACGCCTGCACTACATGGCGCGTTTGTTACGCGACTCTGGTCGAATTTGAGGCAGACTTGCACCGACACATCCATTTAGAGAACAACATTCTCTTCCCTAAGGCGCTACAACTCGCCTAGTACAGACTGCTGATTCACAACAAAGGCCAGCACAACTGCTGGCCTTTGTTATTTTGGCGTGTTACAAAAAGTGGTGTGCTACGCAAGGAGCCGCCGCCATGACATACCCCACATTCGCACTCGATGATATTGGTTCACTGCATGAGTCCGCCCAAGTGGAGTTCAAACTCGCGCGGGGCCGCGATGGTCAAGGTCAGCTCCCCGAAGATATTTGGGCGACCTATAGCTCCTTCGCTAACACCTTAGGTGGCGAGATTATCCTCGGGGTACGTGAAGAACATGGTCATTTCACCATTGAAGGCATTCCTAATCCCCTGCCCGTGTTGCAGGAGTTTTGGGAAATCCTCGATGATCCAAGCCGCACCAGCCATAATATCTTGGCGATTTCTGATGTGCAGCTGATTGAAATTATGAATAAAAAGCTGATAAGAATTCGCGTGCCACTCGCGCCAGAGCACCTAAAGCCCGTGTTTATCGGCACAGATCCTTATACTGGGACTTATTTTCGCGTGGGAGATGCCGACATGCACGCCAGCCGAAGACAGGTCACGCAAATGCTGCGCCGCGCCCATCATTGCACTAAGCAACTCAAGGCGCGTTAAGCCATTAAAAGCCTGCGAGTAAATATCCACCCATAGCGGCAATCGCCACGCCCGATACCCGCATTAAGCTGCGTTGGCCCGTCACGCGCTGCATACCTAATCCTAACATGACCCCACCAAGATGAATGACCGCAGTGCCAAACAAGAAACCGAAGGCATAGAGTATGGGACTGGCGAGTTCGGGCATTTCCATCCCATGGGCATGGCCATGGAAAATCGCAAACACGCCCACAAAAGCCATGGCAAACAACAGCGGAAGTTGGCGATCAAAAGCTATCGCCAGCCCAAGCAATAAGACAGATAGCGCAATGCCAATTTCGACAAAGGGCACCGGAATCGCATACAGGCCTAAAATGCCACCGACCAACATAAAACACACAAAGGCTAAGGGCACAGTCCAAATGGCTCGGCCGCCCAATTGAGTACTGAGCATGCCCACACTCAACATGGCAAGGAGATGGTCAAAGCCCAAAACGGGATGATTAAAGCCCGCCATAAAACCACCACCGGAGTGGATTTCGTGCGCTGACGCAGGGGCAATAAACGATAGACTCAAGAGGAGCAACAGACTTAAACGCACCATAGCAGTTCCTTGACAGTGATGGCGTAACAACCGAGTGAAAGATATCGAACACTCTACGGCAAAGCCGTGAAGCAATCTTTGATCCTTATCACCTTAAGCTATCGCTTAATTCAGTGGATAACTTAGCTCAACTTTCCTTAAACCAAATTAAGGCAACAAGATCTCCAGCAGAGCATCGAGGGTCGCAATTTCCATATGGGGTAATAGGGCTGCTATCGGCAGCGACGCCACGCGGCCAAAACTCGGGTTGAGCCAGACCGACTGGCAGCCCGCTAAGCGCGCACCGCGAACATCGGCATTCATACTATCGCCAACGTGTAGCAGTTCGTCTAAACCGATATCTAACCTTTCGCAGGCCTGTGAAAACATATCTTTAGCGGGTTTCATCCGTACACCACTACCAGGATGCAGCACAAACTCGAACACGTCACTCAAGCCAATGCGCTGTGCGTCCACATTGCCATTGGTGATACCAATCAACCGAAAATGGGTCGATAAGCGCGTGAGCAGCGCCAAGACTTCGTCTGAAACCTGAAAATGGCTGCGATGAAAATAGAAACAATCCAAACCTTCCTGTGCGCCCCGTTTTGCCTCCGACTCACTATAACCGAGCAGCGAAAGACCTTTATGCAGAGTCGCAATTCGCGCCGCAGAGGTGTCATGGGCGAGGGCGGGATTTTGCTGCAGCAACTGTAACTTGAGCAGTCGCCATTGCTGCGGTTGCCAAGCCTGAGTCAGCGGAAAAGCCTGATGCAAAAACTGCGTTAGCTCGGCTTCGGCATTCAGAATATGAGGCTCGTTATCGTATAAGGTATCGTCGAGATCGAAGCTGATCGCACGAATATTCTGGGGTCTAAGATAACAACGCATTATTTATCCTGTTGTTTTTTCGCTCTAGGATGGGCGTTATCATACACCTTAGCTAAGTGTTGGAAATCTAAACTGGTATAAATTTGCGTGGTCGACAGGTTTTCGTGACCCAATAATTCCTGCACCGCCCGCAAATCGGCACTGGATTCCAGCATGTGCGTCGCAAAGGAATGGCGTAACTTATGGGGATGCACCCGCATAGAAAGCGCCTGCTCCTGACCCCATTTACTCATGCGCGCCTGAATACTGCGATGGGACAAACGCTTGCCCTTCTCCGTGACAAACAATGCATTATCTTCACAGGAAATTTGTTTGCGGCACTTGAGCCAAGCATTGATGGCCTCTATGGCGTAACGCCCAACGGGGACGATGCGCTCTTTGTTGCCTTTGCCTAACACGCGCACTTCATGCTGGTCGTATTGCACGCTGGATAAGTCCAGCGCCGCCAGTTCAGCCAAGCGCAATCCACTAGAGTAAAACAGCTCCATAATGGCTTTATCACGCAGGGTCAGCGGATCATTGCCCTCAATCGCGAGCAGATGCGAGATAGAATCAACGTCGATATTCTTCGGTAACGGTTTGGCTTGTTTGGGCGCACTCAGCCCCTTGGCAGGATTAAGTTCAATCACGCCTGAGCGCAATAAAAACTCTCCCCACTGTTTGATGGCCGACAACCACAATGATAGCGAGCGCGGGCTCAAGCCCTTGCGATGCAGCTTAGCAAGCACCTGTTGCCAATGCTCACGACCCACATTGAGCAGATCGACGCCCTCTGGCAGTAACTCGCTTCCCCGCTGCAATTCGTACATATAATTGCGAACCGTATGCGCCGATAACTGGCGCTCAGACTGCATATAGGTTTCAAACTGCTGCAAATAAGACTGACACTGCGGGGTCATCTCCATCTCCTCATCATTACGCAATTGAGGCAAGGCGAACCATGTACCTTAAAGTTTGGCCAGCATATGTGCGAGTAATCGGCGCAATTGTTCGAGCAACATATTGTCCATATCGGGATGGAAATGCGCCGCATCTTGGCTAGCAACGGCAAAAATCATCGGAATTTCATCGGCTAATTTGACTAACGCAACAGAGCCCACTTCGCTACCAAACAGGCGTTTCGCTTCCTGCTGGGTTAACCTGCCAAAGTAGTAATCCTTGCGCAAACGCTGAGCCCAAATCGCTTGCATCTCCACATCGGCATCTAACACGCTGATCAGACGCACATGGGTAAAATTAAACTGCGTCTTTAAACTATCGGCCAGCACTTCTTTAAGGGCTTCTAAATTAACGCAATTAAGTAATTTAAAAGACAGCTCGGTATTAAAGAGGAATATCTTTTCATTGCGCGCTGCCATCGCCAGCAGACTGGTGATTTCTTCTTCGAGTTGCCCAACCCGTTGGCGCAGTAACTCTTGACGACGCTCGACCAAGGAAATCGCGCCGCGCTCCGAATGGGGTAAACGCATCGCAAGTAACAGCTCGGGATAACGATTAAAAAAGTCTGGGTTATCGAGTAGGTACTCTCGAATAATCAACTCATCGAAGGGAAGATCGGTCTGCGGCATCAAAGGCTCGGTCATAACTGAATTTGTCCATCGTAAACGTGCTGCGCTGGCCCCGTCATCCACAGGGGTTTGCCTTCACCTTCCCAATTGATGGTTAAGGTGCCACCCGGCAAGTCTACACGTACCTGTTGGTCGAGTTTGCCTTGGATCTGCCCTACCACCACAGCGGCACAAGCCCCTGTGCCACAGGCTAAGGTCTCGGCCGCACCACGCTCGTAAACTCTAAGCTTAATATGGCCCGAGTTCACCACCTGCATAAAGCCGACGTTTACCCCGCGCGGAAAGCGTTCATGTTTAGTGAGTAGTGCACCAATCTCGGCGACATTAGCGTTAGCAACATCTTCCACATCGAGCACGCAATGGGGATTACCCATCGACGCCGCGCCACATAAAAACGTTTGTTGCGACGTTTGCAGCAGATAGGTTTTTTCGGCCTTCTTGGCTTTGAAAGGAATTTGGCTAGGATCGAGCACAGGCACGCCCATATTAACAGTGACAGTGCCGTCACGTTCGAGGCGCAGAGTCATCTTACCCGCCGAGGTGCTTACACGAATTTTATTCTTATTCGTCAGCCCTTTATTACGAACAAAGCGCGCAAAACAACGGGCGCCATTGCCACAGTTTTCGACCTCACCACCGTCGGCATTAAAGATACGATAGTGAAAATCCAAATCGGGATCATAGGGCGGCTCAACCAGTAAAAGTTGATCGAAACCGACACCAAAGTTACGGTCGGCTAAACGGCGGATCTGCTCAGGCGAAAAGAACACGTTCTGCGTGACACCATCGACCACCATAAAATCGTTGCCCAGTCCGTGCATCTTAGTGAATTGGATCAAGATACTTATCCTTTAAGCCTAGGCGCCGCCATTAACTAGCCAAGCGCCTGAATCAATATAATTTTCTAGTTTACGGCAGGAGTTGCTCACCTTGCCAGAGCTGCGCTAATTTTTCTCGCTCACGCACCAGATAAGCCTTGTCACCATCGACCATCACCTCGGCCGCACGGGGACGAGTGTTATAGTTCGAGGCCATGGCAAAACCGTAGGCACCGCTCGAGCGCACAACCAGTAAATCCCCCGCCGCAATCGCGAGTTGTCTGTCTTTACCTAAAAAGTCACCGGTTTCGCACACTGGCCCTACGATATCAAATACTTGCGCTTGTTCATCCCTTGGATTTACCGGAATGATATTTTGCCAAGCGCTATAGAGTGCGGGGCGAATTAAGTCGTTCATCGCGCCGTCGACAATCGCAAAACGCTTATCGCTGTTTTCTTTAAGGTACAGCACCTGAGTGACGAAAATCCCCGCGTTAGCGGCAATGGCGCGACCTGGCTCGAAAATTAACTTGAGCTTGCGATCCCCTAAACGTGCGAGCAGGGCTGCGGCGTAAACATCAGGGTGCGGCGGAGTTTCATCATCATAGGTCACCCCTAAACCACCACCCACATCGAAGTGTTCAATCACAATGCCTTGCTCGGCCAGACGGTCGATAAGGGCTAACATTCTGTCCATCGCATCGAGGAAAGGTTGGATCTCGGTCAATTGTGAACCGATATGGCAATCGACCCCTTTTACCTGCAAATGTGGTAGCGCATGGGCACGGGCGAATACGACTTCAGCCTCATCCATGGCGATACCAAATTTGTTCTCTTTAAGGCCCGTCGAAATATAGGGATGCGTACCGGCATCGACATCGGGATTCACCCGCAGTGACACGGGGGCAATTTTACCTAAGCGGCCTGCGACCTGATTTAACTGCTCAAGCTCGGCGCTCGATTCGACGTTAAAGCAATAAATACCGAGGTTAAGTGCTTGCTCCATTTCGGCGACGGTTTTACCCACGCCCGAAAATACCACTTTGGCCGGGTCGCCACCGGCTTCAATCACCCGCGCTAACTCTCCGCCCGAGACAATATCAAAACCACTGCCTAAACGAGCCAAGACGTTTAGCACGGCTAAGTTCGAGTTGGCTTTCACCGCGTAACACACTAAATGTGGATGGTCGGCCACCGCATTGTTAAACGCATGCCAGTGACGTTCGAGCGTCGCACGGGAATAGATATACAGTGGCGTACCATACTGCTGGGCTAAATCATTGACCCGACAGCCTTCGGCGTGCAGGGTATTGTCTTGGTAGAGAAAGTGATCCAATGTCCGGTTCCTTACTGCGCTTTGTTGTAATTATACTGATTATTATTGTGTTTTTTCAGTTTCAGCTTGAGGCTCCGCCGGGTCGGCAGGGGGTGCTTCACTCTTCGGCGCCTTAATTTCTGTAGGCTGACTCACCTCTGCGGGAGAGGATTTATACAGGGGGCCTTTTTGACCGCATGCTGTAATGAATAGGCTACCAAGCAATAACAATAAAAACAGTCTCATTTTTCTCAACATCTGTGCATCTGGTGACTAATAGCCTTATAATCGCACCCATCTTGACGAAAGCAAAGGACAGAAATGCATGGCCATGACAGATACAGAATTTCACCAGCTCGCCGATGACATGTTCCAAGCGATAGAGACCGCTATCGAAACCGCAATTGATGAACAAGACGCCGATGTCGATATTGATGCCAGCGGTAACGTGTTACAGCTGGAATTTGTCGATGGTTCGAAAATTGTCATCAACAAACAAGAGCCTTTGCATGAGATTTGGGTTGCGACCCGTTTCGGTGGCTATCACTTTGGTTTTGTTGATGGTAAATGGATTGATGGCCGTAATGGTGGCGAGTTTATGCCCTTTGTACAGGACTCTATCCTTCGCCAGAGCGGTATTGCACTGAGCTTCTAATAAGCGCGTGCAGCTTTAACAAGCGGGAGCGATTCCCGCTTAAAACTCCACGTTAGCGTTATTGATATCGACCCCAAAGGGCATGACAGTCAACTCGCCCGCTACCCGCACTAGATGGAAAAACTGCGGAATGTTAAACCTCGCCTTCGAAGCATAATACTCATCAAATACATAGTGATGACTCACTTTGTTCACCAATTCCATCATATTCGAGCCCGGCTGCACATAATGGCTAAGCTGATTATCTTCATCGAGAATAAACACATCCAAACTTTCGGGCCGCTGGCGCAGGAAATATTGAATCGCTCCCTTAGCCGCAAAGTTCTGAATAATTTTCGGCATGCTCGAAAAGGGATCGTCGCCCAACTCGGGCCGAGGCAATTGCACCAGATGGCTGCGTGACAGCTGCTGATAGAAGGATTTGGCATCGCTCAAGTCCTGATACGCCATCCCCAAAGGGTTAAAAAAGATCCCATAACGGGTATGACTGATTTGCAGCGGCTGCACTAAAGTGCTCGATTGTTGCACCTGCTGACATAGGCGCACGGTTTGTTTCAGCAGGTTTTTCACCGCTAACTTAAGCTGAGGCCTGAGTTTTTGCGAGCAGCTAATCACATCCATATCCACCGGATGGGTCGCTCGCCTTAACCCCGGCGTGACAAACGATAGCGCCTGCAATACCGCGGTTTCGCCCTCAAAACGGTGGCATTGCCACTCTCCCCAACTATTGAGGCAGATGGCATCGAGGGCGCCGAGCATATTTTCCTTCTTACGGCCTAATGAAAACACGTTGGCATTCATCACATCGACCATCATCTCTTGCCCATGCCAGTGGACGGTAGGGTCGCAGTCGAGATTAAGCACAAAAATCAGCTTTCTAAAATGCCATGGCTGGCACAGGTCGAGTTTTGATACCCGCCAGTCGTGGTCGATAAAGTTCAAGAGCCGCCGCGCCGCCTCGGTTAGGCGCCGAGACTTAACCTTACTCTGGCCAAACTCATACCATTTAGTTTCTGGCGTCGACACGCCGTTCAAGCAGGCCCAGATCATCAATGCTGAGGGAGTTTTCCCCTTACATATCGCCGATTCACCCAACAGATTTTGCGGTTTTGGCCCCTGGCGATAAAGGTAATATTGGTTTTCCTTAGCGCTAGACACCATGGTTACTTCAGATTCGGCGACCGAGCGACTCCAGAGCAGATTTAACTTAGCGATTTGATCTTCATCTTGGCTGAAGTAAGTGTGCAGCTTGCGGGTGAGCATCCCTAACTCTTCAATCCTGAGCCCCTCATTCAACTCATGGGTCGAGGCGAAGCGCAACAGCGTTTGGTAACTCGCCAGCAGTAACTCGTTAAGCTGTTCATTGAACCAGTTCAATTGTCCGCTGTGCCAATGCTCACAGTCATCTAAGGTCGAAATTAAGCTGTCGGGCCACTGCCATTCTTGCACTAGCTTTTGCATTTTGGCATAGCGCCAGTCTTTGCCTTGGTCCGCAACACTCAAATACACGCCACATTTGAGATAAAAACAGCGGCGCACAATCTCGAGTCGACGATTATCATTCTGCTTTAATAGATAGGCTTCGATGACCTCATAAATTGCGTAATAAGCATCGTTAGAGGTGGAGAAATCCCCCGCCAAGGTCTTTTGCCATAACCTGTCGCACAACAGCTGCGAGTGAGGATATTCACTGGCATAGGCTTCCAGTAGCAGTACTTTTATCAATGCCTTATGGGGTTTATTGAGGCCTTTATAGAGCTGCCACAGCGAAGCCCCAAAGTACTCACTCGCCGGTAGCTCGTGCACATTACCTAGGTACAGCAGCTCAGGATTAAGCTTGGCATCGGGCCACCATGCGATGGTTTTACCCGCTAACCGAATTTGGCTGCGGTAAAACTCCTCAAGCAATAACCAATGTTGCGTACTACCGCTGTGCTCATGGGCCATCGACGATTGGCAACCGGAACGCTGCGATTTATCGCCGGAAAATTGCAGCGGGTGAACTAAGTAAAAATTCACCTCAAACTGATATTCGGCAAACCAAGCGGTTAAACGCTCGGCTTTTAATTTGATAAAGGCTAAGTCCTCATCACACAGCTGTGCATGGTGCACTAGCCATACATCCACGTCACTCTTGGCATTCTGGCCAAAACTGGCCGTGCTGCCCATAGCGTAAACGCCTTCAAAGGCTGGATTTTCAACCTCATTGGCAATAAAGGGGAGCTTAAATACATCGCAGGCCTGCGCCTCAAGTGAATCAGGACGATAACCTTGGATCCCACACGGTGTGTCGGCATCGACAAAGCCGGGATACTGGACGCTATTCTGCTGAATAAGGAAAGGGATCAAACGGAACAAATGCTTTTGAAGCGGCGACAACAAGGCTAAAGCTCGTGCGATACGAACTTGATTAAGTCTTTCTGCAATATCAGGAAATTGACCTTGCTGATCCATCCAAGAACACGACACTTAAGCACGAGTAAGAAGTGTGCTCATGTTAACACTTTTGCAAAGTTGAGCAACCAAATGAGAAGTTCGTCACACTTTAAGCCAATTTAGAACGCCGCCGACTTCAAAGAATCGATACGCCTTCCTTACATTCACGAATAGCCAATGTTAGCATTGGCGCAACTAAGATCTCGGATGGAAACTAGGCATGTCTGAAAACCGCATACGTATCGCTACCCGCAAGAGTCCGCTGGCCATGTGGCAAGCAGAATTTGTTAAAGCAGAATTAGAACGCGTTCACCCAGGTATCGTGGTGGAGCTATTGCCAATGAGCACTAAGGGCGATGTTATCTTAGACACCCCATTAGCTAAGGTTGGTGGTAAGGGCCTGTTCGTAAAAGAACTCGAAGTCGCCATGCTGGAAGACCAAGCCGATATCGCTGTGCACTCGATGAAAGACGTGCCAGTGGATTTCCCCGAAGGCTTAGGACTGGAAGTGATTTGTGAGCGCGAAGATCCGCGCGACGCCTTTGTGTCTAACCTTTATAAGTCAATCAGTGAGCTACCACTTGGCGCCACAGTCGGCACCTCAAGCCTACGTCGTCAGTGCCAGCTGCGCGCCTCACGCCCAGACCTGATTATCAAAGATCTGCGTGGCAACGTCGGTACTCGCCTCGCGAAACTCGATAACGGCGAATACGATGCGATTATCCTGGCTGCTGCAGGTTTAATCCGCCTGAAATTGTCTGAGCGTATCGCCAGCTTTATCTCTGCGGAAGAATCCTTACCCGCCAACGGTCAAGGCGCTGTCGGTATCGAGTGCCGCACTAACGATGAACGCGTAAAAGCACTCCTAGCACCTTTAGAACACTTAGAGACTCGCTACCGCGTGATCGCCGAGCGCGCCATGAATACTCGCCTCGAAGGCGGCTGCCAAGTACCTATTGGTGCCTTTGCCGAAATCCACGGTGAAGAAATGACACTGCGCGGCCTCGTTGGTAACCCAGATGGTAGCGAAATCATCGAAGGCGTGATCACAGGTCCAAAGACCGAAGCAACGAAACTCGGTGTGGCCCTGGCTGAAGAACTACTCAGCAAAGGCGCCAAAAGCATCCTCGACGCTGTTTACGCAAAAGCCTAAGACGATGAAAGTCTTACTGACGCGCCCCGAGGGGCGCAATCAGTCCATGGTCGATGCCTTAACTGAAAAGGGTATCGACCACTGCGTTACTCCACTCCTCTGTGTTGAGGCCACGCCTCCGCTGCCACCTGACACTCCGCACCCCCTAGCCGATGTCGATATGGTTATCTGTATCAGCGCCAATGCGGTGAGCTTTGCTGATGCTGCGTTTAACGTCGATACTGCCCAAGTTAAAGACTGGCCAAGCGTGCCTTATTTCGCCGTGGGTCATGCGACTTGGGAAGCACTGCAAGAAAAGGGAATTGAGGCTCTCGAAGCACCGGACGATTGCCAGCAAACGGAAGGCTTGCTGACCCTGCCAGCACTGCAACATATCCAAGGTAAACATATCACTATCATTCGTGGCGTCGGTGGCCGTGAAGCCCTCGCCGAGCAACTGAGTGCTAGAGGCGCGAAGGTGCGCTATTGGGAAGTCTATCAACGCGCTTGCCCGCCGCTCGATGGTGCAGCTGTTAGTCAACAATGGCGAGACTTTGGGATAGATACTATCGTCATAACGAGTGGTGAAGTACTGGATAATCTGATTAATCTAGTGCCAAAAGAGTTATTTGCATGGCTGCGCTCATGTCATATCATAGTCCCCAGTAACCGAGTAGAAGCTCAAGCTCATGCCTTTGGTATAACCCAAGTCACCAATGCCAATGCCGCCAACAGCAAAGCCGTGCTAAACGCCCTTAAACTCTAAGCGCTATTTAGCCCGATTTTACTCGAATTTCGGCAGTAGCATGATTTTAAGGACTGTTAAATGGATAACAACAAGCACGACGCCCAAAGCCCAGAGTCACAGGCTACCCCAGTTCTCGCTCCATCGGTCAATACCGATGACGCTGCAGCAAAGACCGAAGCGACTGAACCGCAGGTCAATCAGCTCGAAGATAAAGCCGTCAAACCTGCCGATACTAAGCCGCAAGCCAGCAAACCCGAATCGACCCAAGCAGCTCGCCAAGTGGTGCAAGTGAATCGCAGCTCATGGGCCATTCGTTTCGGTGTGCTATTAGCATTAGGTTTAACTGCATGCACCCTCGGTGGTGGCTACTTGCTGTATCAACAAATGCAGCAACAGCTTCAAGCGCAAATCCAAGTGCAAACCAACAAAAATCAGGCCTTGCAGGATCAATTACAACAAGCCTTACTCGCCCCGAATCAGCGCATTGCGCAGCTTGAGCAACAACAACTGTCAAATACCAAAACCTTCCAAGAGCTCGCCAAACTCGCCTCGGACCAAAGTCAGTTGCAAGACAGGTTAAATAAGCTGGCCCAACGTAGCCCAACCCACTGGATGGCCTCGGAAGCCGAATACTTAGTGAATATGGCGGGGCGTAAGCTTTGGCTCGAAAAAGATCCACGCACGGCAACCGACTTACTAAAGTCAGCCGACGAAACCATTGCCGCAATGAATAACCCTGCTTTACTGCCAATCCGTAAGGCGCTGGCCAAAGATATTGCCGCGACCACCAATATTAAGAGTGCGGATATTGAAGGCAGCGTATTAGCTCTCGATGCCTTAATCGACCAACTCGACAAGTTGCCCCTTAGCCGCGCGGATGCTGATGTAAGCGCCCCTGAAGATACTACCATTTCTGGCGATCTGAATGATTGGCAAAGTAACCTAAGTAAAACTTGGAAGGCGTTAACCCAAGATTTTGTTACCATTCGCCACAGAACCGCCGATGCGCCTGCCCTGCTCACACCGGAGCAACAATGGTATTTAGTCGAAAATATTCGCCATAAGCTGCTGCAATCCCAACTGGCACTCTATCGCTATGATAGAGCGGCTTATCATCAATCACTGATGATGGCTCGCCAGTGGATCCAAACCTATTTTGATGTTCAAGCCCACCCAACCAGTGAAGCCATTGCCGAGATAGACAAACTGGCGACATTGGAGCTTGACCCTATTACGCTGAAATCCTTTGCCGCTAAACCGCTGTTATTACAGTTAACCAGCTATGGTGAACTCACCTCTTCAGAGGAACCACAGCTATGATTAAGGCATTGATATTTCTTGGGATCATATTAATAGGCCTGTGTATCAGCCCTTGGATTGTCGGCAATACTGGCTATGTGTATATTGCCGCGGGTGATTACCAGCTTGAAACCAGTTTAGTCTTTGGGATCATCATGTTAATCGTGTTCTATGCCCTGTTCCAAGTGTTGGAATGGCTAGTGATCACTGTGATTAATTTGCTGCTTCGCAGCCGTTTTATCCCGCAGCATTGGCGTCGCCGCTCCGCCAAGAAACACACCCTAATCGGCGCACTCGCCATTGCCGAAGAGGATTGGCCTGCGGCAGAACGCGCCATGATTAAAGGGGCTGACAACGGTGAACTGCCAGCATTAAATTTGTTTGCCGCAGCACGTGCTGCGCAACATCAAAATAAAATCACCGAGCGAGATCAATATCTTGCCCGCGCTGAAGCACAGCCTATGACGGCCAATGCGGTAGCGACTACTCGTACACGTTACTTGCTCAAGCAAGGGGAACTCGCCTTAGCCAGAGCGGAACTCGATAAGTTAGCCCCAACCAGCAAGAGTAAAACCCCTGTGCTGAAACTCGCCCTAGAGTTGTACCGGGCGCAAGAAGATTGGGAGGCGCTTAAGCTGTTGCTCCCAATACTGAAGAAACGGCAGATCTTAGAGGATGCCAAGCTAAATGCACTCAGCGTTGAAACCCATTGCGCCCTGTTAAAAGCAGCGAGTCTTAAAGGGGAAAATGCCCTAGAGCAATGCTGGCAATGGCTTTCACGTGATGAACGTAACCAGTCTGAGTTTTTAGCGATTTACGCCATGGGCTTATGCCGCTTCAATCGTAAAGACCAAGCGCTTAAATTACTCTCGAAAAAACTACGTAGCTCGCCTGAGTCGGCACTGTTAGAAGTGATACCACAAATAGTCACCGCCCATGACGAAGAGATCCGCAAGCAATTACTCAAGCATGAAATCACCCATGAGAATAATGCTGATTACCAAAAGTGCTTAGCGCTGTTATATCAACAAACCCGCGATATGAAAGAAGCTAAAACCTGCTGGCAGAATGTGTGTCGTCTCGCCCCAAGCCAAGCGTCTTGGTTATCGCTTGCCCGTATTCAAGAACAACTCGGCGAACAAGGTAACGCCAATCAAAGCTATCGCCAGGCGGTTAACCTGTAATTTGCTATAGCCGCAGCTCCCCTATCGGAGTTGCGGCCCTCAAAACTAACCAATCACTTCCTTTTTAGCTCGCCTAAACGCCGTTTTAGCAGAATTCATAAAATTTTAATGTCTATACACAGACTAATTTGTTATAAATATGTTTCTATATATAAAACAAAGGTACTAGATGCTGCGTCTATTCTGCTTTAAGATACCACATCTAGTTAAGGCAGATTTAAACGCCAATTTTTCGCACCACTCTCCGTAAAACCCAGTCATAGCAAGTTATCGCGTCGCGTCAAAAAATTGACTTCCTATTAGTACCAAGCTAAAATTTCACCACTTGTATCACTATTCAACACATTTGTTGGATTTGTGCATCTTTGGATTAACACAATCAGGTGTTGGGAGCTTATTATGGGATCGATCATTACAACAAAGAAAGGTTTGCTCAAACTGGTCAAAGGGCAGATCGAAGTCGAGGTTAATGGTTCAAATCAACCCGCTAAGGATGGCGAGCAACTCCCCAAAGGTGCTGTGCTTCATATCGGTGAAAATGCGACCTACGAAATCACCTTTGATGATGGCACTAAGTTATCCAATGAGGTTGAGCCTAGCATTGCTGCCACCCCCAACGCCGGCGGCCAAGCAACCCAAGACGAAATCCAAGCATTACAAGATCTCATTGCATCGGGTGAGGACCCAACCCAAAACTTACCAGAAACCGCCGCTGGTAATGCGCCAGCTGGCCGTGACGGTAACTCAGGCTATGTCACCTTAGCCCGTGATGGCACAGAAGCCTTAGCGACATCTGGTTATTCAACCTCTGGACAAACGCTCACCGCAGCCACAACTGCCGCACCAGAGCAAACCGTAGCAACCGACTCTCCTTCGGTATTAGTTAACGACAGTATTACGGTCGATGAGGATACTGTTGCTTCTGGCAATGTGCTCGATAACGACAACGATGCCGACAATGTGTTAAGTGTGGTTGGATTTAATATCAACGGAACCGACTTTGCGGCGGGCACAGTTGTTACGCTCGAAGGTGGCAGCTTTATACTCAATGCCGATGGCTCTTATACCTTTACCCCGAATGAAAACTGGAACGGCCAAGTTCCTGTTATTACCTACACCACCAATACCGGTTCAACTGCAACCTTAACCATTAATGTCACCCCAGTTGATGACCCTTCTGTATTAGCCAACGACACCAATACTGTTGCTGAGGATACCGTCGCCACAGGCAATGTGCTCGACAACGACACAGATGTCGATTCCAGCTTAAGTGTGGTGAGCTTTACAGTATCAGGCAGCACCTTCGCTGCAGGTACAACCGTAGCACTCGAAGGCGGCAGCTTAGTACTCAATGCCGATGGCTCATACACCTTCACCCCTAATGCAGATTGGAACGGCCAAGTTCCAGTGATTACCTACACCACCAATACTGGCTCAACTGCAACTTTAACCATTAATGTCACCCCAGTTGATGACCCATCGGTATTAGCCAACGACACTAATACTGTTGCTGAAGATACCGTCGCCACAGGCAATGTGCTCGACAACGACACCGATGTTGATTCCAGCTTAAGTGTGGTGAGCTTTACAGTCTCGGGCAGCACCTTTGCTGCAGGCACAACTGTCGATCTCGAAGGTGGCAGCTTAGTACTCAATGCCGATGGCTCATACAGCTTTACCCCAAATGAAAACTGGAACGGCCAAGTTCCAGTAATTACCTACACCACCAATACTGGCTCAACTGCAACCTTAACCATTAATGTCACTCCTGTGGCCGATGGTGCACCAAGCGTTACCATTACCACTGATACAAACGATGATGGTTTTATCAGTAATGCAGAGCTCGGCGGGGCAACAGACGTCAGTGTGACCATTGGCTTAGGCGGCACAGGTGCGAATGCAGGCGATACCCTGACAGTGAATGGTGTTGACTATGTGTTGACACAAGAAGATATCAATAATGGTTATGTAAACTTAACACTTCCTGCGCCAGCTGAAGGTGAAACTATCACTGTAGTTGCAACCATTACCGATCCAGCGGGTAATACTTCGCCTGAAGGCAGTGATTCCGCGCTACTCGACACGACGGCTCCCACTATTACCGTCAGCGCGCCTGATGATACCCGAGATACCACGCCAACCATCACAGGTACAACGGATGCCGCCCCTGGTAGCGTCATCACTATTGTTGTTACTGACAGCAATGGTGTGCAGCAAACTCTTACCACCACTGTGAATCCTGACGGTACATATGCTGTTGATGTCATTAATCCAATTCCTCATGGTGGTTATACTGCAACCGCAACAGTGACAGATCCAGCTGGCAATACGGGCAATGCCACTGATAATGGTAATATCGATATCAAGATCGATGAGGACGGCGACGGCAACACCGTGGCCATCACCAGCATCACCCAAGACACCGGTAGCTCCAGCAGCGACTTTATCACCAACGACAACACCTTGGTGTTCCACGGCACCGTCGAT
>NZ_JAKILE010000019.1:0-84576 GCF_023283775.1 Shewanella seohaensis
GTTACCTTGCCGAAAAGGCACGACAAATTGAGGAGCAATTAACTTGACGCTGTGGCCCAACAGCTCAAATTCTCTGGCCCAGTAATTTGCGCCACTACAGGCTTCCATCACAATCAGACAAGGCTCAATTTGAGCGAGAAAGGGCAGCAAGTCTTTGCGTCTAAGCATTTTCTTTTTGAGTACCTTGCCAGCTTTATCGACACCAACAGCATGAAAAACAGACTTTGCGATATCTAAACCGATTGTAGTAATCTTCATAGGTGGACCCGTCCTCTTTCTGATGAGTTTTAGCGACTACATCGTGGCCCATTGTGAGGCCGATTAAAAGTGGATGGGTCCATTCCATTATCCATGCCGAGACTCACGCAATTTGTCTATTCGCCCTGCGGCAACTCCGAGGGGAGGTGTATTCCTTGGAGCTTTGAGTCGTTAGATGGCAATTCATCAGTAAAAAATAAGCGTGAAAGAACGAGAAAGGTAAAACGATATCAACCTATTACCTATTAAACTGTATAAAAACCGCTACCGCAAAAAAGCAAATTCCTATAGCATCATTTATACCCATTTACACGGATGTGGCAGCAGCGGCCAAGTCCAACAAGCGATTTATGCCCTGCAAACAGCGCAGCGCATAAATACTAAGAAGTTATATTTCAATCGGAGTACTTAAGTGAGTCAGCAGGAATTACACGACTTAATTATTTATCAAGATAGATACTTTGAGATATTGACCGAGTTTTTCCTCAGCGTGACAGGACGTCTGCCACGTGACTTTTCACCTCTGGATAGATTTTCGGAATCTATTCAAAGAATGGCTGTTAGTTTAAGAGAAAGCTCTAGCCGGGCTGAAAGTGCTATGGTGGCATTTTCAACTCTCGAAACGGAACTTAAGAAACTATATTCGGAAGAAGGTGGAAAAGCCTTTAGCGCAGCTAAGAAACTAGATGCATGTAAATTGAATTTGGGCGGAAGCAGTCGTTTCCTAGAAACACAGTTAAATGCTACACGCAAATCACTTCTATATTCCGATACAGTTTTAATTCCAGACCCCGTAATGCCATGGCTAGAGAAAAACGAGACGAAGAGAAGTTTAGTCATGTTATCCCGCTTCAGATGGCATTTTTCATATTGCATTTGTGTGATCTAAAAGGAGATGAATTTGATCTCCCACCATTTTTTGTATTTCCAAGTTTTGAGAAGTCACTTGAAGAATATGATCAGCAAACGCAAGAAAATAGCATTCAGCTTATCACCGATGTATTTTCGCATTATGTAGACTCAGGTATAACGCATCCTGAAGATATTTTGGAGTTTGCTACAAAATACCCTGACCTGTACTTTGAAAAAATTGAAGGAGCGAGGCTCTTTGTCTCACCCGGATCTGAACCTGGGGAGCCTCTAAAAGTAGAGTTAGAAAATTACAAGGCAGAAATGAGGCAATGGAGGTCAGAAGATTGGTGTAATGAGCTGTTTTCGAAAGGTGATGCTAGCGTTGTGACCAACGCTATTTTTGAGCGCATTATGCCAAACTACCATTTACTGGAAAATTCCGATGAGCTAAGAAGTCATCCATTTCTGTGTGTAAACGCACAGGCGCATTATTACCAACTTATCGCAAGTATGAAAAATTCATCTGCTGGTGAAGTTGCCTCATTTGATCCATCTACCTCAGCAATTCTACAGTCTCTTACGTCTAAAAGGCTTGATTATTTGGCCAATATCAAAGACGCGCAGCTCGTAGCATTGAGGAAGACCGATGAGAATGTTGAATTTAGGAGAGAGCTAAGAGATTTAGTTAACAGTTTGCCTAATACCAATCTCGAAGATTTAGGGTATGTTGCTGCCGAAGTGTGCTCTCACATTGAAAGAGCCATATCGAAACACGAGAAGCAGATTTCATCACTTAATGATAAATATCAAGCCAAACATAAATACACGGCTTTAATTGCTGGTGGCACACTAGCTGTAACGATGTTTCCAGTTCTTGCCCCTTTCTTGGGTGCATTACTTCCCCTAGGTGGGGTGGCTGCAACAGGTAAATATATTTCCGATAAGCTCGATGAAAAAGCAGAAATTGGACAATTTTCTCACTCCATGATGGGTGTGATATCGAGAGCGAAAGGGAAATGAAATATAACAAGGCGCTGCTACGGAAAATTTACTCGCTGGCGCTCCTAAATTTCCGCAGAGCGCGGCGTTATAACACAGAATCAACTTCTTGCTCAAAACGGTTAGTTGAACTATTATCTGTACGTTATTTTGTACCAATTGGAGTTCAATATGAGTCGTATTCATTTCGATCAAGATATTCAGCCGTTATCTGAATTTCGTGCAGGTGTTGCTTCTTACATCAAACAAATCAATGAGACTCGCCGTCCATTGGTCATTACACAGCGTGGTAAAGGTGTTGCTGTTGTTCTTGATGTTGCAGAGTATGAAGCAATGCAAGAGAAAATCGAATTACTAGAAGAAATGCGCACAGCTGAAGCTCAATTAGCTTCAGGCCTTGGTGTTTCCAATGATGATGCTCGTGCTCAAGTACTGGGGCGCATTAAGAAATGAAAGTAGTTTGGTCTCCATTAGCGCTTCAGAAGCTAGGCGATGCAGCGGAGTTTATTTCTTTGGATAATCCATCTGCGGCAGAAAAGTGGGTAAATGAAGTTTTTGATAAAACCGAACTACTTGGAAGCATGCCTGAAATGGGGCGCTTTGTTCCTGAAATGCCCCATACGAACTATCGTGAAATCATCTTTGGTCACTATCGGATTATCTACAGCTTAAGTCACGAAATCCGCGTGCTAACAGTTCGTAATTGTCGCCAAATACTGTCTGAAGATGACGTGTAAAACTGTGTTATAACAAAGCGTTAAAGACAGATTCGCAACGCGTGGCATTTTGGGTATGAATTGGCTTTTGTGTTTACGGTACAATGGTTTAGGTTCGGTGGTAGCGTTGCTCACTACTTAACGCGGCGTTAGGCTACTTGTGAAGTTTATAGCAAAATAAGGATAGTTTTAGTGACAAAGCGACAGAGCGAAGACGTTAACAATGTAATGAGTGAGTTCATAAATACATTCGATGAATTTGTTGCTTGTATGCATTTTGCGACCAAAGGTATTGAGGTGGCAGGTTTAGAGCTAGCAAAGCAGAGTCTCACGGAAGGGCATCAAACTTGGATTGCTTCTGATTGCGAAGATAATCCAAAGATGCACGCTAGGGTAAACACAAAAGAGTTTATTACGAAAAGTGGGAAAAATAGCCACTTTTCCAATGAAATTAGAAAGTCATTGTTATGCACAATGTATTCATTATGGGACGAGGTATATCGCCACCGTGTAGCCAAAGTTACGGGGTATGAAGCAAGGTATATCGAATGTCCATTAATGGGAGACCTTAGAAAAATAAGGCATTGTATATTGCACCATAAATCAATTGTTCCAGATAATGGGATTGCTTTTGAGGTACTTGAGTGGGATTTGCTACCAGGCAAGTTAGAAGTTACGTATGAACTATTTTTGGATTTCAATGATGCTGTCAGAGGGAAAAGATTGAATATAAGTGGATTTTCACTTTCACCTAAATTAGCTGAACTTACTCCCGAAATGACCAATAAAGAACGAAAAAGTTTTGACGAATTCTTTAAGAACAGAGAAAACAGAATCAATAGTGTGGAATGGCCGGGACTAGCCAAATTTTTAGATAGAATTGGTCAATTACCAGAACAAAAGTGACTTTCCCAACTGGTAGCCTAACAAGCAATTTAAGAGGGATTCACAACGCTTGGCATTTTTGTTTTTACTTCAAATTTAGTGTTTATGGCACAATGCTTTAGGTTGGGTGGAGGCGTTGTTCACCCCTTAATTGGGCGTTATGAAGCATGAACATGGATCGAGTTGAAGCTCTTAAACAAATAGTCAGATTCGGAGACAAAAGAGAGTTTGCTTATTCGGCTTTAGCAAGCTTCCCGTTCGACAGTGAAGTTGAGTTGGTTAAGGTTACAAAAGAAGATTTAGCCAATGTATTAGATAAGTTTCTCTTGAACGAAATTACGGCTGATGATCTAGAACTTTGGGCTAATTTTATCGAGTGTAGGGACGATCTAAATTATGCAGAGATCGAAGACTATATTTACGCCTTAGCCAATCCGGTTCTGGTAGGAGAAATAGACATTATAAAAATCAACAAGATGGCGAAGCTATTAAATGCTTCATAACAAGTTGCTTAATTTCGTTCCGGCCACTAAAAGCGTGGCCTCCACGGGACAGCCTACACTGCGTTTCGGCTGCCCATTAGCAAAGCGTTATGGAGATATCGTGAGTAAAACTTGGTCATTGGAAGATGTTACTATTATCGGTAAGGGGGCTCCATACACTTTTTATTTACCTTCAAGTTCGGTGATCAAGCAACTGAAAGAAGGAAATATTGTAAAGCTAATGTTTAAATGTGGTGTTGAAAATGAGCATGGTTGGACGGCTGAAAGGATGTGGGTAATTATTACTGAAGCTAACAATGGTTGCTATAAAGGTACCTTGGACAATGACCCAAGTTACATACCAGATATTAAATATCAGGATCTAGTTGAGTTTGAAGCTAAGCACATAATGCAAACCGACATAGAAGAAACTGAAGAAGATATTGTCGAAAAGTACCTACCCAGATGTTATGTAACTTCACAAGTATTAAAAGATGGGTTACCCGTTGGTCAATTGTATCGCGAGCCCCCATCAGAAGAGGAAGAGAATTATAGTGGCTGGACTTTATTTTCTGGTTTAGAAACTGAAGAGTACCTAAAAAATGGTGAAAACTGGAATTACGTATCTCTAGGTGCAGTTTTAAACCAATGTGATAGGTTTATTTCATTACTAGATATAGAAGACTATGAGCATGAGTATTCATGGGATAACTCCATATCTGCGTTTATCAAAATATAACGCGCCAAGCTAGTGAATCCCCAGATAAATTCGATGGGATTCAAATAAGTAGACACGCATGATGCTGTTTGATCTAATCAATTTCGCCAAAAACCTACTAGATCCAACATCATGCGTAATATCGACATATTACACGATTTACTCAAAAAACAATGCCCTCAAATACATCAAAAACGCCTTAATTCTCTGATGGTTGCTACCGAGTCTTTACTCGATGGTAATCAACTCTCGTTAACCCAGTTAGGACGGAACATAACGGGGAATGTTGCACCAAAACACAATATCAAGCGCATTGACCGACTGCTCGGAAATTTACATGTTATCAAAGATAAGTTCGCTATTTATCAATGGCATGCACAATATCTCTGCGGCGCAAATCCGATGCCCATTATTCTTGTGGATTGGTCTGATGTACGCGAGCAACTGCGAATGATGACCTTACGCGCATCAATCAGTGTTAAAGGTCGCTCCATTACTTTGTACGAACGCACTTTTCTGTTTGAAGATTACAATGCCCCACGCAGTCATAACACTTTCTTAGCTGAGCTTGCTAACGTATTGCCGCCAGGATGCTGCCCGCTCATCATCACCGATGCAGGTTATCGCAATACTTGGTTTAGGGAAGTCGAACGCCATGGTTGGTTTTGGCTAGGGAGAGTTCGCGGTGACGTCAGTTTTATGCTCAACGGCCAAACATCATGGCAGTCAAATAAATCCCTCTATCCTAAAGCGAATTCAACCGCGAAATACATAGGTAGCGTCAAGTTAGCACGCAAGTCTCCACTACAATGTTGCCTGCACTTGTTTAAAGCTAAACCTAAGCTGCGTAAGGATAAACGTTCTTCTAAGGCTGGGCGAAATCACACCGCACAAAAGAGTTACAGCTTAGGGAGTAAAGAGCCTTGGCTACTCGCCACCAATTTACCGCCGGACTACTTTGGCCCTTCGAAGGTCGTCGATTTGTATGCTAAACGAATGCAAATTGAAGAAACCTTCCGCGATTTAAAAAGTCCGCAATATGGCATGGGCCTCAGACAAAGCCGCAGCCGTTGTCCAAAGCGATATGATGTATTGCTGCTCATCGCTATGCTAGCTGAAATCGTGTTATGGTGTATTGGGTTAGCGGCACAACACCTTGGATGGCAAAGATATTTTCAAGCCAATACCGTGAGACAGCGGGCAGTGCTATCAATTGTTAGACTTGGAAAGGAAGTACGTAAAAGAGACAAATATCCGGTAAAGGAGGCAATTTTTCGCTGGGCATTAGTCGAATATATAAACTTAGTTCATGACGCTGGAAGACCTAAATTATGAGGGGATCCCCCAGCGCGCCAAGTTAACGGGACAATTTTAAGCTGGCTCCCGTCGTTTCGCTCCTAACTTTAGCCAGTTTAAATTTAGCCAGTTTAAAATTTGCCCCTGCTTGGGGCGTTAGGAGACTAGACTAGTGGTTACATTTAGACCAGCTAAGGATTTAGCAAAAGCAGCATATTTTACTCTGTCGAATATGCAGCCATATTATGCACAATACTCTGTAGATTGGGATGAAGCTCAGATTGAGCAAATGACACAAGAACTTGTGAACTTTGATATTTTGTTTGAAGAAAAGCTTGTTGGTGTCGTTAGATTATCTTTTGACACTGAAGCGTGCTGGTTACGAGATTTGCAAGTGGATCAGAGTTACCAGAATCGTGGGATTGGCTCAATTGCTATTGCTGAGGCAGAACGTCTGGCTAAAGAGCATAGCTCTCACATTTTGAAGCTTAAAGTGTTTAAAAATAGCCCTGCCGTTCATTTGTATAAGAGACAAGGGTTTGGTTTAACAAGTGAATATGAGCGGTTTTACTACATGAGCCGTGCCGTCTGCTAACCATCAAATTTTATCGCCAGCCAAAAGCGCTGGCGGTGACGTCAACCCGCAGGGCGGCTTTCCTCGCTAAATTGGGGCGTTAACCCATAGATATTTTTACCCGAAATTCACTTGATACAGCTGACGTCCTGACACGCTTTTGTCCCTTTCCACGCGCTCTTGCTTCGGCTTTTATGAAACTTCAATACGTAAGGCCCGCTCTTATCCTGACGCATTTTAGTGGCGAGTATTATTCTTGATAATTCAATACTTCATCTTTGCTTTGAAAGATTGGGCGTATACGCAAAGCTATACCGAAACGTTATTTCTCACCCACAAAAAAGGCGCTATTGCGCCTTTTTGATTGATAAATCAGAGGAGTAAAGCGACTCGCTTAGGGTTTATCTTGCTCAACTTGGGTTGATTTATCGCGATTTTCAATCGCCGTATCCGCAGACTTATCGGCATCGGGTGAGGAGTTCGCGCGATTATCGGTCTTTAACTGCTTTTCTTTATCGTGCTGACCAAACTGTGGCAGTTTGAATTTTGCACTGTATTTCAGTGCGGCAAGATTGCTGGCAATCACACCGACCACCAAAATAATAATGATCCACACTTCTAAGCTCGACATGACAACTCCTTATTGAGCAACGCCCTGATTAATCAACGGCTAAACGCTGCTCACACTTACGAATATCTTCCGGCGTGTCAACTTCGATTGAGTCGAAGGCGCTGATGGCGACTTTGATCTTATGGCCATGTTCTAGGGCACGTAGCTGCTCTAATTTTTCCAGATCTTCGAGACGACCTAAGGGGAGGGCAGCGAAGGCTTGCACGAATCTGCGGGTGTAAGCATACACACCTAAGTGTTTGTAAACTGGATAATCTTTGGTATCGCGGCCGAAGGGAATACGTGCGCGGGAGAAATACAGCGCGTAATAGTCGTTATCGAACACCATCTTCACATGCATTGGATCGTCGAGCTCGGCTTTGTTGACAATTTCATAGCCGAGGGTCGCCATTTCAAACTCGCCTGGATGACGTTCGAAGAGGCTGATCACTTGCTCGATGGAAGTCGGGTCGATTAGGGGTTGGTCGCCTTGAAGGTTGATGACCAGATCGTCATCCTTCAAACCTAATTGGTTAATCGCATCATTGATACGGTCTGTGCCCGATGCCGCATCAGGGCTGGTCATGACCACTTTGCCACCGAAGCCTTCTACGGCGCTTTTGATACGCTCATCATCGGTTGCAACATAAATATTGGTGAGGCCTTTGGCTAACGACGCGCGTTCATACACGTGTTGGATCATCGGCTTGCCGTTAATCGGGGCTAAGGGCTTGCCCGGGAAGCGGCTTGAACCGTAACGCGCCGGGATTAACAGAGTCACATTCATTAAATTATCCTAATTTATCAAAGATATGCAGTGTAGATAGACAAAAGGGCTCACAACGAGCCCTTGTCATCTGCTTGAGAGCTTAAATGCGACGGAACAGCGCAGTCAACATTTCGTCAGTGACTTTCTCTTCCCATGTTGGGCCGTACACGTTTGCCCATAATGGACCCATGCTCTTAGTCACGGCAACCATTTTCGCGATGGTTTCATCTGGCAGATCTTTACAGATGTTCTTCGGCAGAGTGATGTTGTGCTTCTTCATCATCAGACGGAATTCAGCCACACCTTCTGGGTAGAATTCTTCTAACACGTCGAAGGCGATACAGTTACCGATACCATGGTGGTAGCCGAGGATGTAAGACAGACCATAAGATACCGCGTGGCATGCACCCACTTGGCTGTAAGCGATACTCATACCGCCCATAAATGACGCCATCATCAGCTTGTCGTCTTTTTCTGGGTGATCTTCTAAGTACACTTGGCGGCAAAGCTCCATGGCTTTTTCGGCGTATGACTTAGAGAATTCGTTTAAGAAGGTACCTTCTAATGATTCAACGCAGTGGATATAGCAATCCATACCTGTGTAGAACCATTGGTCAGTTTCAACACCTTCGATTAACTCAGAGTCCATGATGATTTGGTCGAACACTGTGTAATCTGAGTTCAGACCCAGTTTACGCACTGGACCACATAATACTGCGGTGCGTGATGCCTCAGCACCCGTACCTGAAATCGTTGGAATACCAATGTGGTGAACCGCTGGGTTTTTGATTAAATCCCAACCTTGGTACATGGCAGAGCCGCCTGGGTTGGTCAGCATTAGTGATACCGCTTTTGCGACGTCCATGGTTGAACCGCCACCTAAACCGACGACGCTAACCGGTTGTTTGCCGTTGAAGGCTTGAACTTGCTCGGTCAGAGTGTCGATTTGCACTGTGCTTGGCTCATCATCTACGTTAACCCAAATCAGTAAGTCTTGGGCTTTCACTGGGATGCGTGCTTCGAGTGGTTTGCCTTGGTGAACGTCATCGACTAAAAATACCACGAAGTCATCGTCGGCCTTACGCTGAGCAGCTAATACTTCGTCTAATTGTGCGAAGGAGCCACGACCGAAGATCATCTTTTCAACTACTTTAAAATTTTTAAAACTCATTGCAAAAACTCCCGTTTAATTATTGGGCAAATGCTTTCTTAATGTTTTCAATACGCTCGGCAATCTGAGCATCGGTCCAAGACAATTTAATGAGCATGGAAATAGTGCGGCTCATAATGGCATCAGATTTCGGCACAGAAATTTGAGTATAGTCAGGTCTGTCGGCGATTAATGTGATTGGCAACGCAGCAGGGGCCTTAAGCTCCTGAATGTGTTTCCAGTTTTTCAGATAATGCCAGTTGTTCACGTACCAGTAGAAGCAACCGTCAACGCCATTCTCAGCCAGTTTTTTGCTGATCTCTTGGGTACGTGCTTCTGTTGGTAACATAAAGCTTAAGAAGCCAGCTGAATCACCCTCTGGATCGGGAATTTCGCGGAAGCTGACTTCAGGAATGCTCGCCATCGCTTCTTTAATGACTTTTTTGTTTTTACGTTGAATGTCGATAATGGTATCGAGTTTACGTAACTGGGCTAAACCTAAGGCCGCGTTCATTTCAGAGATACGGAAGTTCAAACCCATAATCGGGTGTGACTCGGCGCCACGGTCTTTACCAATATGGTCATGGCCGTGATCGGAGAACATATGGGCGTGATCGTAGATTTCGGTGTTATTGGTGATCACCGCGCCGCCTTCACCACAGGTGATGGTTTTAACAGAATCGAAAGAGTAACAACCTACATCACCGATAGTACCTAGGGCTTGGCCCTTGTAGCTGCCACCAATGGCTTGGCAAGCATCTTCTAACAATACGATGTTGTGCTTAGCGCAAACGGCTTTGATTTCGTCCATCTTGGCCATAGAGCCACACATGTGTACTAAGTTCACTGCTTTAGTACGTGGGGTGATCGCCGCTTCAATGCCTTCTGGTGATAGACACAGTGTCTCGTCGATTTCGGCAAAAATTGGCACAGCACCGGCCATGAAAATCGCTTCTACAGAAGCAACAAAGGTAAAAGGTGGCACGATAACTTCGTCGCCAGCACCAATGCCTGCCGCCATTAAGGCTGTTTGCAGCGCAGCAGTACCGCTAGATAAGAGGTGAGCATGCTTAACATTCATTTTCTCGCAGAGCAGTTGCTCCATATCGCGAGTCTTCCAGCGATCATTACGCATATGGTCGAAGTTATAACGGAAGGTAAAGCCGTGCTCCATCACATCGGCGACTTCTTGCTTTTCTTCTGGACCAAATAATTCAAAACCGGGCATGGAAGGTATCTCCTTAGAATTTGTGGCGCATGGTCGCGCTGCAATTAACTGGCGGATTATAACTGGGCTAAAGATCCCTTGCGATGTTTTATTGATGAAAATAAGGTCATGTTGACGTTTCGAGCTTAGATTTTGCTCACTTAACACTGTGTTATTGCATGTGTTCGTGCATGTTAGCCTTTGCGAGCCGTTGTATTAGGGCATGGGAGTCCCTTAAGCGAGGTGTAGCTCGTGGCTTAGCCGATTGGTGGAGATTAACTGCGTCGTTCAGAGCCAATGGGGCGAGTGTGGAAGCACCTTGGCAGCAAGTTAAGTTAGGCGGTTGGATCTTGTATGTGGCGTGCGATAGATATTGGCATGCATTAAAACAAAAAACCTGCACGGGGCAGGTTTTTGGCGGCGCTTATGGCGCGTTTAACGCAAACCGATTTAAATCTTTTGCGCGCGATCGACAGTCACATCAAGGTCGGTTAATAGACCATTATCAATACCGTAAATCCAGCCGTGGATCGCCAGTTCTTGGCCGCGAGACCAAGCTTCCTGCACGATTGTGCTGCTGGTGACATTAGAAACCTGTTCAATTACGTTGAGTTCACACAGACGGTCGAAACGCTTGGCATCATCCATTTGCATTAATTCATCCTGATGAAGACGGTAAACATCACGTAAATGACCGAGCCAATTGTCGATAAGCCCTAAGCGTTGATTCCCCATGGCCGCACGTACACCACCACAGCCGTAATGGCCTACTACCATAATGTGCTTCACCTTAAGCACATCGATGGCGTATTGCAGAACAGATAGGCAGTTAAGATCGGTGTGGATCACCATGTTGGCAATATTGCGGTGAACGAAGACTTCGCCCGGCATTAAATCGATGATTTGGTTTGAAGGTACTCGGCTGTCGGAACAACCAATCCAAAGATATTCAGGGTTCTGCTGTTTCGCCAGCTGCTCAAAAAAATCAGGGTGCTCTTGGCGAATGCGTCCGGCCCAGCGGCGGTTGTTATCGAATAAGGGTTTGAGTAGTTTCATTTTAACCTATTGTTTTATTGACATATTAAAATGTCTTTATTGCCCTAAGTGATGCAAGCTGCACATTTTTAGCAAGAGTATACCAGTTAATTTACGCTTGCTGGTCTATCCAATGTGCCACGGTTGGGTGGCACATTGCTGATACGTGCGCCGTTACAATACTTTCGCTAAAAACCGAGTTAAATGCTCAGTGACAAACTCGGCTTGCTCTAGGCTAGAAATATGCCCAGCGTTAGGAATATGCACTAATTGACTGCCGTCGATGGCATCGCTCATCAGGTAACTTTCGAGCACGCTGCGGGCCTTGTCTTCGACTCCGACCATGACTAAACAGGGCAGAGTCAATTGCTCGGCAAACTCCATGGTATCGCGGCGGCCAAAAATCATTCGGCCAAGCTTAACTATGCTCGGGATAGTCTCTGGCGTTTGCGCGGCCAAGTAGTCTTCAAAACGCTGTACTAATTCGGGGTTATTTTGTTTGGCATTATCGGCGAAAAACAGTGGCGAAATGGCGCTGATGAGTGGCGCAGGAATGCTGCCGGCGGCTTGGATCATGTCCAGCATGCCATAATATTTAGCGCGGGTGATCTCGGGCTCAAACCCGATAAAACTGTCGAGCATCACCAGAGCATTGACGCGCGCGGGGGCTTTAAGCACGAGCTCGGCGCCCCACATGGCACCCACGGATAAACCGATAACCGCAAATTGCTCGATATTGAGGCTATCCATCAGGGTCAGCATATGCTCGCTGATGTCTAAGAGGCTGTTGCAGCTTTCTGGGACGGCGCCCGATTGGCCGTGTCCCCAGAGTTCGGGCACGATGCAGCGGTAGTGTTGACTTAAGCTGGCAATTTGCGGCGCCCACATGGCGCTATCCCAGAGGTAACTGTGGCCAAATAACAGCGCTGGGCCTGAACCTATATCGAGGTAACTGAGTTGGCTACCGGCGATGTTGAGTTGTTTTCTGTGTGAAGAAAAATCCATAAAACCTACTTTTAAAGATAAGCGCCGAGTGTAAGGCGCCATCAAGTTGTGCGAATGGCGACACCTTAAGGCTTCGCTATTCGATGTACATATTCCGCGACAAGCACGGGTAAGCGGGCGAGCACCGCGTCTTTAAGCAACATATCGCTGTGCTGGATAACCTGCGCTAAGGCCTGCACCTCAAATTGGGGTAACAGGGTTTGAGACACGGGGAAATAGCTGATATGCCAAGGCTCGGCGCTGACGGCGCTTTTACCGCGCTGAAAAGGAAAATAAAACCCAAAATCCTTGGCGTGCTGGAGTAGCCACTGGTGCAAGTGGGCGCAGGGGCCGCCATCAGTGTATTCGGCTTCCACTAACCGCAGGGATTTTACCTCGATTTGCTTGGCATCAAACACATCGATATCTGTGCCCCAGTGATGACGTGACGCGCCGGGCAGTGCCGACCAGAGCAAAATCAAATCGACTAATGCATCATCGCTCAGTGGACTGATATCCACGGGCTGCTCGTTGATATCCAGCACTGCACGTTTACCGCTGGCCTTGGCGTTCCAAATGGCGAGTTGCCGGTCAAAAGGCCGATAGGCCGAGCAAATCGCGAGGGCTATCCCATCTTTGGCGGCGCTGTCCGCCATCGCCTTAAAGGCGAGGGCAGTTTGAGCCTCCAGCATGAAGCGTGTTTCGCTCGGGTGATAGGGACTCAGCAGTTCGACTAGCTTCAGCTTATCCGCTGACTTTTGGGTTGCAGCAGCGGATAAGTCGGTCTGTAAGCCCGTGTCTAAACCGCTTGTGACACCACTTTCTATACCGCTCTCTATTCCACTTTCTATTCCACTCACTATCCCATAAAGCTGGGCGGTGTTGGCTAAGCGTGGGGTGGCGTTTAACACAGTAATTGTTCCAAAATCACTTCGTAGCACAGGGCTAACTGCTCGAGATCGTCGATCTTCACGCACTCGTTCACTTTATGGATAGTGGCGTTCACTGGACCGAGTTCCAACACTTTGGCGCCCGTTGGTGCAATAAAGCGTCCATCTGAGGTGCCGCCCGTGGTTTGCGGATCGGTATCATAGCCAGTGATCTGACGTATAGCATGGCGAGTCGCGTCTAACAGTGGGCCTTCGCCGGTTAAAAATGGCAGGCCGTTGAAGGTCCAGCTGATGTCATAATCCAGTTCGTGGGCGGTTAATAGGGCTTCCACGCGCTCGATTAATATCTCGGCGGTCACTTCGGTCGAATAACGGAAGTTAAACATCACCTCTAGGGTGCCTGGGATCACGTTCGATGCGCCCGTACCGCCATTAATATTGGCGATTTGCATGCTGGTGGGCGGGAAGAATTCGTTGCCATTATCCCAATGGGTTTGGCTTAACTCGGCTAAAAACGGCGCGGCTTTGTGGATTGGGTTATCCGCAAGGTGCGGATAGGCCACATGGCCCTGAATGCCCTTAACGGTTAAGTTGGCGGTCAGGCTGCCACGGCGCCCATTTTTGACCACATCACCGAGTTTTAGGGTCGATGAGGGTTCGCCCACCAGCGCCCAAGTGATTTTTTCATTACGGGCTTCTAGGGTGTCGATAACCCGTGTGGTGCCATTGATAAAGGGGCCTTCTTCATCACTGGTGATCAAAAACGCAATCGAGCCGGGATGATTTGGGTGCTTAGCCACAAAACGCTCGGTTGCGACGATCATCGCCGCCAGTGAGCCTTTCATGTCTGCCGCGCCGCGGCCATAGAGGTAACCGTCAATAATGGTTGGCTCAAAAGGCGGGGTATGCCAGCGGCTTAAATCGCCCGCGGGCACTACATCGGTATGGCCGGCAAAACAAAATACTGGGCCTTCATTACCGCGACGCGCCCACATATTGGTGGTGTCTTCAAAGACCATGGGCTCAATATTAAAGCCAATGGCGGCAAGACGTTCGGCCATCAGGGTTTGGCAGCCTTCATCCAGCGGAGTGACCGAAGGACGGGCGATTAACGCTTTAGTCAGTTCGGTAACTGGGTGGGTGTTCGAAGCGTGCGTCATAGGGAAAAGACCTTCTTATATTCGGCTTCGTTAAAGCCCACCTGCACTTGTTCACCCACAACCAGCACAGGGCGCTTGATCAGCGTCGGGTAAGTGAGCATCAGTTGAATGGCTTTGGCTTGGTCGATATTGGCCTTATCTGCATCACTCAAGGCGCGAAAACTGGTACTGCGTTTGTTAAAGACAGTTTCCCATCCTGCAATTTGACACCAATGCTGAAGATCCTTTTCTGCTAATCCATCTTCCCTAAAGTCATGGAAGTTGACCGAAAGTTGATGGGTTTCAATCCATTTACGTGCTTTACGCACTGTATCGCAATTTTTAATACCAAAAAGGGTCAAGATGATGCTCCTATCGAGGGGCGCCGTTGGCACGCATTGATTTTGCTCGCATTGTGGCATTGTGCGTTAGATGCCACAAGGGGGTTATCGTATTGTGTGGTCATCAATTGCAGCCGATGCAGCCAATGGCAAAAGATTTTTCAGCGCAAGTGCTTAAGCGTCACTTAAGTATTGGCTTCTAGCCTAAGTATTGAACCTGAGCATTGAGCCTAAATCGACAAGGGGATCGCTATGAATATCAGTGCAAGCAGCCCAATGTTAGCGCATAGCTATGCTGCCAACCGTTCGTCTTCACCCACAGCGTTACCCGCTCAGCCTGCGCCAGCCAAGGTGGAAGAGGTGAGCGAGTCCGCCAAGGAGCGAGCCCGTGAGGCAACTAGAGGCGAATCGATTGATACCTATGCGTAACTGAGTGTGAAGCCAATAGATAAAAGCCGAGCAGTTGCTCGGCTTTGTGTTTTAGGAAGCAATGCTAATCAAAACATGAGGTTGATTAGAAGTTCATCTCTACCGCTAAATAATATTCACGTCCAACAACGTTGTAGTAAGAACGTGGGTAATGCGGCCAAGAGTTTTGGGTTTCGTCAATCTCAGGGCCTGCATCGAAGATATTATTAATCCCGCCGGAGAACTTAATCGCATCGGTTAACATATAGCTGGCGGCCCAGTTCACTTCGACATGGCTGTCGATAGTGACGGCGTATTTATCCGCCAAGCCATTGTTAATGAATGCCTCTTTACGCTGGCCATTCATGCTGTCGGTGTACTTGATCAGCAGGTTGGTAGCGAAGTCATCGTAGTTCCAACCCAGATTTAAGTTACCGCGGATTTGCGGGGCAGAGCCGTCACCATCGATCAGATCTAAAGGCTCAGAATCTGGAGTTAATTGCTCCTCCCACTTCAGCAAATAGGTGCCTTCCAAGCGGGCGGTGACATCGCCGTAGCCTGAAGTCTCATAGCGATAGCCCACCGAGAAGTCGATACCCGAAGTTTCTTGGGATGACATGTTGATGGCTTGAGTATTCACTTGAATTAACTTGCCGCTTGCATCGCGGAAAATCTTATCGGCGAAGGCGTCAGAGTGATCCAAGATATACTGGGCGCTTGGGCTATTGACTAGGTTATCGATTTCAACAATCCAGTAGTCCAAGGTTAAATTGAGATCGTTATAATCCCACACCATGCCGAGGTTATAGTTTTTACCGGTTTCGGCTTCAAGTTCTGGGTTTGCACCGATAGTAATTGGCAGTGAGTCAATCTTCTCACAGGCTGGGCCCGTGCCACCTGCGGCCTCACAGGTTGGAGTGTCGATCACTGTGCTATAGGCTGCCGTTGGTTCACCAAATAAGCGTTGCATATCTGGCGCTCGGAAGGTTTCCGCATACAGACCGCGTAACAACAGATTATCAATCGGGCGATACTCGACTGCGACTTGTGGACTGAATTGACCACCCACATCGGATAAATCGTCATAGTAGTCGTAACGGCCCGCAAGGGTGACGGTGAGGTTTTCAATCACGGGCACGGCGACTTCGGCATAACCTGCGTATTGCTCACGTTCACCTTGAGCGCTGCTGCCGCCTTTACCAATCACGCCACCATTGCTGGTAAAGCTATCGGACTTGTCGTAGAACCATTCTTTACCGTATTCGACGCCCACGGCATAAGCCACTGTACCTGCTGGTAATTCAAAGGCTTCGCCACTGATCCCCGCGTTAAAGCTCGACAGGGTAGATTGCCCCTTCTTGCCACCTTGGAAATCTAGCATTGCGGCATCGTCCGGTGAAATCACATCCAGTAGAGAATTGCCGTTTGTGCCCGCGGTGAGGTAATTCCACATGCTTTGGTAGGTGGGCGAACCTGCGGTGGTGGAGTCTACCGTTTGGCGCGCAATCGACCACGAGGTGTCGTACTCGATAGTATCCGTGAGGTAACCTTTACTGCCTAATAAGAAGGAGAAGTTATTGGTCTCAAAATCAGAGGTGCGTGGACCTAACTCAGACATACGGCGAGTGTAGTAATAGTCTCCATCGGCCGCGCCGGCAAAATCTCCGCCGAAGGCGGTATTTTTATCGAACACTTGAGATAAGCCATTGAGCTCATCGACGATAGTGACGTTATCGCCCGACACGTTAAACATAAAATCGTCGCCCACAGTGGCCGATTCAATTTCTGTGTAGGTCGAGGCATGGGTGTAATCGAGGCGCGAATACAGCTGATGATTGTCGTTTAAGTCTTTGGTGAGGTTAATCATGGTGGAGTAGCGCTTTTGCTCAGGCGAAAAGTCGCGCTGTGCGGAGCGATCGAAACCACATTTGCCATTGGACATCATCACATAGCCGCGTGCATCACATTCGGCGGCGCTTAAGCTCTTGAGCAATTTGCCATTGCTATCCACAAGGTTGGCGCCATAGGAGCTGTAACCAGCATAATAGTTACCTGGGATTATATCAGTGCCCCATTCAGGGCGGTCTGAGGCTTTTAATGCTTGGCGATCTTCATATTCGGCGAAGAAGGTCAGGTTTGCTTTATCGCTGCTGACACCCGTCATAAAGGAGAACTGGTTGTTCTGCAGGCCGCCATCGAAGGTATCTGAGTGGCGGTATTTGAAGGTGCTTTGCTCAACGTCTTTTTTCAAGATGATGTTGATTACACCGCCCATCGCATCGGAGCCGTAAATGGCCGAGGCACCCGTGGTTAAAATTTCAATACGCTCAATCGCCCCTAACGGAATGTTGGCGGTATCGACAAAGCTATCAGTGCCGCCAGCGCCAAAGGGATATTTAGGCACACGTTTACCGTTGATCAGCGTCAGTACACGTCCAGCGCCCACACCACGAAGGTTGACGGCAGATGCTGCTGGGGTAAAGCCGTGCACTTCCTGTTGAGTCATCGACCCACCGGAGTTTTGCGACAGGTTGCCTAACACGTCTTGCACTGAGTTAAAGCCGCCTTTTTCGATATCTGCGGCGCTCACCACCACGATAGGCGAGGCATTTTCAAGATCGGTACGTTTAATACGTGAACCCGTGACCTCAATACGTTCCACTTTATCATTGATAACGGCCGCTTCATCGGCGGCAAATACTTGCGGTGTCACCGAGGCGGAGACCAAAGCGAGTAAACTAAAACGAACCGCACGCGCCACGGTTGTTTGCGTAGTCATATTTTCATTCCCTTAACAATGCCATGACGATCAGGAAGGGTTTCATCACGGCTTATATTTATTTGCAACTGCCCTCCATAGTCGGAAAATTATCATTAACAACTTTAATATCAACAGCTTAATTGTTATTCGCATGCTGCCTGGATGTTGCGTTTGTAAAAGCGGAGAGGCTAATTAAGCGTGAGGGGAAATAAAGGGTGACGGAACGGTATGCGCTATGGCGTGGTTGTATCTCAATGTAACGAAACATTATCTTTACAATGTCAATTTATATCCTAGGTCTTTAGTTTGATTGAGTTTTAGATTCTGTGAGCTGAATCAAGGTGGGATAAAAGTGGTGGATTGGAAGTATCTTATTAACTGTTGAAAAATAGCGCATTATTGCCGCAGCTTTAGGGATTTAACAAATCGCTCTGCAAAATGGACAAGATACGGACTTTTACCTGTCGTTATGGATCTATACAGTTACACATGTTATCCGGCGCGCAAAATGCCTCGAGGGGGAGATGTCCCCCATGGATGCATTTACCTAGAGCAAAGGTATTTAGGTATTAGTGACTGGCCGTGGCCTTGTTACTGGCGGGCATATTGGCCTGAGTATCAAGGATATTAGGTTGAAACACATCAGCGCAGATTTTTGCGATCATCAACACCATCACAATATATGTCATCATGCTCATGGGCATGACGATGTCAAAACGGGGAGTGAGGTTTAATGCGCCAGAGGTTAATACCAAGAGTAAATTGACTCCCAGCACCTTGTATATCCCAAGTCTTGGGGTATCGAAGATCTTCCAGATAGCAACCACGTTGATAAAGTAGAAACAGGCGAGCTGCCACAGCTCTGTAAATCCAGGCATGATAAAAACAAATTGTGCGAGATAAAAACCACCTAAACTGATTGTAGCCCAAAAGGCATCTTTAATCATGCTGCTTAGCAGTAGCGGAACGTTGGCTGCGATAACGCCTGCAAGCATAGGGAACACAAAGCCGCCGGGAACGGGCAGATAAATCCATATCATGATGGCAACGACAAAGGTAAACACGCCTTGTACAACTTTCATCCCATCCTCTTTTAGATGCTGCTTAACGCTGCGAGAGTAAGAAAAGCTTGGATGCGTGGCGTAGGGCTGTGTTCGCTCAATCAGTGCTTGTGGCAATAGGGCTTGAGTGGGGTCATTGCTTTCGGCCTGCATCAGTTTTTGTTGGATCTCATCAAGATAACAGGTTAACTCGCTTGCGGTGTGGCGCGCGCTATCAAGCAGGCGAATAATCACATGCATCTCGTGAATACGATTCAGCCACTGGGATTGATAAAACTGCAAATCATAACTGCCACTATTGGGGAGCGCTAACAGGTGATTAAGCGAAGTGGTGTCTTGCTGTAAGCGTGAAATCTCATCTTGTGGTAACTGGCCATTTTGCAGCTTATCGATTGCCTCGGATAGCGCGTGTCGCAGTGCCTCATACTTGCCCACAAAGATACTTTGAGTCGTGACTGGCCAAAGCACTTTATAGATCAAAGAGAACACCACAATCCCTAACATTGTCTCTTGCAGCCGTAACACAATCGTTTGGAAGGTATTAGTGTTATCGAATCCCCCCATGCAGCAAACGATGGTGCAGACACAGAAACCCTGAATGAAGATATAACCGTATTTTTTATCACTAGCCATAAAGAGGCTGGCGGCCAAAAACAGTGAGTAAAAGGCGAAAAATAAAAAGCGTTCCTGAGAAAAGAAGACGATCAGAAATAGGGCATATCCTACGCCCAAGAGCGCGCCGATGATGCGGTTTTGGCCTTTTTGCAGCGCGTGAGCAAAGGTTTCGTCCAGTGCCATCACCGCGACTGTTATCGCAGCCCAATAGGGTTTTTCCCATTGAAACCCAATCGCTAAGCAAAGCGAGCAAACAACTGCCAGTGCCGCTTTAATGGCTTCTTTAGAGGTGGCTTTTAACATATTAATGCTCGACTGATTGTTTGATGACTTTGATTGAGGCCGTCATGCCTACGCGCAGTTGAAAATCGGTGGGAAGCGCCTTGAACGTGACCTTGACCGGAATACGCTGTGCCAAACGGATCCATTGGAAATTAGGATTGATGTTAGGTAACAGTTCGTTGCCTTTCAGGCCATCTTGTTTAGCAATACCAAAGCCAATGCTTTGTACTTGCGCGTCAAACACCCGATCAGAATCCATCAACAGCGTCACGAAGGCCTTATCATTGGGGGCAACACCTTCAAGATCGGTTTCCTTAAAGTAGCCTTCTACCCAAAAACTATTCGCGTCGATAAGCGCAACCACGGGCGTATTGGCCATCGCATGTGAGCCGATACGAAGGTTAAAGCTGGTCAGGAAACCATCGGTCGGGGCATACACTTTGGTGTACTGTAAATTCAATTTTGCCTCTTCGACACCAGCTCGCGCCAGTTCAAGGCTGGCCCGGGCCGATGTCACTGTATTACTGAGATTATTGAGTGTGAGCACTGGCACTGAGCCGGGAGTGCGCTTTTGCAAATCGTTGGCGCGCTTGTCCTCATTCAAGGCTCTTTCAAGCACGGCCTGTTCCTGCGACTGTGAAGCCATGGCTTTGTGATAGGCCGCCTGATAGAGGCTATCGTCGATTTCAAACAGTAGCTCGCCTTCTTTGACATGGCTGTTGTCTTCCACATAGATATGAGTGATTTGACCTGTGACCCGAGGTGTAATGGAAATGATATGGGCGTTCACTCGACCGTCCCGCGTCCACGGATGTTGATTGTAGATCTGGTAAAAATGGGCGATGACGCTGCCAGCACCCAGTAATAGCAGTAATGTGATGAAGTAACGTTTAAACATGATGGCTTACCTTAAAAAACATAAATGAATTGGCTAATAGCGCCGCAGAAGATAATTGTCAGGCTGATTTCGGCTAACACAGGATGACCGACGTAACGATAAAAACCTGTTTTGACGATGATTTTTGTCACCAATAGGGTAAAACCATAGGCGAGCGTGACGACAAGGAGGAGCGGCGGGAGATAAATCTCGCCAAACGCGAGTTCGTGGGGTACGGTGTACATAATGCACCTCTTAAATGTTTGTTGCTTAAGAGGATAAAGTGGCAAAAACAGAATCAATAATCACATATGTAGGATGCCACCCATCAAATACCCGATTAAGTCTGTCTTGTGCTGAGAAGAAGGGCACTTTTTTGGATTATTCCTTTACTCAAGGAAAAATCGCTCTTAAAGGAGAAGTCATTAAGTGTCGGTTTCGATGGGGTGTGGGGAACAAGCCAAGGATCATCGCCTGTGGCCTATGTAGGGTGCAATCCTTCAAATGCGATTGGTTTGACGTGAAAATTTTGATGATACTGAGCCCATCAACACGAAATGTAATCCAATCTCTCGTTAATGAAGGAAACTCGTTATGACAAAGCAATCAATCATCTTTACCTGTATCGCCTCTGCGCTTGCACTGTCAGCCAGTACTTTTGCAGTAGAAAACCAAGATTTCAGTTCAATGCAGATGAAAGGCATTGAGAAGGTCGAAGTTAAAGTCGATCTCGACGGCGCGGCTCAGCGTCTCTCACAGGCGGTGCAGTTCCCAACTATCTCTAACCAAGACCGCAGCGATTTTGATGAAAAAGCATTTAATGATTATCACGACTTTTTGGTTAAGTCGTACCCATTAGTGCACAAAACCTTAAAGCGTGAGCTGGTTGGCTCACCCCGTCCATTTAGCTTGATTTACACATGGGAAGGTAAAAATCCTGCATTAGCACCAGCAGTGTTTATGGCGCACCAAGATGTGGTTCCAGTGGCGGCAGAGTCGCGTGATCAATGGAAAGTTGACCCGTTCTCCGGTGCCATTAAAGATGGTTATATTTGGGGCCGCGGTTCATTAGACGACAAAAACCAAATCCAAGCGATTTTAGAAGCGGCAGAAATGAAGATCAAAGAAGGCTTCCAACCCGATCGCACTATCCTGTTTGTCTTCGGTCATGATGAAGAGGTGGGTGGCCCCGAAGGCGCTAAACATGCGGCGGATATTATTGAGCAACGTTATGACAAAATTGCCTTTGTGATTGACGAATCTGCACCGCTGATCCCCGGCGTATTCCCAGGTATTCGCGAAAACACCGCGCTGATTGGGATTGCCCAAAAGGGATATGTCAGTCTTGAGATTGCCATTAATGGTATGGGAGGGCACTCATCACAACCACCCGTAGAGTCGAATATTGTGGCACTGGCCAAAGCGGTTGAGAAGGTTGAGGCGGCGCAGTTCCCCTACAAGATACATGATGCAATTCGTTACCAGTATCGCTTTATGGGGCCTGAGTTACCCGAATCGCAGCAGCCCATGTATAAGGCCGTGGCTTATGGTAACAATGATAGTGTGAGTGAACTTGAGAAGAAGTTTATGGAAGTGATGTCGCAAAACCAAGTGACGCGCGCCATGCTGCATACCACGACTGCCGTGACCATGTTTAACGCGGGGATTAAAGATAACGTGTTGCCGCCAGCGGCAACGGCGGTTGTGAACTTTAGACCTATGCCTGGGGATACGCCTGAAGTGATTATCGAGCACGTGAAAAAAGCCATTAACGATGACCGTATCAGCATTCGTGATATTTCGGCCTCAACACCTGCAACCAATGTGGCGGATCCCAATGGTGGTGGTTATAAATTGCTTGAGAAGACTATCCGTCAAACCTGGGGTAACGATCTGATTGTGTCACCTTTCTTTGTGATTGGTGGTTCGGACTCTAAACACTTCCAAGCCCGTGATTTTGCGCCAGATGTGTACACTATTACCGCATTACAGTTGGAGAACGTTAAGGAGTTTGAAGGTTTCCATGGCGTGAACGAACGTATTCTTGTTGAAGAGTATGGCCGCTCAATTGGTTTCTTCTACCAACTGATGGATAACTTAACGAACCTATAAGACACAAGCTCACATCCAGACAGTGAGGTGGCTACAACAACGCAGCCACCCACTGTTTTTACTCGCTAAAGTACTTTCGTAAGATCCGCACAATCTCATCCTCTCGGAGATGAAACCGATGAAACACTTCATTTTATTGATGGCGCTCCTGACATCATCCTGGGTTAATGCCACAGAAATCCTCACGTGGGATGTGCTTAAGCCTAATCCTTCCCAGCAACAAGCTTTATCTGCGAGCGATAAAGCCTTGGTCAGCGAGATCCATTTGTATGAACTTGCACAGCAGTCTCGCCAGTTAAGCCAACTCGAGTACGATGGCTATATTCAGCGGATAGCACTGGCAGAAAAACGAGGCCTAGATGTTAAAGAAGCCGTAGCGCAAATGGTGCTCGGTGAGCAAGATGCGACCGCGGCGATCCCAGCGCTTGAAGTGAATGATATGCAGCTACGCGGTTATCTCATTCCACTCGAACATCAAGGCCTTATTGGCAATCAATTTGTGTTAGTGCCTTCAGCCGGTGCCTGCACCCATACACCGCCGCCACCCGCAAATCAAACGGTATTGGTTGAGATCCCTAAGGGCTATCAGTTACATGGCCTTTATACGCCAGTGTGGGTTAAGGGCAATATTCGGGCCGAGCCTATCAATACTTCGGTTGCGCTGTCCGATGGGTATCAGGCGTTGCAGGCTGGATATGTGATAGATGCAACGGCGATCCTTGATTATCACTAACACAGCTTAAAATGGGTGAGGGAGAGAGTGTTGAATCCCGTTCTTGCCTTATCAAATGTTTACTGGCGCGATTGTGCTGTTTATCGTCAAGACAATATCCACTGGGATAGAGCAGCGAATAACCCGAGCCATTTTTTGATGTGTACTCTCAGAGGTTAAAAGATTTTCGATGGAAGGCATTATTTCTATTCAGTCCAACTTAGTCTACGGACACGGGGGCAACAGCGCGGCGGTTTTTCCTGTTCAACGTATGGGGCTTGAGATCTGGCCAATCAATACTGCGCAATACTCTAACCATAGCCAATACCAGCAAGGTTGGACCGGGCGTTGTTATCCTGCAAGCGATATCAGAGAACTACTGCATGGGCTGGGCAATATTGAGCTACTGGCTCATTGCAAAGCCATTATCTCGGGCCATCAAGCGAGCGTGGCGCAATGCATCGCGGTCAAAGAAGCCGTGATGCAGGTAAAGTCCCAAAGTGCGGCGGCGCTTTATGTGTGCGATCCCTCACTAGATGAAAGTTATCAGAAAATGGATAGCGAACAAGCAGTTAGTCAGCACCTGTTAACTGAGCTTATGCCGATGGCCGACGTGATTGTTGCTAATCTTTCTGAGCTGGTGCAATTCACCCATTGTCAGATTGAGACTGTCGCGCAAGCGGTGAATGCCTGTAAACAAGCTTTAGCTTTAGGGCCTAAGATGGTGCTACTGAAAAACCTGAGATTTATCGATGACACGAGTTATAGCATGATGTTAGTGACGGCTAAAACTGCCTATCTAAGCCAGCGGCCCTTGCTTAGGTTTGAGGTGATACCTGCGGGGATCCGCGAATTGCTCACGGCGATCTTTACCGCTTGTTTAGTAAAACAGATGTCGCCCGCGGCGGCATTGCGACATACCAATAATGCCGTTTACGGCGTGCTGGAACTCACGCAGGATAATGGCAGTCTGGAGCTTGAAACCATCGGTGGCCAGTATGAGTTTGTTGAGCCAACCCATGATTTCGCGCTGAAAAAATTGCAATTTTCGTCTAACTCACAAAATTGAACTGATATCTAGTTGATTTCTCTGGTTTACCAATCTTTATCGGTGCTATCTTTATTTCACTGATGAGGGTGCAGGGAACACTATGAATTTTAGTCTTGAACAACTGCTGGCATTTGTCACTGTGTATGAACACTTATCCTTTAGTAAAGCGGCGGTAAAGCTCAACAAGCACAGAACTACGATAGGACAGGTGATCACTAATCTTGAAGATCAGCTCGCCGTGACCTTGTTCGAGCGTATTGGCCGCTCCGTTGAGCCGACGGAAGACGGCCATCTTCTGTATCATTACGCCAAGCAAGCGATTGAACAGGCCAGAGTGTTCGATAAAATTGCGCTCAGTTTGTCATACGGTGAACTTGAGCGAGTGGTGATTGCTTACCCAAGCTTTATTCCCCATCAAGCGCTCTATCTTATCCGTAAACAGTTAGTGCAGGATTTCCCAACATTGCGAGTCGAGTTTTTGGTACGTGACCGTGCGGCGATCAAGCATGGCATTGTGGATGGTTCGATTCACTTTGGCATAGTGAACATCCATGATAGTACGGCTATTCATAGCATGGATACGGCATTTCTTGGTCATGTGGAATTTCTGCCTTACGTACAAGAAGGCGGAAAGTTCGCCTCGATGGAACCTGCAATCGTCGGCGATCTGTTAAAAACCGAGCGCCAATTTATTTTAAAGTCGCTGGTGGATGAGGGCCTAGGGGATAAATTTGTATTGTCGGCGAATAACGAACAGGTTGACCAACTGGCGCTGATCATCAAGATGATCAAGGAAGGGCTCGGCTGGGCATGGCTACCCAAGGCGCTGTCAGAATCTCAGTTCGCGTTGGATGGTGTGGTGCCCGTCAACTCCGACATGTTGTTTGAAGGGCTTAAGTTACCCATCTCACTCTGGTGTCCACACTCAAAGAGCGTGAAAAATATCAAGGCTTCAATCATCAAAGCCATCGCCGATCACGTAAAAAAGTATCACTTAACCTAGTTCGTAACTAATAATGCACGCAGTTAATAGACGACTAAAGGGCTTACTTAGGGGCGGATCCTCAGTAAGCCCTTGCGTAGGCTGCGGTGTTATCTGTTCAACTGTTTAACTATTGTGTGCTGCTTAGGCGTTTACATCGCTCACGCCGTATGAATTCCTTTGCGAATAATGTTCAGCAACTTAGGGTTTGATGCGTGTTAGCTTATCCAGCCCAATAACTGCCACCAGAGGTAGTCCAGCGGCATCAGCACTAGTAAGGTGATCAGCGCTAAGGGTAAGGTGACTTTCAGCAGATGGGCGAGGGACTCCTGAGATAATTGCATCGCCAAAATCAGCGGCGGCGCTTGATAGGGGAAAATCACCGTCGAAAAGCCGATCACTTGGGTCATCAAAACTGCAGGGAGAGAAAACCCTGTCGCATTCGCCAAGTCGGCAGCCATCGGGGTTAATACCGTAGGCACACCAGGCACGGTTGCCACTAATCCGGTTAAGGTCGATATCAGTGATAAGGACATAAAGTTGAGGAAAGAGGCGCCTTGTGACAAGGGAAGGTATTGGCTGAATACTTGACCGAGTTCGCTGCCAAGCCCAGATTGATTGACTAAGACGCCTAGCCCGAGTGCAGCGGCAACAAAGATAACCGTTGAAAAATCAACTGACTGATTAAAACGCTTTGGTTCAATAATGCCCCATTTCGGCAGTAAGAGGATAATCGCGGTCGTTAGCCCCACCCATGCAGGATTGATCCCGTGCCATGAGTCAGTTATCCAAAATAACAGGGTGATGATGAGTAACACCCCGAGTTTAACTTGCTTGACCACGTCATACGCTTCGATATCCGTCGCTGCCGCCATCTGGGTTTTATCTATCTTGGCCGGAAACAAATACACCACGAGTGCCACTATGATGGCCGATTTGAGCAGACCCAAAATCGGAAAGTGCAGAAACAGATATTCTGCATAGCCAAAATGCACGTTAAACAGATTTTCACTCGCACCAGCCAAAATCATATTTGGAATATTGGCGGGCAGTACCGCAAGGCTTGGCATATTACAGGCGAGTGCTAGGGCGGTGGCTATGCCTATTCTACCATTGCTGCCACGGCTAAACCCGAGCTGCTCGGCCAAGGCCATGCCGATGGGCAGCATCACAACCGCGCGCCCCACGGAGGATGGCATCACAAATCCCAATAGCATCGCGCTGATGACCAATCCTGCAATCATGCGTGGATAACTCATGGTTAACGCGGGGGCGATAAGGGCGGCGAGGCGGCGACTTAATCCCGACTCTGAAATGGCGCTACCAATGACAAAGCCAGAGATAATTAACCACACCGCCGCCGAACCGAATCCCGAGAACAACGCACTGGGATCGATCAGCTTGAAAATGGTGGCCAGGGCAAAAAAGATCAGCCCAGCCATAAAGGGCGGAATAAAACCCGTGCTCCAAAACAGCAGGGTGATGAGTACGACCGATGCGCTGTAGGAAAAAAGGGTGGGATGCTGCTTGAGTGGAAACATAGCCAACAAAACGGCGACGAGCATGGCGCTAAAGATCAACCATTTTTTAATACTTAACTTATCCATAGGGGATCACCTTAATATTGCGGGCATTGATATTGCGGCCTAAGATAGCCCAGTTGATATGGCGTTTTAAGGTGGCAACGTGTCAGATGTTATTTCCAAAGCGACAATGTTGGCGCCCAGCCAATTTGCGTTCACGTTAGACGCAAATCGTCCCGTATTGAGTAATGCGCGCAATCTCGAGGCCGAAATGGGCGTTGAACCCCATTCTCACCCTCGGGGGCAGTTACTTTGGGCGGCAAAAGGGATTTTACGGGTACAGAGCGACAATGCGGTTTGGGTGGTGCCATCGACCCATGCCGTGTGGCTCCCCAGTGGTTGCCGGCATCAAATTAACTGTGAAACCCATGCCCATCTTCGCAACTTGTATATTGATCCCAGTTATCGCGTAAGAGTGCAGGACACGCAGGTGGTGATGGTTACCATGACGCCGCTAATGCGGGAAATGGTGCTGAAGCTATGTCAAAGCACCTCGATGGAACCCGCAAAGTATTTCCGCTTGGGTTTAAGTGCCATTGACGAGCTAGATACACTCGACAGTGTGAATACCTATTTGAATGCGGGCTCGGATCCGCGTCTTGGCCGAGTGATCCAACTGTTGATCAAAAAACCGCAGGCGGAATATACCTTGGCCGAATTAGCCCAAGGCGCGGGGGCGAGTATCAGAACCATAGAACGACTCTTTAAAGCCGAAACCGGACAGACCTATAGACAATGGCGCCAAAGGTACCGATTACTCAACTCCCTTGAGCGGTTAACCCAAGGGGAGAGCACGACGGGCGTGGCCCATAGTCTGGGGTATTTGAGTGTCAGTAGCTTTAGCGCAGCATTTAAAGCCCTATTTGGTTGCACGCCTCAGGAATACGCCCAAAAAAGCGTGCAAGCCACAGCCCTAAGCCACGGGCCTACAGCAGTCTAGTGATGAGTTGGACTCTTTGTGGCTCAAGCTCATTCAAACCTTGTTGATAGCGGTCTAATGGTGGAATGCTCGAGCAGAGGACAAATTTACCTAGCGGGTTATACATAAACTGGCCGACGACAGCGATAGACAAATGGGCGGGGCAATCTTGCAGAGGTGTTGTACCATCTAAAATTGCCGCGTAGCGATTCGCTGTGTCTTGAGGTTGCATTAACGGCGTCAGTAACCATTGCGTCACTGTTGTGCTGATATCTTCATCATCAATTGTCTGTAATGCTTTGGTCATGCCTGTAAAGTAATACCATTCTCCCGCTTTCGTGCTATCAAACGACATCACCGCTGACGGAATAGGCATTTGCCAGCTAACGGGAATAGCGCTGTTGAGTTGAGCGTGTGGTAATTGCTTCAAGACTAATTCGCCAAATTTCATATTTGTTGTGATGCCGTTTTGACTAACGGTTTTTATTAGCAGCACATGGGTGTTGGCGGCTACGCGTTGCCAAAACAACATATCTTGATTAATCACATCGGCAATCTGCTGCGCAGACATGGTTTGAGCGTGAGCCAGTAAATCGATGAAGTAGAGTTTTTGTGCCGTGAGCAGATGTGAAAGTGACGGAGAAGACAAAAAGACATTAAATTGGCTGCCTTCTTGCCAAGTATCTAACTGAATTAATGTTTTATAACGCGCGATTAATTCGGCGTTTGTTACGAGGAGTTCGTCAAAAGGCGTTTGTTCTGTCAGTACAGGGAGACAACTGGACAAAAAGTCATCACGATTAATGCACTCGTTGAATGGTGTTTGCGGTTTATCTATACGCGTTGTGTTTAGCGTTGGGGAACGCTCCAAAATGCCAAGCTGTTGTATGGTTTTGAGTCGAGAAATCCCGGCATCCATCGGTGAGGTACCACTATTCACATCAAAGCCCAGCGCATAGAGATAGGCATTCTGAGCTTGGTTATTCGCTAATGCCTTATCACTCTTTTGAATTTCGTCTAGGTAGGCTTTAGCCTGCTCTGAAGCTGGGCTATCTTTCATGTTGATGGCGACAAGGATCAGATAAAGACTCACTGGCACCAAGAATAGCGTGAGCAAAATCCATTTGATTGCGGTTTTTAAATGTTTCATCAAAACTCCACTTTTCGATAAATTAACAAAATCGCAAATAGATTAACATTTGAGCCAGCTTCTGTAAGTCAATTTTTTATTTAAACAACTGCAATAAAAACAAGTATTCACGTAAAAATCAGAGAATACCTTTACTGTGCATAAATGGATGATGTGGGCGAATTGAAGGAATTAATTCGGTGCTGAATGATATGCCACTTGTGATCATAAAGCCCGCAAAACTGAGGTTTTGCGGGCTTTATTCATTGGTATCAGCCTTAAAAACTATTTCAACGCTTCTGGGACGATAGGGTAGTTATCCCAGACTCGACCATCGCTCATTGAACGCACCAGCTTGATATATTCAGCGTGGGTCCAGGCGAGCGGGGTGGCGGAGTTAGTGCCTTGGCCGAGTTGATATTGGTAACGTGTGGCGTTACCCACACCGTCCCACGCTTGTTCGGGGAGCATTAGACCCGCGTTGGCGAAGGTTTCCATCCCTTGCACATAGGTATTGATAAGCTGCTGTTTGGTTTGCTGCGCGTGAGCACCGCTTAGCTCTCCCTTCGCGCTGGCGAGGGCCAATTCAAAATGGCCACGCTCACCGGTGAAGAAGGGCCAGACGCGGCCGCGTTGGTTGTCGCTATTACTGCCTGATTCGGCGTAGTTTGCACCAGTGAGGGTATCTTCACCGTAGCCATCGTTACCGTATCGTCTAAACCCAGGAACACTGCTGCCATCTTTTGCAGTAAAGTTGTATTTGAGGCGTAAATTGTCCTCAAGCTCAGTATTATCCACCAGCGTTAGGCTTTGATTAATCAGCTTATCGGTGGCGCCACGCACGCCGTAGCGCACCAACTCTAAAAAGCCGCCATCGAGGATCTGACGTTGATCTAATCCCGCACGACCATTATTGGCGGCGAGTTGCTCGGCGGTGTTTGGCTCACCGTTGGGGCTTAATCGCAGATAATAAGGCGCTTTAATGCCTTGGCTATCGGTAAGCAAACCTTGAGTCGTCACTAAGTGTTTTTCAAGTTGTTGATTAAGCATTTTGGCGGTTGCGAGATAACGCTGACTGGCATCGCTATCGTTTACTGCCTTGGCAATATCACTCGCGGCCACTAAGCCTGCGATCACTGCGGCCGTGGTGGAAGGCGAATAACCAGCTTGTTCTTCCCAACGTTCTTGCTGGGTTTTCGGTGGCGTAATTTGCGTGTGATTCCAGTCAAGATTCACCTCACCGCCGCTAACTAAAAAGTCCGCCGCGGCTTTTAGCATCTCTTGATACCAATGGCTCAGTTCCGCTTGACTCAGCACGCCTGCCTGCCAGAGTTTCCAGCCGAGCATGATCGGCATCGCCGTTTGGTCGAGCTGTACGCCCACCCATTCGATTTGGCCATCCACATGAGTCTTTTGTAAAAACCAACCGGGCGTGCCGCTATAGCCTGGAGTTTTGTCACTCACTTGCACCTTTTTAAGGTACTCAAAGGCGACTTTAGGCGTTTGCGTATCGCCCATGGCGAGAAATGCCATGGCGCACTGGTAAAAGTCACGGGGCCAAACGGCTTTGTAACCCGTGCTGGGTGTGACAGCAGGGACAGTATCGCCCCAAGGATTAGAAAGCGACGCGATAAGGGCGCCCGCGTAGGTTTTATCTTCCTGCGCCTTAAGTACCATGGCACTGGTATACAGCAGCTTGCCATTATCTGTGGTGCTTTGCGCCATATCAGGCATCGCGGGTAGCGATTGTAAATAACTGTGCCAACCGGCGTTGTATTGGCTCAGCACAGCGTCATACCCCGCCGTTAAGCTGGCGTTGGCATTGGCTAAACTGCTGGCTTCATCATGGCCAAAACCAATCGCCAAATTCACATTAAGAGGTTGATTCGCTTGGAGTGCAGGATAACTGGCGGTAAAAGCAATGTTGCCTTGAGTAGGCTTTTCGGCGCTGCTGGTGGCCTGATACAGGGTATCGAGCTTGCCGTTATCGGCTAAATCGGTCAAACCGTCGGATACACCGACAAAGCCCGTAGTCGCCTGCGTAAAATCGATATCCGATTTCACTGTCATTACGCTGCTGTGTGGGTCAGCGGTGCGAGCGATAAGGGCTTGATGATCGATTCTGCCAATATCATTCGCGCCCGCATTATCGATATGGGGGTTAACGTATAAATGCGGTGTGATGCCTGCTTCAAAGGCGGTAAACGTCACGCGCATCATCAGCGTATCGCGGTCGGGATCGGTAAAGATATGTTTTTCTATCTGATACTTACCTTCAACATCGCGATTGATAATCTTATAGGCCAAGGATTGTGGGCGGCCATTGGCATCGGTATCTAAGTATTCAATGCTACTGATAGTGTTGTCTTTTTCGGTATCGACAAAGCCATTGCCTGTGATCACAAATTGCAACTCTTTGAGCTGAGCGTTGTGAATAAGGCCGTACATGGTCTCGGTTAAAATCCCCTGTGCGACGGAGAACCACACTCGGCTAATGGGATTTTGGATGCTGTCTTGGTATTGCCCCTGAGTATAAGGCTCATAGGAGGTGCCGATACCGGTTTTGCCGGAAAACGCCCAAGTTGGGGCTTTGCCGGGGGCGCCGGGGGCTATTTGTGCGTCGGTGGCTTTGGTGACGGTTGGTGTTGATGTATCTGCATTGGGGGCCGAGGGTGAGTAGCCCGTTAAACTGGCAACGCCGATAAGGCTTGCGGCAATTGCGAGCGCAATCGGCTTACGGCTTAAGTTACAGCGGTCTGAAAAGCTGCGAGCTTGCTGCGAAGGTACTGTTGTCGATGCCATATTTATCAAAATCTCCCCAATCTATAGATGGTGCTAATTGCGATTTATTCTTGTTGTAAGCTATGTGGCCATGCGTCTTGGCGTTTAGTTGCTAAAACGCCAAGGGGGCCGAGTTGTAGGATCTGCGATTTACGCTTGAGAGTGCTGAGTATTCGGTTGCTCAACAAAGAGCACGGCAATCCCAGCGCAGAGCATCAGGACGCCGCCAGTGATCAGGGCATAGATGGGCTGACCATCAAATAATCCATTAAGAATTAAGCCTAAAACACTGGCTGCGAGCAGCTGTGGGATCACGATAAAGAAGTTAAAAATCCCCATATACACGCCCATCTTTTTCGGCGGCAAGGCGCCAGATAACATGGCGTAGGGCACGGAGAGAATCGAGGCCCAGGCGATACCTACGCCAATCATGGGTAGCCATAACAGACTGGGATCTTTGATAAAATAGAAACTGATCAACCCAAACCCGCCGCAGAACATATTAAAGGTGTGAGTCAGTTTGATGCCGATGCGTTTAGCAAGCAGTGGGATAAACAGGGCCGCAATGGCCGAAAATCCATTGTAGGAGGCGAACAGTACGCCCACCCAATCGGCACCATCGTTATAGGCCTTAGACAACACATCGCTGCTGCCAAAATGGTAGGACGTCACCGCTGAGGTGGTGTAAATCCACATCGCAAAGAGCGCGAACCAAGAGAAAAACTGCACTATGGCTAACTGATGCATGGCCTTAGGCATATGGAATAAATCATCGACCACATTAAAGACAATGCCCAGTTGCGCGCGCTGTGAGGGCGCTGATTTGCCTAAACGGAGGGCGCAGTATAGTTGCAATGGGCCAAAGGCAAAAATCCCTAAGGTTAAAATATACAGCTGCTTATCTAAATCCTGTGTCCACACCGCAAGCGTCAGTAGTGCGCCTACGGCCATCCAAACGATAGCGGCAAATTGATAATTCTTGTGGGTGCGTGTGCGATGTTGTTGCTCATCTATGCCTGCGTCAGCATTGCCATGGAAGGCGGCAAGTTCATCGGGGGAATATTCTTTGGTGGACACAACAGTCCAAGCCACGCTAAGAAACAGCACGGCGCCCCCAAAATAGAAGGCATAACGCACCGAGTCGGCTATTTCGCCCGCGGGCGCGGTATTGGCGACAGCAAAGAAGTTACTGAGAATATAGGGCAGGGCCGAGGCCACAACCGCGCCGATGCCGATAAAAAAGCTTTGCATAGCATAGCCTTGGGTGCGCTGCTTGGGAGGTAAATTATCCCCCACAAAGGCACGGAAGGGTTCCATGGCGATATTGATTGAGGCATCCATAATCCACAGCATGCCCGCGGCAATCCACAACGTAGGGGAATGCGGCATCACAAAAATGGCGAGAGTCGTACAAATGGCGCCGATTAAAAAATACGGCCGGCGGCGACCTAAGCGCCCCCAAGTGTTATCGCTCAGATAACCAATAATAGGTTGAACCAGCAGACCGGTTAACGGTGCGGCAATCCACAGGATAGGAATATCATCGATAGAGGCGCCAAGGGTTTGGAAAATTCGGCTGACGTTGGCATTTTGCAGCGCAAAACCGAATTGGATCCCCAAAAAGCCGAAGCACATATTGAAGATTTGCCAGAAATTCAGCTCGGGTTGCACCCTATGCACGGCGCGCTGCGCCACCTTGGGCGAGAAATTCTCTAATGGGGTAACCGTTTGTTGATCCGCGGACATGCAACTTCCCTTCAGTAGCGGGCAGCGGGGCTGCCTTGAGTCATTTATCGTTATAATGTGTGGCCTATTCAATGGCCTTTGCTCAGTTTTACGCGTGTTGTGCTAGCTTCCCAAACGTGCATCAGCGCTTGGCCGTGTGGGTGAAAAAATGGCGAATATACCTCTCCCTCAGAAGCATATTCGCCAATAAATTCATTTTCATACTCAATGATGCAAATGCTCAATAGCAGAAAAGAACCTAAGCCTGACAGCTATCCTCAAAGGCAACCACCAGAAACGACCTCACAGTGTTCAACCCCACAAGCAGAGGGTGAAACTAGCGAATTTATAGTAGCCGCAGCGCTGATTGACGCACAACCGCTTACATACGTATTCATCATTCCTTGATAACCCTATCGAAACAGCCCTGTAACTAATAGTGTGTGGATTTTACGTGAGGCGTGGATGGGTTTAAACCCTCGATTTATCCAGTTCTCACATCGGTGGGGGGAGTTCAGAACCTTGCTCCATGGATCACTCGCGCTGTGATGGGGGGCTATGCATTCAATCCACTCAGATCAGTGGGTAAGTACATGGATCATCTTTCAGTTTAATCAACAGACTCATCTTTATAGGCTATTGATAGCGAACGCATAATGCATCACTATGTCGCCAGACTTTACTGACTATTGGCGACTTGCCGCCATTGACGTGTGTGGCAAGAGCAATCGAGTATTCATTCTGGCTTGTTATTACGCCTTTAAGGAACGCTATGTTTGTTATTACCTTAACCTACAAAAAACCGCTGGCCGATGTGGAACTTCATTTGGCGGCCCATATTGCCTATCTCGATGAATATTATGCCAAGGGTACCTTTATCGCCTCTGGCCGTAAGGTACCCCGCACGGGCGGAGTGATCCTTGCCAAAGCGGATAATCGCGCCGAGCTTGAAGCCATTGTCAAACTCGACCCCTTCTATATCGAAGAGGTGGCCGAATTTGAGGTGGTGGAGTTTGTCCCCACTCGAGCCGCTGCTGGTTTAGAGCCGTTGATTGAAGTGATTTAATGGCCTTTAAGTCAGTCATAGAGGCTGATATCGGCAGGCTAGATTTCGTCGCTTTAGCGAGAGGTGCCAAATGCTGAGATTTGGTAATTTCATCCCGCTTAACTAGCACAGCGGGACGCAATAAGTAGGATTTGATGGATAAAATTGGCAATGAATTACAACAGGCAAAGGTTTTTAAGACCTTTTCTGACTCTGGCGAAGGTGCGCATTTTTACCATGCGAATGGGTTTCCATTGGGTGTTTATGCGCCCTTATTAGCAAAGTTGCAGCAAGCATTCAGCCTGAGTGCACTCGAGTTAAGACCGACATGGCCCGATGTTGGTTTGCCGCCTAAGCGCCGAGATTGGCAGCTATATGCCGATGATTTGATCTCGCATATTGAACAACATTGCAGTGAGCCAATTGTGGGAATAGGCCATTCGATGGGAGCAACCAGTACTATTCTTGCCGCCAGCAAAAGACCCGATTTGTTTAAGGCATTGGTCCTTATTGAACCCGCAATGGTATCGCGCTCTATCGCTTGGTTTGCCAAACTGATGCCTAAATCACTAATGAATTTTACTGCGCCCGCAAAAAACACCTTAAAGAAGCGCGATATGTGGGAAAGCCGTGAGCATTTTCTTGAATATTGCAAAATGAGTAAGCTATACAAACGCTTTGATGATGAGGCGTTTGCCGCCTTAGCCCAATTCGGGGTTTATCAAAACACTGATGGACAGTTCACGTTGAAGTTTCCTAAACAGTGGGAAGCGCATAATTACACTCAACCGCCGAATGTATTATCGATATTGCAACAGCTAAAGCTTCCCTGCGTCGCCATCCGAGGGAAACCGTCAGTTTTCTTTTCTGAAGCGACTTGGCAGCGCTGGCAACAGCTAGCGCCAGACACAGTGTTTTTAGAAGATCAGCGATATGGACATCTGCTGCCATTAGAAGATCCCTCTGCCTGCTTAAGCCTTATCCAAAGTGGACTCGCTGAATTGCATCGAAACGGAAGGTATAAATTAGTCTGAGCATGCATTTAACGGTAACGACTAAAGCTAAAAGGCGGGTTAACAATCGCGGCGAGCCAAGATGCTAAAGGCTATTTTTTGCACAGGCAGGGTGAATTTATCCGATATTCTGCGGCCTAGTTTGGTATTATGCCGTTTTGCCCTCGAAACCTTACGCAGGTTTCCGCTGTATGAGTCCCACTTTTTATGTCTATTCAAACGCTGTTATCGACGGCTCTGGCCAAGCGCCATGATTTTTTACTGCAAGCAGAACAAGACCATACCGATTGTTTTCGGGTATTCCATGGCACAGTCGAAGGTGTCAGTGGCTTGAATGTCGATCGCTACGGCGATAATTGGTTAGTGCAGAGTTTTCACCAAACCTTAACCGCTGCGGAATTAGCTGAAATTGTGGAAGTGCTCACCCAAGAAGTGGCTCTGCCTGTGGTGTATAACGATCGCTCCGCTGGTCATTCCCGCGTGCTCAATGCATTAAGCCCTGAGCTGGATGATATTGCCTGTGCGGAGTTGGTGATGCAGGAAAATGGGATCAAATTCACCACTAAGCTGCGCCACGAAGGACAGGATCCGCTGCTATTTCTTGATATGCGTATTGGTCGTGAATATGTGCGGGCACACAGCCAAGATAAAACCGTGCTGAATTTGTTTTCTTATACCTGTGGTATTGGAACCGCAGCTGCGATGGGCGGTGCAGAACGGGTTGTGAATGTTGACTTTTCCTCCTTTGCACTCGCCGCTGGGCGAACCAATGCCGAGTTAAACCAAGTGTCAGAGGTATGTGAATTTGTGCAGAGCGATGCGTTTCCGGCCCTGCGCCAATTAGCAGGTTTAAATGTGGGCGGACGTCGCAATCAAAAATTGCCGAGTTACCCTAAATTGCCGCAAACCCAGTTTGATCTGGTGTTCCTCGATCCTCCTCGTTATGCCAAAAGTGCCTTCGGAATTGTCGATTTAGTTAATGATTACCAAGGGTTATTTAAACCCGCCTTATTATCAACTAGGGCCGGTGGCACAATCGTGTGTTGCAATAATGTCGCCAAAGTAGACCGACAAGATTGGTTTGACAGCCTAGTACGCTGCGTTGAAAAACAAGGCCGAGGTGTGACTGAGCACACTTGGCTCGATCCCCATGAGGATTTCCCGTCATTCGATGATAATCATCCACTTAAAATTGTCGCGTTGACCTTAAACTAACGACACAGTGATATCAACAAGCAGGGCACCCGATTCGGTGCCCTGTTTATTTGTCGATTTATCTGCCACTAGATGGGTTGTAAATGGAAGGCGATCGCGATGCGGTTCCAACCATTAATGGCAATGATGAGGCTGGTGAGATCCACAATCTCCTTCTCAGAATAATGCTCGGCGAGCGCAGCATATTCACTGTCGTACACCGGCGATTGGGCGACGCGGGTTAAGGTTTCGGTCCAGCGCAGCGCCGCTTGCTCCCGTGGAGCAAAGAGATCATCGACTTCGTGCCAAGCGGCCAGTAAATCTAAACGTCGCTGGGTTTCACCGTCACTTCTGGCTTCCTCGGCGTGCATTCGCTGACAAAACGCGCAGCCATTGAGCTGCGATGCCCTAAGCTTAACTAAATGTACCAATAATGGTGAAAACGCCGAGTCAGCCGCCGCTTTATCTAGGCTAATGAGTGCTTTGGCGAGTTCGGGTTGGAGTTGGTAAATCTGTTGGCGTGCAATTCGTTCAGACATAAAGCCTCCTGTAAGTTGAGGCTTCAATCTAAGGGCTTAATCGGGCGTTTTATTGGAGATTTGCGACATCTTGCGTTTTTTATATTGCCCCGGTGTTTGCTGCATTACCCGCAAAAAATGCTGGTGTAGGTGGGCTTGATCGTAAAATCCACAATCGAAGGCCACCTGCGCTAGGCTAAGGGATGGCGATTGGCTCAATAAGTTGCGGGCGATTTTGACTCGATTCAGCTGCAATAATTGCGCGGGTGATAAACCCGTTTCCTGCTTAAATTTACGTTCAAATTGGCGCCGACTCATGGGGAGTTGCTCGTAAAACGTGTCTAAATTGGCTTGGGTGTGGATGAGTCGAGGCAAGGTTGCGGGGACTAGACTCATTCGCGTCGATAAGCTTAAGTCTAATTGCTTCGCTCGTTGCAATAGCCAGTGTTCCACGAGGGCGATACGCTCGCAGGGCTGTGGTGTGTCGACGAGTTGGTATAAGAGCGCCGTTAAACCCACGATGGGCCACTGGGTCACATCGATAACGTTTGCTGTCGTATTGGCGCGAATAGCGGCAAGCTCAACACCCAATAAATGGAATGCGCCACCGGGCTGAAAACGCACCGTAATTTGCTCGGTACCCGGTGCGAAGCTGTGATAATGACGCTGCTGCCCCGAGTAAAAATACGCTAAAGGCGTATCGCCAGTGCCGGGTGATGGTAAATAGAAATGCAGGCTTGTGCCGCCGTCAGGATAGAAGCATTGTTCGATTGGCTGTGGTAAATCCGCTGCGACATGCAAATGAAAATAACGCTGCACCCAAGGGCGCAGTGGGGCAATGGCTTGAAAATGATTAAAGCCTAAGTGGGCAAATTGGGTCTCGAAACGCTTAAAACTGCGCATTTCGAGTTCATTAGCCGTGTATCGCAAGGTCGTCACCATTAAGCATTGGGGGAGTTTAGCTTAAGCTAACTTAATGCAATTTGCATCCGTGTCGCGTGTGACTCAGTAGTGGAGGGCAATGGTACAGCTCACATGCAATCCGCCAACGGTTGTTAGGCGCTGTAACGCAAACTAAGTGACTAAAATAAAGGAACTTAAACAAAGTAGCTTAAACAAGTAACTTTAGTAAGTAACGAAGTGGCTCAATAATAAAAATAGTCACCAAGAAGGGCTTCTCGGTGACTATTGCTCGGGTTTTTTAAGCGTTCATGTTAGTGCTTGTCGTTACAGCGCTTTAAAACGGATCGCTGTGCCGCCACTGTTGGCTAGCTGTAATGTCAGGCTATCCTTGGCGCTAACCTCTTTGGTTTCAATTACATAATCATAGGGATTGGTTTTCCAATCGGCTTTTGCACCATCGCGATAAATCTGGGCTTGATAGCGTTTATTTGGGTCGAGGAAATCCAGTTTGACCTTAACCTGACGGGCATTTTCATCAGTCAGCGCGCCTAAGTACCAATCCTGTTGATCCTTGGCCTGACGGGCAAACACCACATAATCACCCACTTCGCCAGCCAGTGCGATACTTTGATACCAGTCTGTTGGTACATTGCGGATAAACTGGAAAGCATCTAGATGTTTTTGGTAATTGCGCGGCAAGTCGGCGGCCATTTGGATTGGGCTATAGAGCACCACATACAGGGCGAGCTGCTTCATCAAAGTGGTTTGCACACGGTTTTCGGTATCTAAACCCTTAGGCGCTAAGTCAAAAATCCCTGGGGTAAAGTCCATTGGCCCTGCCAGCATGCGGGTAAAGGGCAGCATGGCAGTGTGTTCTGGGTTATTTGGTGGGCTGCCCCAGGCATTGTATTCCTGTCCGCGTGCGCCTTCGCGGGCAAGCCAGTTCGGATAGGTGCGGCGAAGTCCGGTATCTTTAATTGGCTCATGGCTGTTGATGCTGATATGGTGCTTTGCGGCTTCGGTGACACTGTGCAGATATTCACCGACCATAAACTGTCCATCGTGCCATTCGTGACGGGTGATGCCATTTTCATCGATGCGTTTGATTTGTCCGCCGTCAGCCACATAACCGGTTTTGACTTGGGTCACGCCATGTTTTTCATACAGGGCGAAGGCATCATCCATTTGATTACGGTAATGGGTCACTGAGCCTGCGGTCTCATGGTGACCAATCAGGCGCACGCCTTTTTTCGCGCCGTAGGCGGTAATGGCGGGTAAATCGAAATCATCATAGGCCTTGGTAAAACTGAATTGGTCGCCATTATGGAACCAATCGCCATCCCAACCTTGGTTCCAGCCTTCGACCAAGACGCCATCAAACTGGTACTTGGCGGCGAAATCCATATAGCGCTCTGTTTCGCTGGTGGTTGCGCCGTGTGTTGGGCCCGAGCCCCAAGTGTTTTCATTGAGGTGCATCCCCCACCAAATGCCGACATATTTGCCCGGTTTAACCCAAGAGACATCCCCCAGTTTATTGGGTTCATTCAGGTTGAGTATAAGGTGAGAATTAAGCAGTCCCGTGGCCTTGTCGGCGATTTGAATCGTGCGCCATGGGGTATAAAAGCCCGCTTGGGTTTTAACCCGAATACCATCTGACCAAGGAGTAAGATCGGCCTTGAGCTTGCCATCACGCTGCTGATCTAGGGTCATCGAGGCAAAATCTACTAACGCCGCCTCGTGAATGCTTAAATGGGTGCCATCGACCAGTTTAAAGGTAAAAGGGGTGTGGGCTCGGTCGACCTGATTGAGCGCGCTGGTGCGATACAGATATTCGTAGCGGTTCCATCCCCGAGAAGGGATCCACCAAGCGGTGGCCTTATCACTTTGGCCAATATTAAATTCGGTGAGCTCATCGGTAATGGCAAGTGGCGTATTGGTCGGCAGTGCGTTTTGGGGCGCTAAGTGATAACGAAAGCCGATGCCATCGTCAAAGGCTTTAAACTCGAGGTTTAAGTCGATTTTACCGTCGGTTAATACCACGCTCAGTTGATTGTGTTGATCCTTTATCCACTCTTGTTCACCCCAAGGTTGCTGCCATTTTTCATCGGCGCTGGCGGTGTGGCTCGATTTAATGCGTAGACCTTGGCCTAATTCGCCCAATGAGGCAAAGACTAACCCTAAGCGGCTCGGTTCGATAATCGATTTGCCATGAAAATGGACTTGGTATTCGGGACGGCCCGTATCATCACTCAGACTCAAGACGATTTGCTTATCGGGGGAGCTCAGGTTGAGGGTCTGTGCTGTGGCACTGGTGCTGAGCAGGCTGCCAATGCTGAGTGCGAGCAAGCTAGGCGTGAATAGGCTGGCGGTCCAAGGGCGGCGATTTGGCGTTGGCGAGTTGATGTGGCGTGCGTGGGTAAGAGGATTGCTGAACATTCCCTGATCCTTGTTTTTATAGTGTATATGGGTCAATGCATACTAGTGGCGATGGCTTTTTGCTCGCAATGCTTTGCATACGTATTCACCATAGCGAGCGGGTTGGCGGCAGGCCGAACGCAAGGCGTAAAGAGATGGGTTTTAACTGCTGACTCGGGTAGAATGCGCGACTTTCTTGGCTTTCTTATTGTGCTTAAGGGGCTTAAGGGGCTTAAGACTTAAGCCGATATGGGCAGCGATATCAACGCGTTGGGGAGTGAGTGGTGAAAATCAGTCAGCGATTACAGCAGATCAATCGAATGGTGGGGCCTGGATACGATCATATCTGGGACTGCTGCTGCGATCATGGTTTACTCGGCATGTTGTTACTGCAAAGAAATGCCGCACCTAAGGTACATTTTGTCGATTGTGTCGCGCCCTTGATGCAGCAACTCAGCCATGAGTTAGCAAGGTTTTTCCCTATGCTGCCTATCTCAAACCCTCAAAATGCAACTGAGCAAACCGCAACTGAGCAAACCACCCATGCCCAAAGTGAATGGCAAGTGCATTGCCTCGATGTGGCGGCCTTGCCACTGGCGCAATACGGCAAGCAAGCCAAGCACTTAGTGATTATTGCGGGTGTCGGTGGTGAGTTATTGGTTGAATTGGTTCGCAGCATTGTGGCGAATCAGCAAAGTCAAAGTAATGCTCACAGTGGAAATGATTCGAGCAATCATGACCTTAGTCAAGGCGCCTGCCAGCTCGAATTTATTTTGTGTCCCGTGCATCATAATTACCATGTGCGCAGCGCGTTGGCGGAATTGGGCTTATCCCTTAAAGAGGAATATTTACTCGAAGAAAACCAACGTTTCTACGAGATACTGCATTTAACGCAGGCAAATGCTAGATCAAAGACGAATGCCAGCTCAAAAACAACTGAAGCTGTGCCCTTAAGTGCGACGGGCTCAATCATGTGGCAAGGGTTAGATGCAGATAAAACCCGTCAGGCCAAGCGTTATCTTGACCAAACCATCGGCCATTATCAGCGTATTCCTGAGCATCGCATGCCCAACAAACCCCAAATTGTGGCGGCCTATCAGCACATTTTGCAGCAACTGAATTGTTAACCTCATAGGCCAACATGCGCCCATTGAGCGCTACATCTTGGCGTTAAAACGGTTTTGCTCTGTAAATCCACCGAGTTGGTTTATGCTAATAGGCCATTAATCTTGAGTTTTATTATGCGTTTATTGAAGTCCACCCAAGCTGCCAATCTCAATCTTAAACAGGCGAAGATTTTTTATCGCCAAGCCGCCCGTGCCATAGTGTTGTCGGGGGAAGATATTTTGCTGCTCTATACCCAGAAATATCGCGATTATGGTTTGCCTGGCGGTGGGGTGGATAAGGGCGAGAGTATCGAAGTTGGACTTATCCGCGAATTGCAGGAAGAAACCGGCGCCATTGCCGCCAGAGTGTTAGCGCCCTTTGGCCGTTATGAGGAATATCGTTCCTGGTTTCGTGAGGGGGCAAACGTGATGCATATGGACTCTTACTGCTATCTTTGCGAAATCGATATGAGCCTTGGCGAACGCGGCTTGGGTGAGCCAAGACTCGAAGCCCATGAGATAAAAAATGGGATGCGCCCAGAGTGGATCAATATCCATCAGGCTATTGCCCATAATGAAGCGATCCTACGGACGTTTGCCAATAAAGGGCAATCCATCGACAGGGAAACCTTTCTGCTTAAACGAATCGTTGAAGAGTTGCTGTAGAAAGCCATGCTTGATGGTCAAATTGGCTCAACGCGCAGACATAAAAAAGCCATCCTAAGGATGGCTTGTGAGGAAAGGCAGTCTTAGCGGTTAGATCACGGTTAAATAAATACAAAAAAAATGGCTCATCGCGCCCGCCAATACAAATAAATGCCAAATCGCGTGATTGTACGGAATGCGTTTACCGACATAGAAGATCACCCCTAAGGTGTAAAACAACCCGCCCAATAGCAGAAGCTTAAATCCTAGCGGTGACATCGCCGCCGTCAAATCGCCCATCACAGTCACACACAGCCAACCCATCACTAAATAGAGCACTAGGCTCATTTTTTTAAAGCGATGAATAAACAAGGTCTTAAATAAAATCCCACCAATAGCCAAAGACCAAATCGCCGTGAGGATAATGGTGGAAAGCTGTCCTTGCAGGCTGATTAACATCAGCGGGGTATAGGTGCCTGCAATTAAGCAGTAAATGGCACAATGATCGGCAATCTTGAGTTTATGTTTCCAGCCCACATGCGTCACGCTGTGATACAGGGTAGAACTTAAAAACAACAGGATGAGGCTTGCACCATAAATAATAACACCTGTGAGCTGAATATTGGTGAGATGGTCGGCGCCTTTGAGGATCATAAACACTAAGCCTACTATACCCGCGATCACCCCTAGGCCATGGCTTATGCTATTGGCTATCTCTTCACTAAGGCTATACCCACTGATATTCAAGGGTTTTTCATGACTCATTTGCGGCTCTATCAAACTCTGGCTTGGCATGCTGTTGATCCACTCGATGGTGATAATGATTGAGTCTATCAGTTGGTAAATTGGAAAGCCATAATTAGCTTACACGTGTAAGCTAATTTATTTTAGGGTTAACATTATCAACTGAGACTTAGGCGAGCTCTTATCTAGTTGTACAACATTATGGTGCCTATTTACGACCGATTAATGTCAACGCCCTGGAACTTTGTGCGGTGCGCTTTCTCTAATCCCCCGTAGTAATCATGGATTTGTTAAGTACTTTGTCCATAAAGTACTAAGGGATGGATTTTGCCTGTTCGTTCGACTATTACCCCAGAAGATGATCTCAGTTTTGTTGCGCACCGCCGCGTGACAAACGACGAGATCGTAGCATTCTCCGCGATGCCATTTTGTGCTACGGCTTTTAGCGCCCATGCAGAGCCTTTGGGCAGTGCAATAAACCTCAATTTGAGTGAGGCTAACCAAAGAGAGAGCGATAGCGCATTCCAACCCAATTTAGGCTTAAGTTGGCGAGAGTGGTCGCATTATTTCAATCTTAAGTTATTGCTTTGGGTCATCTTGGGCCATGGTTTACTGCTGTTGTTGCTAATTTTTTTATGGCGAACCCAGTCGGAGCAGTTAGGGCTGTCGTTTACAACAACTTCAGCCAATGCACGAACTGCAACCAAAGCATTAAAGGCATATTTTATTTATGCGCCGCCAACGCAAACCGCTCCTGTGGATTCGGCTAAAGATTCTTCTGTGGAAGAGCCTGCGGTTTCTCGCGAGCCAATAACTTCAGCACCTAATACGGTAAAATCGATGCCAAAACCCACTGAGCAGATTACAAAACCTCCTGAAGTCAGCGCCCAATTATCAGAAGTAAAAGCATCAAAAGTAACAGAATCAAAAGCATCAGTACCAAGCACATCAGTGCCGAACACATCAGCGCCTAACGCCTCAACACCTAACGCTCCAACACAAAGCCAAACCCAGAAGAGTGCAAAAGAGGCTGTTAAACCTCAAAAGGCAGAAATCCAATCAAGCTCGACACAAGCGGCCAGTACAGAGCCGTCAGCGTCAAACGAGCAAAGCGGCGGCGGGGCGGCAGGGAGCGTGGGATTATTTACCCAGCGCTATTTTGAGCGCCAGCGTGAGCAAGCCTTGGATGATTTAGTGTTAGAGCAGGCAAATCATTACTCTAAACGGTCTAATTTGTCTGAAATGAGCCCTGAGATGGAGGTGTTGATTGTGCCCAATGCAGACGATTTTAGCGGCCCCAGCAGTTTGGATTTAGAACTGGATCCTAATCGAATTGTCCGTAAAGGGGATACCTGCTATCGGGTCGTCAAAGTGGGCACCCAAATTAATCCCTATGCCGAGAATTTAGGTTTCCCCTTTGATTGCAGTGGCAAGAAAATGAACCTAGAAATTGATGATGCCATTAAGGCGCATCTCGATAAAATGATGGTAAAGCGGCCAAAAGGTTAAAAAATAGTGATGATAAATTTTCACCAAAAATAGTAGAAATCATAGATTGTAAGATGGATTTGAATTAAAAATATTTAAATACAATGCATTATGAATTCTTTATTTTTGATTGTTAATTTAATTTTTATCCTAAAATTACGCTTGTTTGTTCGCTGCGCTTCTGCCTATACTTTTGCCCATCTTGTCGGAGTGCCTCTTGGCTGAGACCGTTTATTCGGGATCCGTTGAACCTGATCAGGTTAAAACCTGCGAAGGAAACAAGCATAATAACATCCATTAAATCGTATCAGCGGCCACCTTTTGCCCTGTATTAACCCATCGATTTAGTCGTTATTGAGTCCGTAAACCCGCTTAGGGTTTGCAAGGCTCAGCTTCAACACTCAAGTCTCCAGACAAGCAACCCCATTTTTATTTGTTAAAGTGAGATTGCTTATGTCCAGTTTAGAATCGTCCTCAGAATCGATTGCCGTTAATGCCCAAGGGCAAACGAGCCGCCGTGCGGCGCGCGCCCAAGCGCAAGCCTTTATCGATACCCTTAAACCATTACAGCATCCTAATTCGCAAAAGTTATATCTGCAGGGAAGCCGCGAGGATCTCCGTGTAGGGATGCGGCAAATTCTGCAAACCGATACGCGGATTGGCGGCACTGCGACTGCGCCCATAGTCGAGAAAAACCCTCCCATTCCTGTGTATGACTGCGCTGGTCCTTATTCCGATCCGGCTGCGCAAATTAACGTGCGTCAAGGTTTAGCCAAACTCAGATTACCTTGGATTATCGAGCGCCAAGATACCGAAGTGCTTGATTGTGCAACCTCAGATTTTACCCAGCAACGTCTGAAGGATGATGGGCTCGATCATCTGCGGTTCGAAGCCGGCTCAAGTGCGATTGTTCGTCCTCGCCGTGCCTTACCGGGTAAACGCGTGAGCCAATTACACTATGCCCGCCAAGGGATTATTACCCCTGAAATGGAGTATGTGGCGATTCGGGAAAATATGGCGCTCGCCGAGGTACAGGATGAAATCTTAAACCGCCGCGGCCAAGGTGAATCCTTTGGCGCCGTAATAGGTAAACCGATAACCCCTGAATTTGTCCGCGATGAAATTGCCCGTGGCCGCGCTATTATTCCGTTAAATATCAATCATCCAGAAGCCGAGCCTATGATTATTGGCCGTAACTTTTTAGTGAAAGTGAATGCCAATATCGGTAACTCGGCGGTCACGTCCTCCATCGAGGAGGAAGTCGAAAAGCTTGTCTGGTCAACCCGTTGGGGCGCGGACACTGTGATGGACTTGTCCACTGGGCGCTATATCCATGAAACCCGCGAATGGATCATCCGTAACTCGCCAGTGCCTATTGGCACAGTGCCGATTTATCAAGCATTGGAAAAAGTGAATGGGGTTGCTGAGCACCTGACCTGGGAAGTGTTTCGCGATACTTTAATTGAGCAAGCGGAGCAGGGCGTCGATTACTTTACCATTCACGCGGGCGTGTTATTGCGCTATGTACCCATGACCGCCAAACGGGTGACTGGGATTGTGTCCCGCGGCGGCTCGATTATGGCCAAATGGTGCTTGAGCCACCATCAAGAAAACTTCCTCTATACCCATTTTCGTGAGATTTGCGAGCTGTGCGTGGCCTACGATGTGTCGCTGTCATTAGGCGATGGTATGCGTCCAGGCTCGATTGCCGATGCCAATGATGAGGCGCAGTTTGCCGAGCTTGAGACCTTAGGCGAGTTGGTCAAAATCGCTTGGGAATACGATGTGCAGACCATTATCGAAGGGCCTGGGCACATCCCGATGCAGCTTATCAAAGAGAATATGGAAAAGCAGCTTATCCACTGCGCCGAGGCGCCGTTTTATACCCTAGGGCCGCAAATTACCGATATTGCACCGGGTTACGATCATTTCACCTCAGGGATAGGTGCGGCGATGATCGCATGGTATGGCTGCGCCATGCTCTGCTATGTGACGCCGAAAGAACACTTAGGTCTACCCAATAAGCAGGACGTCAAACAAGGGCTGATTGCCTACAAGATTGCCGCCCATGCGGCCGATATTGCAAAAGGCCACCCGGGCGCGCAGATCCGCGACAATGCATTATCCAAGGCGCGCTTTGAATTCCGTTGGGAAGACCAATATAACCTGGGACTTGACCCTGATACCGCCCGTGCCTATCACGATGAATCCCTGCCACAGGAATCAGCTAAGGTTGCGCATTTTTGCTCTATGTGTGGCCCTAAGTTCTGCTCAATGAAGATCACCCAAGATGTGCGCGACTATGCGGCAAGTTTAGCGGCGGGTACGTTGTCAGTGGCTTCGTCAAGCCAAAATGTTGAGAGCGCTGAAGCGCTTGCATCGATAAACCCTGCTCAACAAGGGCAATCTGGCAACGAAGCAATCCAGCAGATCAGAGTCAAAACTCAAGATGAATTAGCGGCGGCCATGGCGCAAAAATCGGCCGAGTTTGCGGCCTCGGGCGCCAAACTGTATCTACCACTGGGTGATGCTAATACAGCTAATACAGCCAATACAGCCAATACAGCCAATACAGCCAATACAGCCAATACAGCCAATACAGCCAAAGAATCGGCAAAGCAGCAGGATGGGACTGAGCTCAAACCAACAGCACAGGTTGCGGAGGTTTGATAATGACCCCAGCTAAACATGTTAGCTACGTGGCGCCTAAACCTATCGTCTGGACCATTGCCGGTTCAGACAGCGGTGGCGGCGCGGGGATCCAAGCCGACTTAGCCACCATCAAGGATTTGGGCGGCCATGGATGCAGCGTGATCACCACGTTAACGGCCCAAAGTTCGGTGACGGTGGCGTTAGTTGAGCCTGTGAGTGAGGCAATGTTACTCACACAGCTCTCGACCCTGTTAGCCGATCTACCGCCTCAGGCGATTAAGATTGGTTTACTCTCAAATCAGCAGCAAGTGCATTTAGTTGCCGACTGGTTGGCTGGTTTTAAAACCCAATTTCCACTCGTCCCCGTTATTCTCGACCCTGTAATGGTTGCAAGCTGTGGGGATGAGCTCGGCGATAAGAGCACGGCGAGCAAACCTCTGGATTTTACTCCTTTTAAGGGCTTGATTAGCCTGATAACGCCGAATGTGCAGGAGTTGGCAAGGCTAACTGCCGACACAGACAAACAAGCGTCAGCAATTCACACAAAAGCAGAATTCGCCGCTGCGGCAATGCAACTCTCAGCGCAATTAGCGTGCAGCGTATTAGCCAAGGGCGGCGATATTGATTTTGCGGCTAAGACAAGTGCTGGCATTAACACCAGTGATCTCTTAAGCGATCAAAAAAGCGATATCACAAGTCATCGCATCGCCGCAGATAATCAGCGTTTGGCGGAAGATCTGCTGATTTGTCATCAGGTTACTGGCTGCTCACCGCTCGATGCTAATGGCGGTTTTTGGCTCAGCAGTGCGCGGATAAACACGCGCCATAACCACGGCAGTGGCTGTACTTTGTCTTCGGCCATCGCCTCGGTGTTAGCCTTTGGCTTTGTATTGCAGGATGCGATTGTGGTAGCAAAAGCCTATGTCAATCAAGGCTTAACTTATGCGGAGGGGATTGGCCAAGGCCCTGGGCCACTCGCGCGTACCGCTTGGCCGCACAATTTAACGGCGTATCCTCACGTCACAGCTTATTCTCAAAACAGCTTGAGTGAATCCAGTGATTTGCAATGCGGCGCGTTTAAGCGCCTTGATCCAGACTTAGGGATTTATCCAGTAGTCGATAACTTACTGTTACTCGAACAGTTATTGGCGGCGGGCGTGAAGACGGTACAGCTCAGGATAAAGTCTAATGCGCTAAAGTCTAATGTGCTGGCGTCGGACGAACTTGAGGCAAAAATCCAAACCGCGATTGCCTTAGGTAAGCATTATGATGCGCAGCTTTTTATCAATGATCATTGGCAATTAGCGATAAAGCATGGCGCATTTGGGGTCCATCTTGGGCAAGAAGATCTGGCAGTGACGGATCTTCACGCCATTCATGCAGCAGGCTTGGCTCTTGGCATCTCTAGCCACGGTTATTTCGAGTTGCTGCGTGCCCATCAACATGCACCATCTTACATCGCCCTTGGGCATATCTTCCCAACGACCACCAAGCAAATGCCATCGGCGCCACAGGGGTTATGTAAACTCACTCATTATGTTGAGCTGTTAAATGCGCACTATCCCTTAGTGGCAATTGGCGGCATAGGACCTTCGAATCTTGCCCAAGTCAAAGCGACTGGGGTGAGCAATATTGCCGTTGTGCGGGCGATTACCGAAGTAAATGATCCAGTTATGGCCTATGCCGAATTGACGCGAGCATGGGAGTCAAGCTTATGAGCATGACACAAGAGCAGGCGCAATCCCTTGCCGATAAAGATTTTATTCGTTATTCGCGGCAAATATTTTTACCTGAGGTCGGCGAGGCTGGCCAGTTGCAGCTTAAGCAGGCCCATGTCCTTATCGTAGGCCTCGGCGGCCTCGGGCAATTGGCGGCGCAGTATTTGGCTTGTGCCGGTGTTGGGCGCTTAACGCTTGTCGACGGCGATAGGGTGGAATTGACCAATCTGCCAAGGCAGTTACTCTTTAGTGACGACGATATTGGCCATCACAAAGCCCTCATTGCTAAACAGAAATTAACCGTATTGGCGCAAGGTTGTGAGATTGATGCCTTTGCCGAGCATTTGACTCTCGAGTCTGCGAACACTGTATTTTCTGGTCTGTTAGCCCATGGCGATGAGATTAGGTTAGTGCTTGATTGTACCGATAATCTTGCGGCGCGCCATTGTGTCAATCGGCTGTGTATTGAGCATGCCTTACCTCTGGTGAGTGCCGCCATTGCTGCCTTCAACGGCCAACTGTTTGCAGTCGATCAACAGCGTTTCCCAATGGGCGGTTGTTATCACTGTGTTTTCCCCTCAAGTACTCGCGCGCCACAAAACTGCAGCAGCCAAGGTGTCCTCGGGCCCAGTGTCGGCGTGATGGCATCGATGCAGGCGCTTCTAGCCATGCAATTGTTGCTCCTAGCCACGCCGCCAACCTCTGCAACAAAGCAAACAGCCAATCAGACTTTTGAAGAGGAAAGTTATTTAATCGCCCCCACGAGAGCGCTACTTGGGCGATTTTGGCGCTTCGATGCCAAGTTGCTGCAATGGCATTCGGCCGCATTAACCCGTGATCCCGAGTGCGAGGTGTGCGGATTAAAACCGAGTTCATTAAAGCCGAATTCATTAACGCCGAGTGAATTCATGCAACGCCAATCAAGCGAGCACCTAGAAAATGCGAATGCTAACACCCAGCATTCGACCGCAACCGTTTCATTCAAATCTGTCCCTAATCGAGGTTTGTTATGATTTTAATTCATCTCAATAATGTGCCCCAAACACTGCAACAACCACTGAGTTTACAAGCCTTGTTAGAAGCACAAAATATTTGCCAACACTCGGTTGCCTTAGTGCTTAACGAGGCCGTTGTGCCAAAACATCGATGGTCATCTATCCAGTGCCAAAACGAGGATAAGATTGATGTATTTGCCGTTGTAGCTGGAGGTTAAGATGTTAACGATTGCAGGCGTGGAATTTGAGTCACGATTATTTACGGGCACAGGAAAATTCAGCTCAAGTCAGCTGATGCTGGAGTCAATTAAGGCGTCTCAGTCGCAGTTGGTGACGGTTGCGATGAAAAGAATTGATTTAAAAACAGGGGCTGATGATTTGCTATCGCCACTTAGGCAAGCGGGCGTGCGACTCTTGCCTAATACCTCGGGGGCGCGTAATGCTAAAGAAGCGATATTCGCCGCCGAATTAGCGCGGGAAATGCTGGGAACACAATGGGTTAAACTTGAAATTCATCCCGATCCTAAATACTTGATGCCCGATGCGGTCGAGACGTTAGCGGCGGCCAAAACCCTGTGTGAACGCGGGTTTATCGTGATGCCCTACGTGCATGCCGATCCTGTGCTGTGTCGCCGCTTAGAAGAGGTCGGCTGCGCCGCCGTGATGCCATTGGCAAGCCCAATTGGCACCAATCAGGGGTTGGTGACTGAGCCATTTATCAAGATGATTATTGAGCAGGCAAAAGTGCCTGTGGTGATTGATGCGGGGATCGGCGCGCCATCCCATGCGGCGCACGCGATGGAATTGGGAGCCGATGCCGTGCTGGTTAATACCGCCATTGCGAGCAGTGCTTCTCCCATTGAAATGGCGCTGTGCTTTAAGGATGCAGTAGATTGCGGGCGACGCGCCTTTGAAGCGGGGCTTGGCCGAGTGCAAACCCAGGCTGTACACACCAGCCCATTAACGGGATTCTTGCAGCAATGAGTTTTGTCGACCAATTTGCCCGCATTGAACGGGATAAGTTATTGCTGGCGTTATATTCCTGCACGGCAGCGGAGGTTGAGCGCGCCCTGATGCAACCCGAGGGTAATCTAGAGAGTTTACTCGCCTTGTTGTCTCCAGCAGCAGAGCCCTATATCGAAGAGATGGCGCAGCGCTCGGCGGCGCTCACTCGGCAACGCTTTGGGGCCAATATTGGACTCTATTTGCCGTTATATCTGTCAAATCTGTGTGCCAACGAGTGCGACTATTGCGGCTTTAGCATGAGCAATAAGTTAAAGCGTAAAGTGCTCAATGAGCAGGAAATTGCGGCCGAAATGGCGATTATTAAATCCCGTGGTTTTGACTCCATCTTACTGGTGTCGGGTGAGCATGAAACCAAAGTGGGGATAGATTACTTTAAGCGCGTGTTACCCATTGTAAAACAGCAGTTTAGTTATTTGGCTATGGAGGTTCAGCCGCTTGAAGAGATTGATTATCGCCAGCTTGTCGAGCTAGGGCTTGATGCTGTGATGGTGTATCAGGAAACCTATCAAGCGGCGACCTATGCTAAGCATCACACCCGAGGCAATAAGCAGGACTTTGCGTATCGGCTCGCAACGCCCGACCGCGTTGCCAGCGCAGGTGTCGATAAGATTGGCCTAGGCGTGTTATTGGGTTTGGATGACTGGCGACTCGATGCCTTACTGATGGGGCATCATTTGGACTATTTAGAACGGCATTATTGGCGGACTCGCTTTAGTATTTCGTTACCTCGTTTGCGGCCTTGTACCGGCGGCATAACACCAAAAGTGCATTTAACCGATCTTGGACTGGTACAATTGATCTGTGCCTTCAGGCTTTTTAATCAGCAACTTGATATCAGTTTATCGACACGCGAGGCGCCATCACTTCGGGATAATTTACTGCCACTTGGGATAACACAAATGAGTGCGGGGAGTTCAACGCAACCTGGTGGTTATCAGGCGCCAGAGAGCCAATTAGATCAGTTTGAGATAAGCGATGAACGTACCGTTGAGCAAGTCATGACTCAGATGCGCCTTCGGGGATTTAATCCGGTTTTTAAGGATTGGGAATCGGCTTGGATTGCGGGTTAAATGGCGTGCGAATATCCTGCAGAAATGCGCTCGAAAATGCCGCTAGAAGGGGCGATAAATCTGTACTTCGCACTAGAGTTGGTTAATAATTAATCCAATCATCACCAGATGCAGGAATACTCCTATGCAAATCCAATCTGCTTATGCTTCCGGTCTGCAAGGCTTGCAAACGGCTCAATCAGGGCTCACGCAGGCAACGATTGATGTGGCCAAACCCAGCCCATCGCAAAGTGCTGCGCCGACAGAAACCGCTAAGGCGGTAGATGAGCCCGATAAAACTTCGGCGTTACTGGCGGCGAATGAATCATTGCGACAAGGTGAGGCATCGACCGAGGTACTCCAGCGAGAGTCAGAAACCATAGGTTCGATAATTAACATCAAGGTATAGTTATGTCGGTTATGGCGCTGTCAGCACAAATTGGCGCGCCATCCACTTCGTTTTTGGGCGCGGATAAGTCTATTGAGCCAGCAAAAGGCGTAAAACCTCAAGGCGGTCAGACTTATCAAGGGGGAAATGGTCAGGCGGTCGCAACGTTCTCCGCTTCAACCCTTAACCTAAATGCGCCAAAACTCGAAGCGAGTGGGGCACTTGCACCATCACTAAGCAGCCTCGGGGCTGTGATGGACCAAGCTATGCCAATCAGTACGACACTGCCCGCTTCATTGACGGATGTCAAACCTGCTAGTCCTCCGATTTCATCTCATGTTGATACTGGATCTGTTCAGAAGGCTTTCACCGCACTCGGTGGAAATGCCAAGGCACAACTCCATTCTAACGAGACTGTTTCGACTCCGTTAAATACAAGCTTAGATGCTTCAACTAGCTTTAGCTTACTCACAGGCCCTCGCTCCATTAGCGGAATGAGGGAAGGGCAAATTGCAGCTATAGCCACACAGCCATCAGTTTCAACCTTAGGGGCATCGGATGTAGGTTTTAGCGCCCCAAGTGGTGCTGTTACGCCTTTTTCTCCTCCGGCCCCAAGCCTTGCGGCCACAATTGCCACGACTGGCAGTAATGTTGGCTCCGAAAGTGTGGGGGGCGCCAATATTTTCTCTACATCGACAGCGGTCGCTACGAATATTGGCTCAACCGGGTCAAATAGCATTAATCCAAATGCCTCAAGTGCAGTGGTGACTCCTTTTGCGACTGAATTTGCTGGTGCAGATGCGACAGGCAAAGCGTCACATTCCAGCGCTTCAGCTTTTGCCAATTCAAATGCGCTTCCTGATAGCAATCATTCCAGCGGTTTAAGCGAGCAGTTGAGCCGTGTCTTTAGTGAACCCTCGGGTGAAAGTGGCCAAGTCGGTACTGGAATTACCCCAAATGCTCAAACGCAACAACAGCAGACTCAAACAGAACAAATTCAAGCTAAAGATGCGCGAGATGAACAAGCCAAGCAGGCAAGGGCACAGGCGGTACAAGAGCAGGAGCAAAAGCAGCAAGCGTTAGCCGAGGTTTTTGCCAAAGCAGAGCAAACTAAACAAGCTCAGCAGACACAGGATGAGCAAACTCGTCAGCAAGACGTAGCGAAGGAGGCGCAAGAAAAGGCAATTGAGCAGCAAAAAGCCCAAGTGGACGCATTAAAATCAAGGGACACAGAAGTCAAAGCCCATGAACATGCCCATGCGAGTGTGGGCGGTCAATATGCTCAAAGCCCCAGTTTCAAGTATGAAAAAGGTGCCGATGGTCAGCGATATGCGACTGACGGTGAGGTGCAAATCGATGTGTCGATAGTACCTGGCGATCCTCTGGCGACCATCAATAAGATGAAGCAGGTCTATGCAGCGGCGATGGCACCCGTTGATCCTTCTTCGGCGGATATTCGTGTTGCCGCAGAGGCGCTGCAGAAAATGAATGAGGCCAAGGCGAAACTTGCAGAGGAACGTCAGCAGCAGATAGTTGATCAACCGACAACGGAAACGCTGATTGGCGCCGAGGCACAGATTGAAGGTTTACCACCGCTTAAGGAGCGGCAAATTCAAGTCACAGGCAAGATTGATGCTAATGGTAATATCGGAGCGCCCCAAGAGGAACCATCGGCACCTGTAACAGATGTGATTGATAAGATTAAACAAGCCATTGCGGCGCAGGTCGCATCGAGTAAAACCTCAGATGCAGCAAATACCTCTGAAGTTGATAAGACAGATACCATCGAGCCGCCAACGGCGACCTTAGCGTTCGGCGCCGTATCAAATAAGGATGAAGCGCCAGAGGTTGCTATGCAGCGGTTGGCGTCGTCTCGCGACAACAAGGGTACATCGAGTCACACAACAAACGGCAGTAATGCGGTGCGTTTTTATGGCTCGGTCGCCGTGGCAACGCTGGCGAGTAAGGGAAACAGTGAAGTTAATCAATCAGGTTCGGATGATGTTTCACTTGAGCGGATAAGTGATTCGTCTAGCTACGAGCAAGGTAGTATTATGTCCAATGGATTGGCGCTCGAGTCCTCAAGCGGTCAAAATACACGCGGCCTGTTCAATCCTCAAACCTTAGCACTGCATCGTCCACGCTTCTTAGATGTGAATGTCTAGCCTCTCATTTTCGAAATGCCCGCAAATTTTAACTAACTAGCGTTTGCCTATTAAGACCAATCGCTTAAGCCATGTTCTGCATGACAAGTTCAGTCGCCATTAAAAGGATAAACCCACAATGATTCCCTGCTAGCCTGGTGCTCGTTTTGCCGCACACGGTGGAAGAGTGTGAGAGTGGTTAATCGCTTGTACTCACACCATGATGTTTGAGGAGATAAGAGGCCAGCAGTTTTGAAGCTGGGCCCTGTTGGTCACGATTTGGGATCACTAGGCTTAGCATAATCCGCCGTTTCTGACTGCCTTGGAGGTGTAAGCGCACTAGTTTACCTGCGGCTAATTCCTCTTGGATAAGGAAAGATGGGATCCAGCAGAAACCAATGCCCTGATTTAAAATGACTTTCGCCTCATGGAAGTTCGATACTGTCCAGCGCTGCTCGGCCTTCAACCAACCGATATCAACATTGGGTTGCAGGCCCGTGTCTTTGATCACCAGTTGCAGGTGCTGCGCTAGTAGCTTGTCATCGTCTAAGGTGCCCATTTCAGCCAAGGGGTGGCTCGGGTGGCAAACCAGATGCAGCTCCTGTTCACACAGGGGCTCGGATAAATAGCCCTTCGGTGGAATTCCGGCGCAAATTGCAATATCGACCTTATTTTGAAGGATTAATTCTTGAGTACCTGTGATGACTGAGTCCAACATAATGATCCGAGTGCCGCGGCTATGGGGCAAAAAGTCACTTAGTGCGCACACTAGACTTTCCATCGGATAGACGATTTCGCGAGCAATGGTAAGTGTGGGCTCCCAACCTTGCTCAAGGTTGCTAGCGAGTTGTTCTAACTCATTGACCGCTTGGGTCACATGGCGCGAACGGCGCAATAATACTTCGCCCTGTGGTGTCAGGTAAGCTTTGCGGCCTCGAACTTCGAGTAGTTCTATACCGAGCTGGTGTTGTAACTTAGCCACCGCATGATTGAGTGAGGATTGGCTCTTATTGAGCTTTTCTGCCGCCTGCGCGTAGCCGCCATAGTCGACGACAGCCTGTAAAATACGCCATTGCTCAAGGGTGGATTTCGCGCGAGTCATGGTTGTCCTCATGTCGAAAACGACAGGTTTCTAAAAAAGCGATAGATTGAGGCTTATAGTGGCGAGCTATGATCGTTTTTTCAATACTATTATCCTGTTAATTGAAAAAGAGGTTATCGCGTTGCAATGCTGCGGCGTGACAACCTCTTATCAGTACGAACTATGGGTAATGGATTAATCGATAACCTTAGGAGTGACGCCCATAGGTAAATACTTTTTCGTCGCGTTAAGTTCGTTAAGATAGGGGCCGGGATAGAGCGTTTCTGGCCAATTAAGCAACATTATCGCAAGCACATTGCGATGCTCGCCAAGGGCTAAGTCAGGATTGCCCTTGGGTGAGGGGATAATTTGACTATCAGGGTCGAACGAATTGGCAATATAAGTCCGAGTTTGAGCCACGACAGTATGGTCTGTCTTGCCCGCTAGCAGAAAACTAATGCCGACTTCGGCAATAATATCGTCAGTCGCATCCTGTAAAATTCGCTCAATGTTGGCGTCAAAGTAGTCCAAAATCCATGCAAACTCAGTGGCATCCACCCGATGCTGATAATATTCACTCGCGGCAAAGATAAAATGCGTCATGCCGTAGAGCTTATTACGAAACTGTGCTTTGCTGAGTGTGGCATCCTGCGAATCAGGATAAACCCGAGTAAACGCTGTTTTATAGTCCTCTAGATAATCTCCTACACCCAATTGTTTGGCCCAATACACATAGTTAATTAGCTGCGCCGCCCAGGCTTTTATCATCGCGGGATCGGTCAAACCTTGTCGTAAGTCGGCCTTTTTAAGGGCTTGGATCATCTGGCTATGGCAAGGACCTGTAAAGCCTAACTCATCGATTCGACTGGCAAATCGCAATAGCACATCGGAGTAAAATAAAAACTCAGGAAAGGGTGCGAGTGCTTTTTTACGGGCCTTGGCTCTGGGACCATTGCCCAGTTCGGCGATGGCGTTCTGTGAGGCTTGGCGAACAAACTCAGGGTTATCCATTTGGCAGGCATAAAACGCTTGAGCTTCGGTTACCGCATAAAGATCGACTAACGCCGCGTTAGCATATTGCTCATCGCCCGTCAGGCGATAGAGGCGGATCCCATAATGGCCCTGCACCCGAGGCGGGAGTGTATAGAGATGGGTTTCAAGGTTCTGTTGAATAAGCTGCGCAACGTCGCTTTGGCTTAATTCGGTTTTATCTGCGACGTTTGACTTGAGTACCTTTTGTGAGTACTCAAGCCCAGCGTGACTTAGGGGGGAGCTTTGCGTGTTGGCGAAAGCACTTTGTGCGGTAAAGAAGGCTAAACCGCTAAAAAGCGCAATGGGTAGTGTGAGTTTGTGTTTCGGTTGTGGTGTATGGGTGATTTTCAGATCCTGAGACATGGATAATCCTTTGGATAAGCGCAGCGGCATCCACGGGTTCGCCAAGTATGACGCGCAGTTGCTCGCTCAAGGTGAGTGCGGTCTCATTGACCACGAGGAGATTAAAAAGCCCAAGTTTATCTTGGCAGTCTTGGGTGGATTGATGGACAAGCGTTGCGAGTTTGGCTTGCCACAGGGATTGATAATAACGCGGGCCTTCGTTGGCGATAGCATTGAAACTGTATGGGTAATCAATCGCTTGTGTCCAGTTCGCCCCAAAGCTTTTGCTAAACTCCGCAGGCAGATCCGGATAGCTTTGCTGGTTTAAGGACTGGTAAAAGTTAAGTGCCACCTTAGCGCGAAAGACTTTAAGCTGCGTCGCATAGGCGCTTGCGAGCGTTTCCCTCGGCTGAATATATTGAGTATCAAATTGGGGAAATAGCGCTTGGCGTAACGCCTTAGCGAGCCAAAAACTCGGTAATTGAGTGGTATCGAGCGTCGGGCCTAAGGTGTTATTAAGGTAAAAATGACTGCCGCGCGCTAGTGAGGTCATTGCATCGGCGAGGGCTTGGGTAAAGCGTTCGATATCTTTGAAATTATTGAGTGTCGCGGGGAGCTCAAGCGCCTGTTGACCAAATTGCTGTCCAATCACATTTTGCCTGAGGGTGTGTTGACTGGCATTCCTAGGTTTATTCACTTTATCTTGAGCGCCGATAGCCAGATACACTTCTCCCAATAATCTATCCATATGGTAAACGCGGAGGATTTGTTGCTGCGCTTGTGCTAGTGCCGTTTGAGAAAGTGTTGTTTGAGTAGCTGTCGAGTCTAGATGCTCGCCAATCACCTCAAAACGTAAACCATATTCGCTTAAGCTTGTTAAGGCGTTGTCGAGCAGCTCTCGGGTATTGAGAGCGGTGGTTTGCGCACTGGGTAATTGCGATAAGGTACGGCCAAGATCCCAAGGGGCAACTTGAATCGCTTCGGTTTGGCTATCGAGAAAGGCTTTAACTAATTCCGGGGTATTGAGTTGCTGATCGCTGAGGCTGTAACTGGCGTAATCGCTAAAACCTGCGTCATTGGCAATGCGTTGGCGTAGCTCGGCAATACGGTGTAAGGCGACTTGATTATGTTCCCTGGCTCGACCTTGATAGGCTTGCCACAGGGTTTGCCGACATTCGGCATTGGATTGCTTTAACAGGTAATTGGCGATAGTCCCTGAGAAAGTGCCCGAATTTGCCGTTTCTTCCTCGTTATTGGCTGTATTAACCTCCGCTACTTCATCCGTGAGCTGGCAGTTAGCCGCTTGAATATCCAGTTGGAATTGCTGGTTACCTAAACCTTGGCGAATGCTGGCCTGCGCCGTGTGCAGCTTGGCTTTATCCATAATGGATAAATGTTGACGCAATAACGCCGTTAATTGCTCGCCGAGTAAGGCCTGTTCTTGACTTGCTGCAGCATGATTTATCGATGCTGTTTGCGTCAGCTCAAACGCCAGTTGGCTAAATGCTGCTTGGTTTAGCAAATCGCTCAGAGTATCGGCCAAGCGCAACTGACACTGCAGTAAACCTTGGCGCTCATCCCCCGACAACGGCAAACCTCGGTAGTAGGTGAGTCTGTCGTTGACATTATTCAGCCCAATGGTTTGCTGCTCTAACACTAGGGCTTTATCCGCCAATGTTAAGCTTGGGAGCTGGTGGGTGCTGGCGTAACTGGCGAAGGCGCCTGCCAAATCGATATTGGGTTGGCGCAAACACTGCTCTACCAGCAGCGGCACAGGACTTGGCGCAGCATAGGCTGCACCGAGGGAGGATAAACACCAGCCAAACAGGCTAGCCGTTAAAATGGATTTTTGCATAGGCTACACGTTCTGCAACTGTCATTGAATGGGATGACATGGCTTCGACATGCTTAAGTCTAGGCAAAATGCCTTTTCCATTTGCAATCTGGATCGCCAGTCCCGGGCGTGCATTGAGTTCCAATAACAGCGGGCCTTTAGTCTGATCAAGCACCATATCCGTGCCTAAGTAACCCATCTCACACATTTCATATGCGCTCGATGCGGTATGCAGCAAGCTTTCCCAGTGGGGGACGACGATATCGGTGAGCTTTTTGCCTGTGTCTGGATGAAACTCAATTGGAGCATCAAATTGCACAGCATGTAACCCTTTTCCCGTGGCAATGTCAACGCCCACACCTACGGCGCCTTGGTGCAAATTGGCCTTACCATCGGAGGCGGCGGTGGAGAGCCTGAGCATCCCCATTACCGGAAAACCTTTAAAGACAATCAAGCGGATATCTGGCACGCCTTCATGGCTGTAACCGTCAAACACGGGATCGAATTCAATCAGTCCCTCGACAATCGCCACATCGGGTTTGCCGCCAAGGGAGAATAAGCCGCTGAGGATATTGGACACGTGTCTATCCAATTCCGATGGGCTGACTTCGTGCCCGCTGGGTTTATAGTAACGGCCCTGTTCGATATGGGTGATCACTAAAATGCCTTTACCACCAGAGCCCTTGGCAGGTTTGATCACAAACCCTGTGCGGCCCTTAACGCGCTCGGGAATATGCACGATTTCGTGCTGCTCACGCACAACGGCGATTAAATCGGGCACGGCAATATCATTGGCCAGTGCCAACTGTTTAGTGAGCAGCTTATCGTCCACTCGTTTATAAAATTTACGCGGGTTATAGCGACCAATGTAATCGATATTGCGCTTATTCATATTGAGCACGCCGCGCGCGCGAAGCTCCCATGGCCAAGCAATATTCATTAGGCATCCCCCGCGAGTGGTTTAAAGCGTTTGAGTTCCAGTAGGCGATAACCTGTGTATTGGCCCATTAATAGCACTAAGGCCAAGATCACTAAGTGGATCCCAAGGAAGTTAAAGACCCAGTGTTGTACCCAACTTGCGCTCATGGCTAAGTAGGCGAGGGTGGCGACCATTAGGCTACCACCACCTTGCACTATCACTTCTTTCGGGCCTTCTTCTTCCCACAGGATAGACATACGTTCGATGGTCCACGCCAAAATAATCATCGGGAAGAAGGTAATCGTCAGTCCTTCGCTTAAACCAAACTTATAGGAGAGCAAGGTAAAGACCCCGATAATGCCTATCACGACGATGATCACCGCCGATATTCGCGAGATCAGCAACAGATTTAATTGGGATAAGTAGGAGCGGATCATCAAGCCGCAGGCCACGATCAGTAAGAAGCCAACTAAGCCCGTAACTAAACTGGTTTGAATAAAGGCGAGGGCGATAAGGACAGGCATAAAGGTGCCTGAGGTTTTCACCCCAATGATCACCCGTAAAAACACAACCATCAACACCCCGATAGGGATCAATAAAATGCCCTTGAATAGACTCTGTTCCTCTAGCGGTAATTGGTAGAGTGAAAAATCCAAGGCATTGTTATTCATCATCATATCGATTGATGTCGCTAATGCCGAGCGGGTGTCTTGCAACATCGAGAAATGCACCTGCGAGTTCACTCCGCCCATCACATCGAGCACGGAATGGCCCGAACGTTCCCACAGCAGTAAGTTCTCTGGTCGGCCTTGCTTGCCCTTAACCAAATCGAACAAGACCCAATCGCCGTTATGGAACACTTCCACAAAGGGCGACAGGGATTGACGGCGGCGCTGATCTTCAAGGTAGAGTCCACTGACTTCACGGGCGGGAATGCCCTTGGTTTGCAGCATATGCAAAAACACTTGCGTCGCGGTTTGGCTCGATAGCAACAGCTCCATATTTTGGCTGCGCTTAGTGGCCGTGATTGCATTCATCAATTGCTGTGCGAAGGACAAGTTCGATGCGCTGCGCGCCCAGGTTTCGTTAATTACTTGCTCTGCGGCGGTCTTCTCGGTCGCGGGCCAGAGGTAAGGCTCTGGTTGACTGGGGATATCGTCGCTGTGGATTTGGGTCACGCCCGTCGGCACTAGGGTCACTTTATAATAGAGATCTTGGCTGCCATAGGCCTCGCGAATCGACCAATTGGCACGGCGCGCGTCCTTATCATCACTCAGTGACAGCCCAAAGCCTGGGGAGCTGGCGTTCTCGACCAAGACTTCATAGGCGGGATCCTGTGGTAAAGAGAAGGACACTTCGGCTGCATCCCCTGTGCCATCGAAGCTTATCTTGGCGTCTACCGCCCAGCTTTGCACTTGCTCGCCGGGGAGAAAAGGCACTTGATGCTTAACGCCGCGATAGATGCTGGCACTTAAACCGACAATAAATAGTAATGCCACCAAAATGTAAAAAGGTTTACGTGAATGCATACGTGTTTCCCTTGTTGCGCCAATGGCCGAAAAGCGTGGGATTACCCCGGCATTAGCGGTTCGAACTCGTCGTCACGCGTTAGATTGCGCGTGGCGGGTATTAGCTACGTCAGGCTGCGTCAGATTGAGCGACGATGTCACAAGCTGGCAGACCAATAAGCTCAAGCGGTTATTATTTTTTGCCGCTGGAGACGATAGCTGACTCTGCTTTAGGTTGCTCAGGATCGGGTTGTTTGGGTGTGGCTTTGGGCTGTTTGGCTTTACCGTGCACATAGCGCTGGCCGACATCGACTACGGCGATATCTTTAATAAATTTACGGCCGAGCAATAAGGGATAGTCGAGGTGACTACGGTCGGTGAGGTTAAGATCTGTCTCTGCGGAATATTGGCCAATCTTAAGGTGCGCGTGGATCACGGGGCGGCGATCGTCCTTTTCATTCGCGTCCTGCTTGATCCGCACAAAACGCACGACCTTAGATTCGAAATTCGTCGCGGGCTGTTTTTCCCCTTGGGTAAACACATCGAAACGCACCCATTGGGCGCCATCACGCTCAAACAGGGTGATATTACGGGCATCGATGGAGGAGGACTCTGCGCCGGTATCAATGCGAGTGGCAAAACTGGCATTGAGTTCATCGATAAACACATTTTCGATTTCACCGAGTAAAAACTTATCCCCAAGGGCGGATTTGGGGCATTGGCTCGGCGCAGGCGTCACCACCGCGGCCTGCTTTTGCGCGGTGAGGTTTTTCGCCGCTTGATTTAAGTGATTGATTTGCAGACTTAGCTGCTCGACTTGGCTGTTGAGTGTCGCAAGCGAGGTTAAATCCGCAGGCTGGCATTGCTGATTAATCGCAGCCACTAACTGATCTTGCTGCTGATTAAGACGGGTATTAAAAGTATCAGTATCGAGTGGTGTGGGGGCGTGGGCGGTCGGTTCTGTCGCTGCGCATCCCATTAAGCTGCTGGCAACGGCGATAGCGATCAACTGCTTTAGCATAGTACTTCCTATTGGCGTTAAAACGGGTTTTATGCCTAGGGTTTACCTAGGCATAAGCGTATTAGGCCACTGGAGTTAACTCGTTAGGTCAAATCTTGATTGGGTTGATTTTTCACCGCAATAATCGTTGCGCGTTTCGGCGCGGGGTAACCCTCGATAGTCTTAGTGATATCGTTAGGGTCAAGATATTCAACCAGTGACTCATTCGGCATCCAATCGGTTCGGCGCTGTTCGGCTAGGGCGGTGACATCGGTGTCGACACAACGTATGTCTGTGAAATCACACTTCTTTAGCCAGAGCATTAGGGCCGCGACGGATGGAATAAACCATACATTATTCATTTTCCCATATCTATCTTGAGGGACGAGTACGGCGTTTTCATCACCATCTATTACTAAAGTCTCTAACACTAATTCTCCACCCATACGTAACTGATCACGTAATTGCAACAAGTGATCAATAGGCGAACGTCTATGATACAAGACGCCCATGGAGAAAACCGTATCGAATGCATCCAGTGGTGGCAGCTCTTCAATGCCTAGCGGCAATAAGTGCACCGGGTGATTTTGACCACTTAGGCGCTTAACGGCTTCAAATTGGCACAAAAACAGCGGTGAAGGGTCGATGCCCACCACGCGTTTAGCGCCCGCGCCAAGCATGCGCCACATGTGATAACCGCTGCCACAGCCGACATCGAGCACTGTGCGGTTTTGCAAAGGAGAAATATGCGGACTCACGCGATCCCACTTCCAATCGCTGCGCCATTCGGTATCGATATGAATGCCGTGGATATGGAAAGGGCCTTTGCGCCAAGGCATAAACAGGCGCAGTAGGTTCTCAAGCTTTTCCTTTTCGCCGGGCGTGAGTTGCTCGCCTGTGCCGACGGTGACACTGCTGACAAAATCAACCTGATCTGGGGCAGGATAGTGCAGCTTATTGAGCACTTTTTCCCACTTGGGTAAGTTGCCGTGTTTATGTTCTCTTTGCCATTTGCCGAGAATGGCTGGCAAAGTCTCGAGCCAATGCTGCAAATTGGAATCGGCAATTTGTTGGTAAAAGGAGCTGAAACTGATCACTTGATGGCCACCATGGAAGAGAAATTAAAACATTGGAACCACAAGCTAAAGTGGCTAAACCCTTGGCGAGTCAAACGTTGCTGGTGGAGCGTTAAGGTATCGGGCTTCATCACGTTTTCGAGCGCGCTGCGCTTTTGACTGATTTCGAGCTCGCTGTAGCCATTGGCGCGTTTAAAGTCTAAGTGCAGCTCTTCGAGCACACTTTGAATAGGCGCATCATCGAAGCGAATTTTTTCCGACAGCACTAACAGACCGCCGGGATTCAAACCGTGATAAATCTTCGCGATCAGCGCTTCTCTGTCCTCTGGCGGTAAAAATTGCAGGGTAAAGTTAAGCACGACTAAAGAAGCGTTTTCGATGTGAATATCACGAATATCGCCGCAGATCAGCTCAACCTCAGTATCACTCACATAGGCATTGAGGTTTTCTTGGCAGCGCGTCACCATGGATTCGCTATTGTCCACGGCGATAATGCGGCAATCGCGGCCCTGGATTTGACGGCGAATGCTTAAGGTGGCAGCACCTAAAGAGCAACCTAAATCATAGACTTGGGTATTAGGCTTGACGAAACGATCCGCAAAATCGCCAATAGTATTGATAATTTGCGTATAGCCAGGCACCGAGCGGCGGATCATGTCACTAAAGACACCCGCGACACGATTATCAAACTGGAAATCGCTAATGTGTTCGCTCGCTTGAGCGTAGATAGTATCTTGGGAAGCGTTCATCTGGGAATATCTCGAAAATTCAGCCATGCATTTTAACGAATCCCGTTGACTAGCAGCAAGTCTCAGCTAGTAATTTGCCCGAAATTTCTGTCTAATATGCATCAATAACAAAGTATTTACATTGTACATCAAGTACTAGGGACCCCAGTTGAAGTTAGTGCTCCAGCTTATCGTGATCCTGTGTTGCATACTCACCAGTAACGCAGTTAACGCCAGTCAAGGACAGACTGAGTCACTGATTGTGGTGATGGGGGAAGACAGCTTTCCCTATCAGTTTGTCGACAACGACGGTGAAGCCACGGGTTTATTAGTGGATCTGTGGAAGGAATGGGGCAAGCGTACCAATACACCATTAGTGTTTGTGGCTCGCCACTGGAATGAGTCATTGCAGCAGTTGCAGCAGGGCAAAGCCCAAGTGCATATCGGCATGGGGCAGACGCCCGAGCGTGAGCAGTTGTTTGATTTTGCGGAGCCTATCGCCGATGTCAGTACCTATCTTTACCTGCATAAATCCTTGCAGGGTAAAAAGTCCATTCAGGAACTTATTCCTTACCAAATCGGGATTGTGAGTGGCTCATCCCATGAGGCTGAGCTTCGCCGTATCGAGCCGAATTTAGTCTTCAAATATTATGAAAGCCGTGAAAAATTGCTGGCGGGTGTTGCAGCGGGCGAAACGGTCGTCTTTGCTGGACTCGATGGCTATCTGCGCGATCCTGCATCAAGCCAAGCAATTGCGGGCAGTTTTCCCATCAGTGCGCGTATTCCAATCAAGGCCATGCAGTTTGTCCCCGCGGTGATGAAAGGTAATCAAGCTTTAGTCGAGAAGATTAATCAGGGCTTTCATTCACTCGATGCACGTTTTGTGCAACAAACCGAGCGCCGCTGGTTAGGCTATCACGGGCAAAAGGCGGGTCTTGTGGTGGCGATGCAGCTAGGCGTTGAGCCCTTTGTCGATTTAGGCGTCGATGGCTTGCCCCATGGATTTTATGTGGATCTCTGGCAACTATGGTCGGCGAAGACCGGCATTAATGTGGATTTTATCTCGGGCGACATGAATGCCAGTGTCAATGATGTGCGTCAGGGTTTAGCCGATGCGCATATTGGTTACCCTGAAAGTGACGAATTGAAAACCGGCTTAACCCGCGCATGGCAACTCTACACGGTGAAGAGTCGGCTGTTTTTATATCAGCAACAACTGACAGATTTACAGAGTTTAAAAGGCAAACGTATCGGTGTTGTGCCGACAGCGCCATATTTAGTGGCGCTGCGTAAAGCGCTGCCCGATGTCACGCTGCGTTATTACGAAAATATGGACAGCATGGTAGCGGGTGCGCGCTCGGGCGAGATTGCAGGTTTTGTTGCCGCGGGGGCATGGACGTCTCACTATTTGCTGCAAAATAAGGCTTGGTCGGAATTTCATCAATACCCTGAGCTTGAGTTTCCGACCGATGTGTATGTACTGACCCGCAGTGACGATCCCGGCTTAACCCAGCGCATTGCTAATGGTTTTCGCAGTATTAGCATGCAGGAATTTGCCGAAGTAGAGCAGAAATGGATGCTAAATCCTAAGGATCGCATTTTTAACCAGAAGGGATTACACGGCGTTCAACTCTCAAGCAGTGAGCAAGATTACCTCTCGCAACTCGGTGAGCTTAAACTCGGTTACTTGAAACAGTGGCCGCCAATGGAGTTTAGCGATGAGCAAGGCCAGTTTGCGGGTATTAATAGCGATGTCAGCCAGCTGCTAGCCGAGCAACTGCGGATTAATATTCAACCCGTCGCCTTTGACGATTGGCACTCGCTGATTGGCGCCTTGCGTTCAGGCGAGATTGCACTGGCGGGCAGTATTGCTCAAACCGCCGAGCGCCAGCAATTTTTAACCTTTAGCGATCCCTACTGGCCATCGCCGTGGGGTTTAGTGTCGCAGCTTGAGCAAGTCTCGGTATTTAATCTGGCGCAATTGGCGGGACAAAGGGTTGCAGTGGTGGAGGGCTATCATCTGGTGGCGCAACTGATGGCATTGCAGCCCTCGCTCAAACTTGTGCTGGTGCCTGATACCCAGTCGGGACTCTCGGCAGTCAACGATGGCCATGCCGATGTGTTTATCGATAAGGTCGTGACGCTGGCCTCGGAGCTAAAAACGGGCCAATATCCGTTGCTGAAAATGTCACTCCTCAGTGACTTAGCCGATCAGCACAGCCACTTTGGACTTAACCCGCAGTATGCACCGTTGGTTCCCTTAATTAATCGCGTGTTGGCGCAAATCGATCAACATACGCAGCAACAAATCTATTCCCATTGGGTGAGCTTTTCTTTGACGACGGATAACAGCCAATATCTGCAATGGATCTGTTATTTATTGCTCGGGGCGTTAGTGTTATCTGGCGTGATGGTGGCGGTTTTAGTCGTTAATCGTCGTTTAAACCTTGAGATCACTCGCCGAATTGCCGCCGAAAAGCGTTTGCAGCATGTTGCTAGTCACGATGCCTTAACCCAGTTGCCTAATAGGGCACTGTTGGATGATAGATTGTCACAGGCCTTACTTGCCCATCGGCGGGATCATAGCCATTTCGCCTTGTTGTTTATCGATTTGGATGGCTTTAAACAAATTAACGATCAATATGGGCATCCTGTGGGGGATGCACTGCTTTTAAAAGTGGCGGGATTATTGACCAAAGCCATTCGCAATTCTGATACAGTGGCACGATTCGGTGGCGATGAGTTTGTGATCCTGCTAAATCGTGTGCAAGATCTCGATGCCGCGACCCAAGTTGCTGATAATATTCTGCACTCGTTATCGTCACCTTTTAGCATAGAAGGGGTGACTGTTGAGGTGGCTATCAGTATTGGCGTGGTCATTTATCCCCGCGATGGCGATACGGCCATCGAGTTAATGAAGAAAGCTGACCAACTGATGTATCAAGCCAAAACGGCGGGTGGCCGTTGCTACCGCCTAGCTTGATGGTTTTTTGAACGCTTATACGCAGATAGTGCGTTCGCCTCTAGTCAAGGGCGTAAAACTGTTTGATACTTCACCGCCTAAAAGTGAAGTACTTTGGTAATCGGCATTATTTGACTATAATGCCGCTTTTATCTCGTTTTGATTATTTCCAAAGCACCGGTTTCCGGATAAAGGATAGAGTTAGATGCGCAGTCATTATTGTGGAGACGTCAATAAGTCTCACGTTGGACAAGAAGTTACCTTGGTAGGTTGGGTTAATCGTAGCCGTGATTTGGGTGGCGTAGTCTTTTTAGATTTAAGAGACAGAGAAGGTCTGGTCCAAGTGGTTTACGATCCAGATTTACCTGAGGTGTTCAATGTGGCCAGTACGCTGCGCGCCGAGTTTTGTGTGCAGGTAAAAGGCGTGGTTCGTGCCCGTCCTGATAGCCAAGTCAACGCGCAAATGAAGACCGGCGAAATTGAAGTATTAGGTAAAGAACTGACGATCATCAACAGTTCTGAGCCGCTGCCGCTGAGCTTAGATAACTATCAAAACAACAGTGAAGAGCAGCGTCTAAAGTACCGTTATTTAGATTTACGTCGTCCAGAAATGGCGCAGCGCTTAATGTTCCGCGCGAAAGTGACCAGTGCAGTGCGTCGTTTCCTCGACTCAAACGGCTTCTTAGATATCGAAACGCCTATTCTGACCAAGGCGACGCCAGAAGGTGCCCGTGACTATTTAGTGCCAAGCCGCACCTACAAAGGTCAATTCTTCGCGCTGCCACAATCACCACAGCTGTTTAAACAGTTGCTGATGATGTCAGGCTTTGATCGTTACTATCAAATCGTAAAATGCTTCCGTGACGAAGACTTACGTGCTGACCGTCAGCCAGAATTTACTCAAATCGATATCGAAACCTCATTTATGACGTCTGAGCAGGTGATGGCTAAGACTGAAGAGATGATGCGTGGTCTGTTCCTTGAGATGCTGAACGTCGATTTAGGCGAATTCCCACGTATGACCTATAACGAAGCCATGCGTCGTTTCGGTTCAGATAAGCCAGATTTACGTAACCCATTAGAACTGGTTGACGTGGCTGACTTACTCAAAGAAGTGGAGTTTGCGGTATTCTCAGGCCCAGCTAATGACGAAGAAGGCCGTGTTGCGGCGCTGCGTATTCCAGGTGGTGCGAGCTTATCCCGTAAGCAAATCGATGATTACACTAAGTTCGTCGGTATTTACGGTGCTAAAGGTTTAGCGTGGATGAAGCTAAACGACCTGACTCAAGGGTTAGAAGGCATTCAATCACCTGTGCTTAAGTTCTTGAACGAAGGCATTGTGAACGAAATCATCAGCCGCACTGGCGCACAAACTGGCGATATCATCCTGTTTGGTGCCGATAACGCGACTGTGGTTGCTGAATCTATGGGCGCACTGCGTCTTAAAGCCGGTGAAGACTTTAATCTGCTCGAAGGTCAATGGCGTCCACTGTGGGTGGTTGACTTCCCAATGTTTGAGAAGATCAACGGCAGCTTCCACGCGGTTCACCATCCGTTTACTGCGCCACGCGGCGTGACACCACAAGAGCTGGAAGCCAATCCGGCTAACCGTGTGTCAGATGCCTACGACATGGTATTAAACGGCTGTGAATTAGGTGGTGGTTCAGTTCGTATCCACAACCAAGAGATGCAATCTGCGGTATTCCGTATCCTTGGCATTACCGATGAAGAAGCGAAAGAGAAATTCGGCTTCTTACTCGAAGCGCTGCGCTACGGTACGCCACCACATGCGGGTCTGGCATTCGGTTTAGACCGTATTATCATGCTGATGACGGGCGCAAGCTCAATCCGTGATGTGATGGCTTTCCCGAAAACCACCACAGCGGCGTGTCCGTTAACTAATGCCCCAGGTTTTGCTAACCCACAACAATTAGCTGAACTAGGTATTTCCGTGGTGAAAGCCGCGAAGACTGAAGACTAATCTTTAGTGATTATCGAGTACCGAGGCGCAAGCCTCGGTCTATTTTTACCCCGTCATTTCTTATCAATATCTGCGTTATCGACGTCACTGAATTTGCCGTCAATCTTTGTGTAAAGGAACATTGGTTATAGGAACCTCGCAAGAGGTACCGTCAAGGTTACCTTAGGCTATTGATAAGATGTGCAATGGCTATGTGTAGAGGAGAACTCCCATGGCAGGTCATAGTAAGTGGGCCAACATTAAACACCGCAAAGCAGCGCAAGATGCCAAACGCGGTAAACTCTTTACCAAATTTATCCGCGAGTTAACGGTTTCTGCCCGTGAAGGTGGCTCAGATCCCGATTCAAACCCGCGTCTGCGTATCGCAATCGATAAAGCGCTCGGCGGCAACATGACCCGTGACACCATTGAGCGCGCAATTAAACGTGGTGCCGGTGAGCTTGAAGGTCAGCAACTCGAAACCATAATTTACGAAGGCTATGGTCCGGGCGGCACCGCTGTGATGGTCGAGACCATGACAGATAACCGTAACCGTACCGTGAGCGGCGTGCGTAATGCCTTTAGTAAATCGGGTGGGAACTTAGGGACCGATGGTTCGGTTGCCTATTTGTTCACTAAGCGCGGCGTGTTGTCCTATGCGCCGGGCACAGATGAAGACGCCCTGATGGACGCGGCGCTAGAAGCAGGCGCCGAAGATGTGGTGAGTTACGATGATGGTGCAATTGACGTATTTACCGAACCGACCGAGTTTTATGGGGTGAAAGATGCCCTCGATGCGGCGGGATTTGTCAGTGATAACGCCGAAATTGCGATGATAGCCTCGACTAAAGCCGAGTTAGATGCCGAGACGGCGGAGAAGTTTATGCGTCTTATCGATACCCTCGAAGAGCACGATGATGTGCAAGAGGTGTATCATAATGCCGAAATCTCTGATGAGATTATGGAAAGTTTAGGGTAAACCCAAGCTGTCATTTGATTTTTATCTTAGTAGGTGGCCGGAGCTGAGCTCGCCAGAGCTTGGTTCTTGCATAGAGCGGTTCTTACATAGATCAGTTCTTACATATAGCAAGCGTTTAACACTGAGCTTTGAACCAGCGTTTAGACACCGCATCTTGCTTATAGGGTCACCTTAGATTTACCTTTGATTTATTGATGTTTTTTGCGCTGTTGCTCGGCTTACAACCGCCGTTATCTAGGTTGAATTAAGTCGAGCACAGGCATTAGGGATAGCATGGCGATTATTTTAGGGGTTGACCCAGGTTCTCGGATCACAGGTTACGGCGTTATCCAATGCCAAGGGCGGCAGCAACTTTATTTGGGCAGCGGCTGCATTCGCACCTCGGGTGAGGATTTACCATTAAGACTCAAGCAAATCTTTGATGGGATCAGCGAAATTATTCGCCAATATCAACCCGATGAATTTGCGATTGAGCGGGTGTTTCTCGCCAAGAATGCAGACTCGGCCTTGAAATTGGGCCAAGCCCGTGGTGCGGCCATCGTGGCTGCGACAGTGGCCAACTTACCCGTTGCCGAATACAGTGCCACCCAAATTAAGAATGCGGTGGTCGGAACGGGGCGAGCCAAGAAAGAACAGGTTCAACATATGATCCAGCAATTGCTTAAGCTGCCCGCGGCGCCACAGGCCGACGCTGCGGATGCGCTCGGCGTTGCGGTATGTCATTATCACACCAATCAAAGTTTGGTCGCCTTAAGCGGCCGAGCGACAACAAGAACATATGGACGGTACAGATGATAGGTCGTTTACGTGGCGTGTTAATTGAAAAGCAAGCGCCAGAGGTGTTGATTGATGTCAATGGCGTGGGGTACGAGTTACAGATGCCCCTCACCAGCTTCTATGAACTCCCCGAGGTCAATCAACCGACCACAGTGTATACCCATTTTGTGGTGCGTGAAGATGCCCAACTGCTTTACGGCTTTATCACTAAACAAGAGCGCTCACTGTTTCGTTTGCTTATCAAGGCCAACGGCGTGGGCCCTAAACTGGCGTTAACCATTCTTTCTGGCATGACTGCCAGCGAGTTTGTGGGCTGTGTCGAGCGCGATGATATAGTGACGCTGGTGAAATTACCCGGTGTCGGTAAAAAGACCGCCGAACGTTTATTGGTTGAGATGCGCGATAAATTGAAGAGCTTAATGGAGGCATCCGTAGGCTCTGAGCGTGAGTTCGTACTGCAATCTAACTATTCACCGGCTCCTACGGTCAACAGTGCCGAAGAGGATGCAATTTCAGCCTTGATCTCCCTCGGCTATAAACCACCACAGGCGAGTAAAGCCGTTTCTGCCGCCTATAAAGAAGGCATGGACAGTGAGACCTTGATTAAGGCCGCGTTAAAATCGATGCTCTAATGGCATGGTTTTCATTAAGGCTAGTGTTATATTGCGGTACGCGATTTTTGCAGCCAGTTAGGTTGCAACTGCACCAAAATAGCAAGTGCCGTATGTCGATGCGGTAACAGGAATAGGTAAATGATTGAAGCAGATAGACTGATCCAGCCGCAGCTGCAAGGTCAAGATGATGTTATCGACAGGGCCATGCGCCCTAAATTGCTCGATGAATATACTGGGCAGGATGATACGCGTGCCCAATTAAAAGTGTTTATTCAGGCGGCAAAGAATCGCGAAGAAGCCTTAGACCATATGCTGATCTACGGCCCGCCGGGGTTAGGTAAAACCACCTTAGCCATGATCGTGGCTAATGAAATGGGGGTGAATATCAAATCGACGTCGGGGCCTGTGCTTGAGAAAGCCGGGGACTTGGCGGCTCTGCTCACCAATCTTGAGGCGGGTGATGTGCTTTTTATCGATGAAATTCACCGCTTAAGTCCTGTCGTCGAAGAAATTCTTTATCCTGCGATGGAAGACTATCAGTTGGATATTATGATTGGTGAAGGGCCTGCTGCACGCTCAATAAAGTTGGATCTTCCGCCGTTCACCTTAGTGGGGGCGACCACGCGGGCAGGGGCGTTAACCTCTCCGCTAAGGGCGCGTTTTGGCATTCCACTTCGGCTCGAGTTTTATAATGTTAAAGATTTAAGCACTATTGTGACCCGTTCGGCGCAAGTGATGGGATTGGCGATTGATAGTGAAGGGGCCACCGAAATTGCCAAACGCTCACGGGGAACACCGAGGATCGCCAACCGTTTACTGCGCCGAGTGCGTGACTATGCGGAAGTGAAACACGACGGCGCTGTGACGCAAAAAGTTGCGGAGCAGGCGCTTGATTTGCTCGATGTCGATGGCGAAGGTTTCGATTATATGGATCGAAAACTGCTGCTTGCCATTATCGATAAGTTTATGGGAGGCCCTGTAGGGCTTGATAACCTCGCCGCAGCTATTGGTGAGGAGCGTGAAACCATTGAAGATGTATTGGAGCCTTTCCTTATCCAACAAGGCTTTATCCAAAGAACGCCACGCGGTCGCATTGCTACAACCAGAGCCTATCTGCATTTTGGCATGATAAAACCAGAGTAACATCCAAGAAGGATGACCTTGTTAACAAAAAGCGGCCTTGGCCGCTTTTTGTTTTTACCGATTTTATTATTGTCCTTTTTGTCACCAGATAATGTTGCCGTTAGAACGAACCACATCCAAATCATCAAGATGAATATTATTTAATGAATGGCGGTTTCACTTAATTGACTATGGCGCGGACTAGTCATTTGAGTGCTGTTTTTATTTAAGTTTATTCGGTTAAATAACAATCTTATTTTGGTTTATAAATAATATTTAATCTAATGAATTAACAAAAATAAAACAAATGTATTTATATGTTGAGTTGAAACAACTCGAAATGACATTTGTATTGTTTATAAAAACAGCATTCAGAGTAGTGTAGTTCAACGCTTTCTTATTCCGTAGATGCTGTTTATTTCCGCTTTTAAACCCTTATCTCATCCTAAAGCACCTCATATTTATGCTTGTTCTAAATTGGCGATGAATTGTTGCATTTGTGTGTATTGCACACTTGCGGTGCATAAAAATCACAACTTATTCATTTTGTATCAGTGCGTACTGTGAAATCCCTGATATTTACACGATTCTTTCTGTTGCAATGATTACCAATATGCATATTTCTTCATAATTAATCGGCACATTATTCTGTGTGTTAGATAGTTGTTCATCAAAAAAGAGTGACGCACGTCACACTTTTGAGGTTCGCGGATGTTTGTTAAATGTTATTTTTTTAACAGTTTTAATCGCTATTAATTACTGGGTTATACGGTTTTTAATGCTGTAAATAGAAGTGAGTTAGCATTCAAGATTGCAATTAAACAAATATTTTACAATAAGAGGCAAAATAATAAACAAAATAGTTTTTAAGGTTAAAAAAATGAAGATTGACTGAATGAAAGTGAATCCTCAGTATCAAGCGCAACAGTCGTACAGCAAATTGTTGTACAAGCTGTAAGCATAAAAATAATAGTAAGATCTAGGGAGCATTCATTCATGATCAAAAGAACCAAAGTTGCGTCGGCTATTAATTTAGCTGTCGTTAGCTCAATTGCTGCTGGTACCTTTGTAGCATCAAGCGCATTTGCAGCTGAAGAAACTGCAAAAGTTGAGCGTATTGAAGTCACGGGTTCACGTATTCAACGTCAAGATATGGAAACAGCTTCTCCTGTTACCGTTATTGATGCTGCTGCAATCAAAGCCGAAGGCTTTACCTCTGTAGACCAAATGCTACAAGTTCAAACTTCAATGGCGGGTGCTGCGATTGGTTCAACCACAAACAACGGTGCTGATGGTGTTGCACAAGTTGACTTACGTGGTATGGGCTCGCAACGTACTCTCGTGCTATTAAACGGCCGTCGCATGGTGAACTCTGGTTCAGGTGCTGACAGTGCTGTGGATTTAAACTCTATCCCAGTTGCTATGATCGCTCGCGTTGAAATCCTGAAAGACGGCGCTTCAGCGGTATACGGTTCTGATGCGATTGCCGGTGTAGTGAACATCATCACTAAGAAAGATTTCGATGGTTTCCAATTAGACTTCAACGGCAGCGGTACCGATAAAGGTGACGGTCAAAACGGTGATGTGAGTGCACTGTATGGCTTTAACACCGATGGTGGTAACTACACTTTTGGTGCAGCTTACTCAGATCGTCGTGGTGTGATCCAAGGTGACCGTAGCTGGACTGAGCCAGGTGCAAGTTCATTCATCCCAACAGGTTCGTTAGGCGGTAAAGTTCAAGACGCTAACGGTAACTGGGTAAACCGTACTTATGGCTATGACTTTACACAAGATAGCTACTACCAAACGCCAAGCGAGCGTCGTAGTTTGTTCGCAAACATGACTCAAGAGTTAGGTAACGATGTGGTATTAACCGCTGATGCTATCTACACTAACCGTCGCTCAAATCAGCAAATGGCTGCTCAACCTGCAGACATTATGCTGAACGTATGTGGTGACCCACATGTGCCAGCAGGTGAGCCTTGTGTCACTTTAGACAGCGCAATGACTGCTGCTGGCATCAAAGCTGACGACAAAGGTTTAGTAAACTACCGTCGCCGTACCAATGACGTAGGTCCACGTATCTATACTCAAGATACTGACACTTGGCGCTTATCTGGTGGTTTAGCGGGTACTTTAGATGTACATACTGGTATGAACTGGGATGTCACTTACACCTACGGTAAAAACCAAGCTAAAACTGCTGTAGAAAACTCAATCAATGCTTCTGATATGGCTACCTCAATCTATGCAAGTCCAGATGCATGGTTCAGTGGTGCACCATTAACTCAGCAAATGATCAATGACATTAGCTACACAGAAGAAGCGAAAGGCGGTAACGAGCAACAAACACTGTCTGCTGGTCTGAACGGTGAATTATTCGACCTGAGCGCTGGTGCGGTAGGTTTCGCTATCGGTGCTGAATACCGTCGTGAAAGTGGTTTCTACACGCCAGACGAAGTGGTTATCGCAGGTGAGAGTACTTCTGCTCAACAAGATCCAACTGATGGTAACTACAACGTTATCTCTATCTTCCAAGAAGTTAGCGTACCATTCACCGAAAAACTAACGGGTGAATTTGCTCTGCGCTTAGACGATTACTCAACTTTCGGTAAAGCAACTACTTGGAAAATCGGTTTAACTTACAATGCCACTGACGAGCTGATGGTTCGTACCGTAGCTGCAACAGGTTTCCGTGCTCCAAGCGTAGCTGAGCTATATGGTGGTAACTCTGGTTCATATGACTACTTAGATGATCCATGGGGTAATGCTCAAGATCCACAAATCTTAGTAAACCGTACTTCAGATCCAGATTTGAAACCTGAAGAGTCAGAGTCTTACACTGCTGGTTTAGTGTACTCACCAAGCTACCTCGATGGTATGTCAGTGACACTTGACTACTGGCGCTTCAAAGTAGACAACGCCATTGCGCGTATGGATACTCAAGCTGGTTTAGATGCTTGTTATGCTGGTGACCAAACAGCTTGTGAAACTTTCAATATCGGCCCTAATGGCGATTTGGATAACTTAACCAACGCGTTAACTAACGTAGGTTCACAAGACACTAGCGGTATCGACTTCAACTTAGCCTACAACTTCGAGCTGATTGGCTTAGATTGGAAAGTCGTCAACGATACCACTTACTTAGTGAAGTTTGAGCAGGATGGTGAAAACTATACCGGCACTATCGATGGTAACTTCGGTGCATATGCTCGCGTACGTAACAACTTCAGCATCTCTGCTGGTCAAGACGATTGGAGCGTAATGTACTTCAACCGTTATATCGGCGACATGCGTGACCTGAGCGAAGGTAACAAAGTGGGTGATATCCTGTATCACAACATTTCTGGTACTTACCATATCAATGATATGGCAACTGTAAGCTTAGGCGTGAAGAACTTTACCGATGAAAAACCATTGACCGTATCTAACGGTAGTGATGGCGGTACTGTTCCAGAAGTTTACGATACTATCGGCCGTACTATTTACGGTGGTGTAACTGTTAAGTTCTAATATTAACTAGAACTCAGCCTAGAAAAGCGCCTTCGGGCGCTTTTTTGTTTTGGTGCAAAAGGTTACAAGTGGTTATCTATTGCTGCCAACTTGATCACAATTAAGCTAAAACTGATTTTTAATCATCTTCTAACGCTAGAGACATATTTTTAGTTATGGTAACATAAATGATATTGATTCTCGTTTGGTGTTTAGGGATGAGTAAAATACTGTTAGTCGATGATGATCCATTATTCAGAGTTTGGTTAACTGAGGCGCTGAAAACACAGGGACATGAGGTTGAATGTGCCGTAAATGGCATTGAAGGGCTGAAACGGATCCGAAGTTTTATACCCGACATTATTATGCTCGATCTGGTGATGCCACAAATGGATGGTTTTTCCCTATTAGAGGCGAGAGACTGTATGACGCCGATTATGATGCTCTCTGCCCGTGACAACGAGGAAGATAGGATCAGAAGTTACGAGCTTGGTGCGGATGATTTTCTAACTAAACCTTTTAGCATTAAAGAGTTACTAGTGCGTCTGCATGCTCTTGAGCGGCGATTATCTCCCCGTCCCATGGCGCAAATGGCAATCGAGCAGGCGACCGCTCAGCCAGTCAAATTCGATGAAGCCGCCTATAGGATCACCATAGGTAAAAATGCCGTGGAACTGACGCAAACCGAGTTTAGGCTGTTTAAATATCTGTTCGAACGTAAAGGGCAAGTGATCACTAAGCAGGAATTGCAAAAATCGGTGTTGCAGAAGGACTTAGGCCGATTCGATCGCAATTTAGATATGCATATCAGTAACACGCGGCGCAAACTGGCAAATACCCGTTTACCGCGGACATTAATCAACACGGTCCGTGGTCAAGGATACAGTTTTTCTGCTTGATGTGTAGTGAAAGGCTAACAAACTTGGCACTGATGAATTAAAGCGCGACTGCTGGCTTCTTAGGCAATTTTAGTCGCTTTCATTTTCCCCTGATACGGATTTGGTTTATTCTAACGGGCATTAAAGCAGATGTGCATTTAGCATCATTACCCTCACATGAATAACCAAGTAGGAATCATTATGCGGATCAGTGCCAATTTTGATGGCGGAAATATCCAAGTCATTAATCTTGATAATAAAGACGATATTCAACTGGCAATCCGTCCCGATGCGGGCGGTGAGTTTTATCAATGGTTCAACTTCCGATTCGAAGGTGAGGTGGGTAATCAATACACCTTGAATATCATCAATGCGGGCACGGCTTCCTATCCTAAGGGCTGGCAAGATTATCACGCGGTCGCCAGCTACGATCGCCAACATTGGTTCCGTGTGCCAACCCAATATATCGACGGCAAACTGAGCATTCAGTTAGCGCTTGATTGTGATGCGATTCAAATCGCATACTTTGCGCCCTACAGCTATGAGCGTCATTTAGATCTTCTCAGCAACGCACAATTGCATCCCGATGTTAATCTTGAGCATTTAGGTCTGACCTTAGATGGCCGTGATATCACCCTGATGAAAGTGGGCGATGGCAATCCTGATAAACGCAATATTTGGATCACAGCAAGGCAACATCCCGGTGAAACCATGGCGGAATGGTTAGTCGAAGGCTTAGTGAATCGTCTGCTGGATAATGATTGTCCAACAGCAAAAGCGTTGCTCGATAAAGCAAATTTTTACATTGTGCCTAACATGAACCCGGATGGCAGCGTAAGAGGTCATCTGCGTACCAATGCGATTGGGGTTAACCTTAACCGTGAATGGCAAACCCCGAGCTTAGAAAGAAGCCCTGAGGTCTACCATGTAGTGCATAAGATGCAGCAAACGGGCGTCGATTTATTTTACGATGTCCATGGTGATGAAGGTCTGCCCTATGTATTCCTCGCGGGTTGTGAGGGCGTGCCAGCTTACAATGAGCGATTGGCACAGCTGCAAGCTGACTTTAGTCAGGCATTAACCTTGGCCAGTGCCGATTTCCAAACCGAGTTTGGTTACGCTAAAGACGAACCTGGTCAAGCCAACTTGACCGTGGCCTCTAATTGGGTAGCGCAAACCTTCGATTGCTTATCGAACACTTTAGAAATGCCTTTTAAAGACAACAACAATCTGCAGGATCCGTTTGTGGGTTGGTCACCAGAGCGCAGTATTTATTTAGGCGAAGCGTCATTGATTGCCATGCTCGCCGTGGTTGATAAGTTAAGATAGGTGCGACTATGGCATTAATCGAATGTCCAATCTGCCGAAAACGTATGTCGAGCAAAGCGCCAGCTTGCCCGCATTGTGAGGCAAAAACCAATGGTGACAATAGCTCGCTCGCTCGGATCAGTCATATCCAAAAATCCAGCAGCTTAATGAACCAAAGCTTTGTCGCCATGACGCTGTTTATTGCTGGGGTAGTGATTTGGTTTTGGGGCGGTGAGCCTGCCGAAGGCTTACGCGCGACCATTGGCGCCATCTGTTTTGTCTTTGGTTTTGTGGGCTATTTAATTACCCGCGTTAGAATCGTATTACATAAGCGAAAGAGTGTATGACCGACATTAATCAAGTAATCGACCAAATGCCCGAAGAAGTCTATGAAAGGCTGCGTAGCGCCGCTGAATTAGGCAAATGGGAAGATGGCACTGTATTGACCGAAGCCCAGCGTGAATCGACTCTTCAAGTGGTGATGCTCTATCAGGCGCGTCGCTTAGATCAAACGGAGCATTTCACCATAGCTGCCGGTGGAAAATTAAATGAGCTGTCGAAGGCGGAGTTGAAGAAACAATTCCGTGGCGAGTCGATTGCCGAGTTTAAAGCTGACGAACTGTAATCGCAGAAGTTGATGCTTCAACAATAAAAAGCCCACTAATGTGGGCTTTTTCATGCGCAGCGTTTCGATATTTAGTCGGGGCTGAGCTCACCAACCAAGTTTTGCAACATGGCAGTTTTAATTTCGCTCGGCTTTAGGTTTTTCGACAGCAGATAATGCAACTTCGCCAGTGCGGCTTCAATGGTCATGTCTGCACCACTGATCACCCCCGCTTTGGCGAGGGCATTGCCCGTAGCGTAGCCGCCCATATTCACTTTGCCTTGGAAACATTGAGTTAGGTTCACCAACACAATTCCACGCTCATCCGCTTGCTTTAGGGTATCGAGTAATGCCTTATCTTGCGGTGCATTGCCCACGCCAAAGGTCAGTAAAATGAGCGCCTTAACGGGTTGCTGCAGAATATTCTCAAAAATTTGCGTCGAAATGCCAGGATAGAGAGTCACCACACCGACGGGCTGTGGGCTGATATTAGCCACTTCTAACGGTTTATCGCTTGGGGTGGCAATTTTACCTGCTCGCAGATTAATTTTGATCCCTGCTTCAAGCAGTAAAGGGAAGTTTGGTGAGGCAAAGGCATCAAAGCCATCCGCGTGGGCTTTGGTAGAACGATTGCCACGGAACAGTTTGTTATTAAAGAACAAACACACTTCCGCCACCGGATAATTAGCGGCGATATACAAAGAGTTGAGCAGATTGGTTTGACCGTCGGATCTCAGCTGTGCCAAAGGAATTTGTGAGCCAGTGACAATAACAGGCTTTGACAGACCTTGAAGCATAAAGGATAAGGCCGATGCGGTGTAGGCCATGGTATCTGTGCCGTGGAGGATCACAAAGCCATCGTATTTATCGTAATTGGCCTTGATATCATCGGCGATCATTTGCCAGTCGGTCGGTGCCATGTTTGATGAGTCGATGAGCGGGCAGTACTCGTGGATCACAAACTCAGGCATTTCGTCATGGTAAAACTCGGGCATGGATTGGACGCATTGGGTCAAAAAACCCGCCACCGGAGCAAAACCATTCGCGGTTTTTTGCATGCCTATGGTGCCGCCCGTATAGGCGACGTAAATGGAGCGTTTAGTCATTCTTGTCGTTATCTTAGCTGCAAGTGAGCTAATTATACGATTTTGCAGGCATAAACCCAATAAAAAAGCCCGAAGTATCGGGCTTTTGTGTCTTTCATCTTGAGTCTGTGTTAGTTGATAGCACAGCTGTCACAATACACATACACATGGTTAGGATCGTTAAAGGCCGCGATGGTCTTTAAGTTGCCCGTCCATTGCGCCAGCATTTGCTCAAGCAGTGTTGAATGGCTGAGTGACGCGGGTAAATAGGCCGACACAGAGGCAAACATTTGCTGTACAAAACGCTGCTCAGGCGTGAGCTCTTGCTCAATCACACGGGTGTCGAACAGGCTTAAATCCGCAAGTTTAGCGGCTTTAGCAACGGCTTGGTCGATATCACCAAGCTCATCCACTAAACCTAACTCTAGGGCTTTTTTACCACTCCACACACGGCCTTGGGCGATGCTATCCACTTGTTCTAAGGTCATTTTACGTTCTTTAGCGACCAGAGATATAAAGTCTAAATAGCCACGCTCGATATGGCGCTGGATAACCGATTCGATTTGTGGCGAGAGGGTACGAGTCACTGACAAACCTGCCCATTCTGAGGTCGATACACCATCGGTATGAATGCCTAAGCTGGCGAGTGAATCTTCGAAAGTAGTGATCATCCCAAAGATCCCGATAGAACCCGTCAGTGTGGTTGGGGTTGCGAAGATATAATCGGCGCTGGCCGAAATCCAATAGCCACCGGACGCCGCAAGGCTACCCATACTCACTACCACTGGTTTACCCGCTGCTTTGAGGGCGAGTAATTCTTGGCGAATTTGCTCTGAGGCAAAGGCGCTACCGCCAGGGCTGTCGACGCGAAGTACTAGCGCTTTGATATGCTTATCAAATCGCGCCTTGCGTAACAGCTCTGCAGTGCTATCACCACCGATTTGGCCGGCGGGTTGGCTGCCATTTAAAATAGTACCGCTGGCAACGATAATGCCAACACTGTCTTGCTCAACGAAGCTTGGCAGAGGCGTCACTAGGGTTAAATAGTCGTAAAAGCTGACTTGTTTGAAGCTGTCACCCGACTTCTCTTTCCCCACGCTATCGAGCATGACTTTACGGAACTCTTCGTCGGTCGCTAATGTATCGACCCATTTCATATTGATGGCCATAGTGGCGGAATCGCCTTCGGCCTTATCGAGTTGCGCGAGGTAATTTGCCGAGTCGAGCACTAAGGTATTGGCATCGATTTGGCGATTTTCCACCACGGTTTGAGTGTAACTCTGCCAAACATCGGCGAGTAGGGCGCTACTGGCTTCTCTGGCCGCATCCGACATATCGTCACGCATGTATGGTTCTACTGCGGATTTAAAGGTGCCGACGCGGAAAATGTGGGCTTTTATCTTGAGCTTCTCAAGGGCAGACTTGAAGTATTGGTTATACATACTTAAGCCATCGAGGGAGACGCTGCCTTGGGGATTGAGGTAAATGGTATCGGCAAAGCTGGCAAGAAAGTATTGGTTTTGCTCGTAATAGTTTCCAATTGCCACCACCTTTTTGCCGCTTTCTTTAAAACGATTCAAGGCATCGCCAATGGATTGTAATTTGCTGATCCCTGCGCGTTTTAGCTCGGCTAAGTCTAAGACTATCGTGCTGATCCTGTTATCGTGCGCCGCGTTATCAATCACATAGATAATATCTGCCAGCAGGATTTCGCCATCGCTACTGCCGTTATTGCCTTGTTTAAGTGCGGCTTCAATCGGGTCGACCTGCTGTTTTTGATCGACAATGGAGCCCGCCAGATTAAGCACCAATGCTGAGTTATCTTCGACCTGAATATCTTCACTGCTGCCAATGGTAATGAGGATGATGGCGAGGAAGCCAAAAAAAATCAGGTTGAGTATGAATTTACGGATCCCGTTGAGGGTGTTCCATATAAATAAACATATTCTCTTGAAAAACGATGGGTTAGCGGACATTAGCCACTCCTTTGCTTATCGAATGTGCCAATGCTAACTGAAAATCCCCTCACTGGCTAAACACAATTGTAAAGGATTTTAACTTTTAACCCCCTAGCAACAGTTGAGCTTACATTTGACTCAAGGTATGCTCATTTAAATCACTTGTTTAAAAAGGATGTTTGAATGTCGTTTCCCCATTTATTAGAACCCTTAGATCTGGGATTCACCCAGCTCAAAAATCGTGTGTTAATGGGCTCCATGCACACGGGTTTAGAAGAAGAAAAGGGCGGATTTGAGAAACTGGCAGCGTTTTATAAAGAGCGCGCGTTAGGCGGCGTCGGTTTAATTGTCACCGGCGGTATCTCACCCAACCTACGTGGTCGTTTGACTCCCCATGCGTGTCAGCTGAGTTTTCCCTGGCAAGTCGGTAAACACCGCATTGTGACTCAAGCGGTGCACGAGGCTGGCGGTAAAATTTGTATGCAAATCCTGCATGCGGGGCGCTATGGTTACCATCCTTTTTCGCAGGCGCCGAGTAAAATTAAGTCGCCTATAACTCCCTTTACACCTTCGGCCATGTCGAGCCGCCAAGTACGCGCCACCATTAAGGATTACGCCAGTTCTGCCGCTTTAGCGAAAAGAGCGGGGTACGATGGCGTTGAAGTGATGGGCTCTGAGGGGTATTTGATCAACCAATTTATCAGTTTGCGAACCAATACCCGCACCGATGAATGGGGCGGCAGTTTTGAAAAACGTGCACAATTCCCGATTGAGATTGTGAATGCGATTCGCGCCAAAGTGGGCAAAGACTTTATCATTATCTTCCGCTTATCCATGCTCGACTTAGTCGATAACGGCTCCACTTGGGACGAAGTCGTGCAACTGGCCAAGTGGCTTGAGCATGCTGGGGTGTCGATTATCAATACCGGGATTGGCTGGCATGAGGCCCGTGTGCCAACCATTGCGACTAGCGTGCCTCGCGGCGCCTTTGCTTGGGTGACTGAAAAACTTAAAAAGTCGGTTTCAGTGCCTCTGATTGCCACAAACCGTATCAATACGCCTGAGATTGGCGAGCAAATCATTGCCTCTGGTCAAGCGGATATGGTGTCAATGGCCCGGCCGTTCCTAGCCGATCCTGAATTTGTGAATAAAGCGGCGGCCAACACGCCAGAGCTTATCAATACCTGTATCGGCTGTAATCAGGCCTGTTTGGACCATACTTTCTCTCTGAAACGTGCCACTTGCTTGGTCAACCCCCGTGCCTGTTATGAGACCGAAATTAACTTTTTACCCACCAGTAACAAGAAGCGTATCGCAGTGATGGGCGCAGGTCCCGCTGGGATGGCATTTTCAGTGTATGCGGCGATGCGCGGTCATGAAGTGGTGCTCTTTGAGGCGAAATCCGAGGTGGGTGGACAGTTTAATCTGGCTCGTAAAATCCCAGGAAAAGAAGAGTTTAACGAGACAATTCGTTATTTCCTCAATCAAATCAAACTGCATAAAATCGACTTGCGCTTAAATACCCGTTTAGATGCTAAGGTACTGGAAACCGAAACGTTTGATGAAATTGTTATCGCTTCCGGCGTGGTACCGCGTGAGTTAAGCTTGCCAGGTTTTGATAGCCCCAAAGTGGTGGATTATCAACAGGTGCTGACGGGCCAAGCCACGATTGGCGACAAAGTGGCCCTGATTGGTGCAGGCGGTATCGGCTTTGATATGGCGCATTACCTCTGCGAATCTGAGTCGAGTACGCTTAATCCTGAAAAATGGTTAAAGCAGTGGGGTATAGACAAGCAATATCAGCATGCGGGTGGGTTAGCCGAGCCTGAAGTCGATAATAGCGATCATAGACAAGTCTATCTGTTACAACGTAAGACCTCTAAGATGGGTCAAGGCTTAGGTAAAACCACCGGCTGGATCCACCGTTTAGTGCTAAAACAGCACGATGTGAAGATGAAAACCGGCGTCAGCTATGACAAGTTTGATGATGCGGGCCTGCATATCCGCGTTGGCGAGCAAACCGAAGTGTTGGCCTTGGATAATGTTATCCTCTGCGCCGGACAAGAATCTAACCGCACCTTAGTCGATGAGATGAAAGCAACGGGTATTCCTGTGCACTTGATTGGCGGTGTCGATGTGGCCGCCGAGCTCGATGCAAAACGTGCCATTCGCCAAGGCGCCGAGCTTGCCATGCGGTTGTAGTTTTTATGCGGTTTACTAACAAAAAAGCCTGAGTCAGACTCAGGCTTTTTTGTTGATTGTGTCTCGTCCTGAAATACGTTGACATAAAGAGGATTTCTTTATGACAACATCAATTAACTCAAGCCGTAAGCGCACACAACGAGATTACACCTTAGCCTTTAAATTAGGC